>JBBSPM010000001.1:0-185830 GCA_038258815.1 Chthoniobacterales bacterium
AGACCGCCGCTACAGCTACGATCCGTTTTCGTATCAGCGGCGACTTTCGCAGAAAATCGAGTTGGGCGGAATTGCTGGTGAGATTGCGCTCGGTGGCGAAGAGATCGTGCGCGTCGTGGTGC
The DNA here is from genome assembly GCA_038258815.1 of Chthoniobacterales bacterium. Lineage (GTDB taxonomy): Bacteria > Verrucomicrobiota > Verrucomicrobiia > Chthoniobacterales > UBA10450 > JACCTI01. The sequence goes on from JBBSPM010000001.1 coordinate 123, forward strand.
GGCAAACGAGCTTCGAGAAGATCGCGCACAAGGTCGATCGGATGGGCGATTACAAACCTGAGATCGTTTACGAGCAGGCCGGAATCGTGGAGATCGATCCGCGTGATGAGGCGCAGGTCGAGCAACTCAACAGTGAGAGCGCCGCGCAACTCATCACCGTTCAGGATTGCCTCGATCTGCCGGTCATCGCGGCGTTTCGTCTCTTGGCCGGCAGGGTTGACCCGAGACATCCGATCCTGCTCAAAGACGTTCTCTCAAATCAGCCATCAGCCATCAGCCCTCAGCCATTCCTCGAGACGCTACTGATCGCTTCCACCAACATCGGATCGCTTCTTTGCGACGGCATCGGCGATGCGATTCTCGTGCAAGGCGAGGAAGCTCCAGGTCAGGCACTGCGCCTCAGTTACAATATTCTGCAGGCAGCCGGGACGCGGATTTTTAAAACCGATTACGTCGCCTGCCCGTCGTGTGGTCGGACGTTGTTCAACCTTCAAACCACGACGGCGCGGATTAAAGCCGCCACCATGCATTTGAAGGGCGTGAAGATCGCCGTCATGGGTTGCATTGTGAACGGTCCCGGAGAAATGGCGGACGCGGATTTTGGCTACGTCGGCGGCGCTCCGGGTAAGATCAATCTCTACGTCGGCAAGACTGCGGTGAAGTTCAATATTCCGGAAGCGGAAGCGGTCGATCGTTTACAGGATTTAATCCGCGAACACGGCAAGTGGGTCGAACCCGCCGCTGAACCTGAACCGGTCCCGAGCTAGCGCTAGCGTTCAATTGTCATCCCGAGCCGCGAAGACGGCCGAGGGATCTCACAAACGCGGACGCAAGTCTCTGGCGAGAGAAGACGTGCCACGCAGCGAAGTCGTGCTGGAGTCGATTGCGTTTCGGACCGTTCTAGACCCAGTGCGAGATCCCTCGACCGTCTGCGCGGCTCGGGATGACACGGTTGGACGTCATTCGCGTTGAGTATCTGCCTTGTAACTCAACTGCCGCGAGAGCAGCCAACGCACGCCGAACATATCCACCGTCGCGCGGACGGCGCGATTGCCGAGGCCATACTTGCTCACGCCAAACTGCCGCGGGCGATGGTTCACGGGAATTTCCACCAAGCGAAACCCGCCCCCCTTCACCAGCGCGGGGATGAAGCGATGCATGCCCTTGAACGGGACAAGCATGCTGATGCACTCGCGTCGCATCGCTTTCAAAGTGCAGCCCGTATCTCGCACGCCATCTTTGGTGAACCGGCTGCGCACAAAATTCGCGACCCGGCTGGTGATCCGTTTCACCGCCGTGTCCTTGCGTTGCGCGCGATAGCCGCAGACCAAATCCGCGCCCGCCTCGATCTCGCGCAACAGCTTCGGGATATCCGCGGGATCGTTTTGCAGATCGCCATCGATTAAAACCGCAACCGTCCCACGCGCCGCATGCAAGCCCGCATACATGGCCGCGCTTTGCCCGGCATTCTGCGCGAACGGCAGAACTCGAACGCGCTCGTTAGGCGCGATCCGCGCGATCGTCGCGTCGGTCGAGCCATCGTCCACAAAGATGATTTCGTAATCGATCCCCGTCAGCGCCGCCGTCAGTTCGCCCTGCAGGAGCGCAACGTTTTCCTCTTCATTGTAAAGCGGCACCACCACGGAAACCGCAGGCGCACCGGACGGACTCATCATAACGGCAACGTCCGATAATTTTTGCAAAGGAACACCGTGAACGTGCGCAGCAAACGACCCGCGCGCCGGACTTCGATCGTGGCCACGACTTCGGTCGATTGAAATGCCTGGCTGATATTGCGCGCCGGGTGTTGGCCAGTGCTCTGGTGAACGTAGAGCGCGTCTCGCCCCGTGAACAAATTCACCCCACTTTCTTCCGTGTAGACATCGCCCTCCTCCGGCGTGGCCGGCTGGCGCGGGGCGTCCTCAAACTCATCGTAGCGAGGCCAGAACGAGAACTGATTCTCAATCGCCTGCGACTCGATCAGGTAAACCTCCGGATGCCCCGGTCCCTCGCGCCGTTTGTCGTGGAAGTAGAACGAGAACTCGGAGGCGCGATCACGTCCATCGGCGATCATGAAGACACGCTCGCCGAGTCGTTGCTCCACCTCGTGCCGCACTTGCTCGATCGCGTTCGCGGCGCTCCGCCAGCCGCGCAAGCGATCGGACGGATCGTTTTTTGGAAATTCAAAACCAACGATGCGCAGGAGGTCGGTGTTCAACGCGACCATGGTTAGCGGCAACGCACCAATGATGGCGATGGCGGCCCACCAGCGCAGAGAGGGCCGCGCCTCAATTCGCTCCCGCCAATAGGCGCAGGCCAAAATCGCCAGGCTCGGAAAGGCGAGCGCGTCCCAGTTCCCATTCGCCGCTTTGTTGAACGAGAGCACGGCGTAAATACCGAACACCGGCAACCCAAACCAAAGTAGATAAATGCCTTTGAACTGGCGATGCCAGCGGCGCCAGTTCGCGATCACCGCCCAGACGAGCGCGAGAAAAATGAGCGGCGCATACGTCGCAAAGTGCAGTCCGAAAAATGAGAGAAACTCGAGCGGATTGAATCGCGGCGCGCCATCGAGCCGTCCGCTGGAACGCAGATGGCCGAGCGTCGCCCAGGCATGTTGTTGCATCCAGACGATGGGCGGGATGACGCAAATCGCGAAGGTGGCGAGCAACGTATAGAGCCCGAGGTTGCGAAACTCGCCGCGAAATCGCGGGATCAGCGCGAGCACGATCAGAACCGACACGAGCTGCAAGGCGTTCGTGTATTTGCAGAGAAATCCGAGTCCGATGAGCAAGCCCGTGAATGGCCAAAACCAGGAAAAATCCGGATGCCGTTCGAGCGCGAGCCAGAAGGTGTAAAGGGCCGCGACCCAGAAGAAGATCGAGAGCGGATCAATCGTCATCACGAACGTGCCGATATTAAAAATCGGCGTCACATTCAGGACCAGCACCACCCAGAAGCCGGTCGCGGCGTTGAAGAGACGGCGCGCGAAATAATAGAGCATCAGGCTGGTGCCCATGCCCAGCACCGGACTCCAAAAGCGCACGCCGAAATCGGTCGAACCAAACAGTGCCGTGCTCGACCAAATGGCGAACGCCACTCCCGGCCCCTTGCTGAAATACGCGGGCGCAAGCCGCTGCGACCACATCCAGTAATGCGCTTCGTCGAACGAGAGGTCGGTCGTCCCGATCAAGGTCAAGCGGAGGCCCGTGAGCGCGAGCAGGAAGAGCCAGATTGCGCGGGTCGTGCTCATTTGTGGCGCAAGTTTCCAACTTGCCGATCCTCACCACGCAAGTTGGAAACTTGCGCCACCTCGGCGAGCAGGCTCGGGTGCCTGGCGAACAATTCCGGGGTCCAACGTTTCCCGGCGCGCCGCCAGATCCATTCCAGCAATGCCGCCATCAGCAGAGCCAGCCCGAGCGCCAAAAACGCCGTCGTCATGACATCGCTCGGCCAATGCGCGCCGAGGTAAATACGCGAATAGCCAACGGCAGCGGCGATGACGAAATAGAGCCAGCCCCAGCGTCGAAAAAAGAGCACGCAGAAAGTGGCGACAATGAAATTGTTCGCCGTGTGAGCCGAAGGGAAAGAAGTGCCTTCCTCCTGACGCTGCCAGGCTTCCGAATAATGCACGCGCGGCTTCTTCAGCAGCGTCAGCATCTTCGGTTTCGCGGGTCGCAATTGCACCAGCCGAACCTTTTGCGCTTGCTTCGGTCGCTGGCGACCGACCGATTTTTTCAGTCCCTGCACCACCACCGTTTCCGTGAACAAAAGCGTCAGACCTACGCAGACGAGAAACGCCCGTCCCTTGAAGCCGCGCATGATCAGAAGATAGAGCACCAGCACAACGACGAGCGGCCACCACACATCCATGTCGCTCAGCGCGGCCATGAACAAATCGAGCGCGGGACTCGTCCATCGTTCGTTGATGAGATGGAAAATCGTCTGATCCACGAAGACAGTGTGCGGTTTGAAGGGTTAAGTTTTCAGCGTCGTCGCCTTCGAGCGGTTCACTAAACGCTTAAAACCTAAAACTTAAAACTTAAGACTTCCCCCAATGCTGAAACGTTTCGCCCTCCTGCTCCTCACGGTCGCCACTTTGCAAGCCGCGCCGTCGGCGCAGGAAATTCTCGCCACCGTCCGTCTGCAGCAGTCGCGGCAGGACATCGCGGTGAATGGTCAGTTACGGGAAGAAGGAAAGATCGTCCCGTTTCGGCTCACGCAGACGGGGCCGGTTGTTCGCTATTCTTTCACCAATCCGGACGAAGCCCTGCAATTACGCCTCGGCGAATCGGATTCGAAGCTCGAAGAAATCACCGGCGACGGTGTCGACAAAATCTCCGGTCCGGAATTCGGCCAAAAGGTGCGCGGCACCGCAATCACCTACGCCGATTTGTCGCTCAAGTTCCTTTATTGGCCGAACGCGCGCCTGGTGGGCGAGGAAACCATCAACACCCGGCGTTGTTGGAAATTGCAATTACAAGCGCCGTCGCGGCAATCGCAATTCGGGACCGTCCTTCTCTGGACCGATGAGAAGGGCGGGGCGCTGATGCGCCTGGAGGGTTACGATTGGAAAGGAAAACTCGCGAAGCGGTTTGAAGTCATTTCCGGGCAGAAGATCGAGGGCCGCTGGTTCCTCAAACAGATGCGAATCGAAGAGATGGACCCGGTAACCGGGAAGACCACCTCGCGGACTTACCTGGAAATCAAGAAATAACGGTGATTCGCGGCGCCAACGCGATCGGCATCGACGCCTCCCTTGCGCGCTGTCGGATCAAGATCTTGAGACCCGCGCCGCCGCTCCTCTCCTGCCCAGTGATGGCGAACATGGCCAATTCCGTGGCGCATATGCGCCACGGAATTGGCCCGCGCGAACCGCGTCCACTTTCAGCTCATACGTGCCCCAACCTGGATATTTCACCGTTAGTTGGCCTACTGATTTCGTGACCGCTCGGAGAAGGCGCGTCGCGAGGGCGGGCTGGCACCGTAAGGAATGAGTGCATTGCCGGCTGCACGCAGAATGCCGCGCAGAACGACGGCGCGCGACCCGCTCTGCGCCACGGCGGCGGGGTCGATTAGAGATGTTCCGTGTGCGCGCCTTTGACGATCTGCGCGAAGCTGCGCGGATCTAGACTCGCCCCGCCGACCAGCGCGCCATCGATATCCGGCTGCGACATCAGGCTGAAGGCGTTATCCGGCTTCACGCTGCCCCCGTACTGAATGCGCATGCGGTTCGCCGTCGCCTCATCCGCCATCTCGCTCAATGTTTTCCGGATGAAAGCGTGGACTTCCTGCGCCTGCTCGGCCGTGGCAGTTTTCCCGGTGCCGATGGCCCAAATCGGTTCGTAGGCGACCACGGTTTCGCCCATTTCCTTCGCACTGAGAACCGCCAGGCTGCCGCGCAATTGCGTGCCGATCACTTGCTCGACCTCATCGCCCTCGCGCTGTTCCAAGGTCTCGCCCACACACACAATCGGCCGCAGCGATGCCTCATGCGCCGCACGCACTTTGCGATTCACAATCTCATCCGTCTCGCCGAGCAACGCGCGCCGCTCGCTGTGACCGAGCACGACGTAACGTACGAACAATTCCCGCAACAACGCCGCGCTGATCTCGCCGGTGAAAGCGCCGCTCTTTTCCCAATACATGTTCTGCGCGCCCACCTTCACATTCTGCGAAGCATTCAGCATCTCGCTCACTTTCGGAATGGCAGTGAAAGGCGGCACCAGCACGACTTCCACCTCGGAGAAATCGCCCAGCTCGCGGAGAAACGTCTCCACGAAACCCGCGGCTTCCGCCTGGGTCATGTTCATTTTCCAATTCGCGGCGACGATTTTCTTTCTCATGGGAGGGGTGTAGTCATGGAGTGGTGGAGGATTGGAGTAATGGGGAGCAGGTCGCAGCGATCATCACTCCATTACTCCAACACTCCATTACTCCCTTTCCGAAAGCGCGGCGACGCCCGGCAGTTCTTTTCCTTCCAAGAGTTCAAGCGACGCGCCGCCTCCCGTGGAAATAAACGTCATCTTATCCGCCAGCCCAGCCTGTTTCACAGCCGTAACGGAGTCTCCGCCACCGATGATTTTCACTGCGTCCGCTTTAGCCAAGGCCTTCGCGATTGCCATCGTGCCTTCGGCGAAATCCGGGATTTCAAACACGCCTACCGGTCCATTCCAGAGAATCGTTTTCGCTTTCGCGATCTCCGCTTCGAAGAGCGCGATCGTCGCGCGGCCGATATCGAGCGCCTGCCAGCCTTCGCTGATCCCAGAGCTTCCGGTGATCTTCTCCGTATTGCGTTTCTCGGCGCCGGGTTTGAACTCGCTCGCCTCCACGGCGTCCACCGGAAGAAGCAACTTCACGCCTTTCGCTTTGGCGTGCTCCACCAGCTCTCGCGCCAAATCCAATTTGTCGGCCTCGACTTTGCTCGCGCCTACCGGAATGCCTTCGGCTTTCCAGAACGTGTTCGCCATCGCGCCGCCGATCAGAATCGTATCGGCCTTCTCCATCAGCGCTTTGATCACGCCAATCTTATCCGACACCTTCGAGCCACCCATGATGACGAGGAATGGCTTCGCCGGCGTCTCAAGTTCCCCGCGTAGATATTTCAGCTCCTTTTCCATCAGGAACCCCATCGCGGATTGCTTTACGAATTTGGTAATGCCCGCCGTGCTCGCGTGCGCACGATGTGCCGCGCCGAAAGCGTCATTCACGTAAACATCGCCAAGCTTCGCCAGCGATTCCGAAAACGCCGGATCGTTCGCTTCCTCGCCAGCCTCGAAGCGGACATTTTGCAGCAACGTGACATCGCTGTCCTTCATGTGGGCGATGATCTCCTCTGGAACCGTGCCGGTGACGTCGTGACTGAACGCCACTGGCTGGTCGATCAACGTGTGCAAATGATCCGCCACCGGCCGGAGCGTGTATTTATCCACCCGCTTCCCTTTCGGTCGCCCAAAGTGCGCCATCAAGATCGTCTTCGCACCGTGCTCGCGCAGATAGTTGATTGTCGGCAGACTTTCGCGAATCCGCGTGTCGTCGGTGATGTGAACGTGATCGCCGTGTTCCTCCACCGGCACATTAAAGTCCACCCGCACGAGCACGCGCTTGCCACGTACATCGAGGTCGCGAAGGGAAAGCTTGTTCATGTCTCTTCCTCGTAATCGTGCTCGTGCTCCCGCTCGCGCTCGATCTCATATTCGGCAGCGTCTTCACGCAAAAATTCCGGTCGCTCTGAGAATCGCCGCAACATCCCCATCAACATCTGCACAATGCGACTGAGTTGCTCTTTCGCCTGCGTAACCGAATCAGCGGCGGTGAGTTTGCGCGCGATTAGGACATCCAGGCAAGCCGCCGATTCCAACGCCGAACCTCTCGCAATCTCCAAGAACCGCGCTCGATCCCGCTCGGAAATCTTGCCATTTCCTTCCGCAATATTGAGCGGAACACTGGTGGAAGCTCGATCTAGATGATCTTTGACCGCAGCCTTCGCGGCGATCGTCCCGAGCAGTTCGCCCGTCCAAGCGCAGAAGGCGATTGCTTCGCGGTAAAGGTCGAGTTTTTCGTGATCGAAGCAGGGTTTCATTTTGAAGAATCGAGCGCGAGCTGGAGCACGAGCACGAAATTATCGCCCCAGCAATTCCAGCATTTGCACGCAGCGATTGCTATAGCCCCACTCGTTGTCGTACCAGCCGACCACTTTCACGAAGTTGTCGCCTAACGAGAGCGTGAGGCCGCTGTCGAAGATACAGGAATGGGGATTGCCTACGATGTCCGAGAGCACGAGTGGCTCATCGGAATACTCCAGGATGCCTTGGAAATTCTTCTGCGCGGCTGCTTCTTTGAAGGCCTGATTCACGTCTTCCGCGCTCGCTTTGTTTTTCAAGATCACGGTGAAATCGGTGACCGATCCGTCCGGTGTCGGCACGCGGAAGGCGCCGCCATTGAGCTTCCCTTTCAACTCCGGAATCACTTCCCCGATTGCCTTCGCGGCACCCGTGCTCGAAGGCACGATGTTCACCGCCGCGGCGCGTCCACGACGCAGGTCCGCGTGCGGAAGATCGAGAATGTTCTGGTCGTTGGTGTAAGAGTGAATCGTGCTCATGAAGCCGGATTCGATCCCGAATTTGTCGTTTAGCACCTTCGCCATCGGCGCGAGGCAATTGGTGGTGCAACTGGCGTTCGAGACCACGGTGTGCTTCGCCGGGTCGTAGATGTCATCGTTAATCCCGAGACAAATCGTGGCATCGGGACCTTTAGCCGGAGCGCTAATCAGCACCCGCTTCGCGCCGCCTTTGCTGATGTGCAGCTCGGCTTTGTCGCGCTCAGTGAAAAATCCGGTCGACTCCATCACCACCTCCACGCTCAAATCTCTCCACGGCAGCTTCGCCGGGTCGCGTTCCTTCATGATCTTAATCTTGTGGCCGCGCACGATGATGTTTTCCGCATCGTGCCCGATCTCGCCCTCGAATTTTCCGTGTACCGAATCCCACTTCAGCAGATGCGCGAGCGTGGTGGTGTCGGTGAGATCGTTGATGCCTTTGACGCGCTCGACATCCTGTTGCGACATGGCGCGCAAGACATTGCGCCCGATGCGGCCGAAGCCGTTGATTCCGTAGTTAGCCATAGAGGGAGAGATTTGGGAGTTTACTGAATTTTCGATGCCGCCTCCGATGGGGAAAGCCGACGCTTTTTACTAGTTGTGGCGCTTCCCAAACGCAACCGGGAAAGTCCGCTGGTTTTTGAACGAATTCGCGGAATAACCGTCAGAAGTGTTCTTGAAATTCACCGTCCTTACGCTTGGCTGCCTGCTCGCGAGCTTACTCCTGCCCACCGTGGAGGCGGCACGACGCGATGACTCGAACACCCAGACCGTTCTCGTTCTCGGCGATAGTTTATCGGACGGCTTCGGGCTGGCCCGTGCTCAAGCCTATCCCGCCCTGCTTGCGAAAAAAGCCCGCGCTGCCGGGCTGCGGGTCGAGATTACGAACGCCAGCGTCAGCGGTGGGACGACTGCGGGCGGATTACAACGGCTCCCAGAACATCTAACGCGCTCGACCGATGTGCTCATCGTGCAACTCGGCATCAATGATGCCTTTCGTGGCGTTCCTTTGGACGAAATCCGAGCGAACTTGCAGGCCATCATCGACCGAGCCAAAAGGCGAAATCCGAGAGTCCGCCTTCTCATCGCCGGGATGCAACTGCCGCTCAATCTCGGTGAGGGATATCTCCAGGGCTTTGGCGCCATGTTCGGCGAGCTGGCCAAGAAAAACGACGCCGCGCTCGTGCCCTACCTGCTCGAAGGCGTCGGCGGCGATCCGACATTAAACCTGCCCGATCACATCCATCCAAACGCCGCCGGCCAACGCATTCTGGCAGAAAACGTTTGGCGAGCGCTAGAGCCGCTGCTGCATGGTGCAAATGCCGGCTGATGAATGCGCGGCGCTCCGAGCGCCTCGGTAGGGATGGCGCGCTGCGCCGTCCAAGAGGCCTGGCCGGTCGTGCGGTTACGCGTACGCTTGAGGTGCAGACCACGCGTATTGGACGCCGCAGCGCGCGCAGCGCGGCGTCCCTACCGGGTTGCTCATGCAAAGACGAAGGCGCGCGTATCACCGCGAAGGGCAGATCGTCCGTGCGCGCCCTCCCATTACGACCGTCGCTTCCACCACTTCCTTCACTTCCTTCGGCTTTTTCACTTCCTTCACCTCGGGCTGTTGCTCATTCTTCCGAAATACGGTGACTTGCGGTTGCGGAGCCGCGGTCACTCTCGGCGCCGCCGCTGGCACGTCTTTATAGTCTTTGCGCGCGCTGCGTCGTCCCTTGCACTCCGGCCGCTGGCTGCAGACCCAAACGGAGCCAGCACTCAAGCTGAGCTGCTCCATTTCCGCTTCGCAGGTAGGGCAGTGCGGCGGGGTCAGCTTGACTTTGGTCATGAGCTTCGGCGCCCATTCCGACACCGAGAGACAATCTTCGCCTGTCTTTTGGAAGGCTTCCGTAACCAATCCATCCAGCGTGCGCGCGTTGATCACCATCACGCCTTTGGTCTTGGCAAAATTTCGCGCATCCCATGAGAAGCCACAGGAGGCGACATACATGCTGCGCGTCGCGGTGGCTTCGAGCGCTGCATCATGCACTTCGCGCACTCGGTCCACGTGCACCTTGTGCTCCTGGCTTAATTTCTTGCACTGCACGAAGAGGCGCTCCGACTTGCGCAGAAGCATGAAGCGGCCGCTGCCGAGGCCAGCCGGCATCTCAACGCGGTAGCCTTGGCGTTGATAAATCAGCGCCACCAAGAGTTCGAACTCCTCGGCCTGAAGTAAGTGCATCGGGTTTTTCAGTTCGTATTCCTCGGACTCCGACGGGAGCAGATTGGAGAGATCCGGCAGCATGAAATCATCGGTGGGTGATTTCCGCTTTCTGCAAAAGTGAAATAGCAGCATCCCTACGACTACGACCGGAACCAAAGCCAGCTCGGGATTCGCCTTGGCTTTTTCCGTGAGTCGACCGAGAAGCGCTGCGCGAGCCTTGTTGGCGGCGCGTTGCGCGGCTGTCTCCGGCACTGGCGCGGCTGTCTCCGGCACTGGCGCCGCGCCCGGTTTCGCTGGCAAATTCGCCGCAGATTTTGCGTTCGCAGCAACAGCGCCGGCTGCCGGCATGGCCGAGACAACTCCAGTTTTCGCTGATGGCGCAGGTGCGGACGCTGGCTTGCCGCCCGGCTTTTCGATTTCGATCCCGAGCTCGGACATGTGTTCGGCACCGGGGCGGCCATTGTAAAGCTTATCGCTCAGCTCATTCGCCAGGTCTTCGCGCTTCGCTTGTCCGGTAAACAGTTTGAGCGCGCTCTTGAGGATGGTCCCCATGAGGTCGGATTCCTCCGAGGAAAATTTTGCGTCCGTGATGCTCTCACCTCCACCCGCCGCCGCTTCGGGCATCCCCATCGACTTCATAATGTAGGGCTTGCCATACCTCAGCCCCACGCCCATCACGCCCACCATGATCACCATCATGACCAGCTTCATCAGAAGTTTTTTGAGCAAACGCATCCGCGATTTACCTAGCAAAAGACGGGCCACCGCCGCGGCAAGATTGATTCTGTAGCACTTCTGTCGAGCGGCTTAGAAAAACGCTTCGGGAAGGACTAATCGAGAAGCGTTGCCAAGCGACCCACGACGAAAAAGAATCTTTCGACAGGCTCAAGACCCTGAGCATGTCGAAGGGCAAACACCGCCGCGAAACCAGCGTGTATTTTGAAAATGAGAACCACATGAACAGCCATGACCTGAAAAAAATCGGTGTGCCGCCAGGCGAACCGATGAAGCACGCATACGCCTTCATCGTCGCCTTCCGCGAGAGCGGCGGCGACATGACGCAGCTCGCCCATGAGATCGGCGCCATCGTTGGCAGCCCTGCCGCGTTCCTAAGCGATCCCATGCGCGAGAGCTTCGCCCGCGCGCTTTACACTCCCGCGTTCAAACAGCGCGAAACGCTCGCGCCTTGGAAACAGTGGGGCTCGGGCCTCGAACCGGAAGCGGTCAAGCAAATGGCGAACGCGTGTGCGTTGCCCGTCGCCGTGGCCGGCGCGCTGATGCCGGATGCGCATGTCGGCTACGGTTTGCCGATCGGCGGCGTGCTTGCCACGGACAACGCGGTCATCCCCTACGCCGTCGGCGTGGACATCGCCTGTCGGATGAAGATGACGGTCTTCGATCGCAAGGCGAACACGATCGCGGGCGCGAAAGATCGCCTCGCCAACATCATCGAACGCGAGACGCGTTTCGGTGTGGGCTGCTCTTTCAAGCAGCGCCGCGAACACGAAGTGATGGACGAAGACTGGAGCGTCTCGCCCGTGACGCAGCGGATGCGCGACAAAGCGTGGTCGCAGCTCGGCACCAGCGGCAGCGGGAATCACTTCGTCGAGTTCGGTAGCTTCACGATTACCGAGAAATCGTTAGGCCTGCCGCCCGGCGAATACGTCTCGCTCCTCACGCACAGCGGTTCACGCGGCACCGGCGCGCAGGTGTGCCAGCATTACAGCCGCCTCGCGATGGATCGCCACCGCGAGCTGCCGAAGGAGCTGAAACACCTCGCCTGGCTTTCGCTCGATGAGGAATCCGGCCAGGAATATTGGAACGCGATGAACCTGATGGGCCACTACGCCGCCGCGAACCATGCCCTCATCCACAAACACATCGCGCGCTCGTTAGGCGCGCGTGTCGTCCTCGAAGTCGAGAACCACCACAACTTCGCCTGGAAAGAGCGCCACGTGATCGCGGGCGAAGAACGCGAAGTGATCGTGCACCGCAAAGGCGCCACGCCTGCCGGTGTCGGCGTGCTCGGCATTATCCCGGGCTCGATGGCGTCGCCCGGTTTCCTCGTGCGCGGCAAAGGCCAGACCGAATCGCTCGCCAGCGCCTCGCACGGCGCCGGCCGCGTCATGAGTCGCACGAAAGCGATGCAATCGTTCACCTGGAGCGCCGTGAAGAAGCTGCTCGCGGAGCGTGACGTCACCCTGCTCTCCGCTGGACTCGACGAAGTGCCCGGCGTCTACAAAGACATCGACGTCGTCATGGCCGCGCAAACCGATCTGGTGGATGTCCTCGGGCGTTTCGACCCGAAGTTGGTCAAGATGTGCCCCGCCGGCGAGCGCGCGGAGGATTAAGCGAAAGCGACGTTTTCCGCGGCCCGTCAGTCGGCCCACTGCGCGGAGGCAGGCCACGTTGGTGGCGACTTAGCAGACCACAGGACTCTGCGGATTGGGGAGCGCATGCGACTCGCATGCTGGTTGAGGCGACCCGCCTGAACGAACTTTATCGAATTCCCCTCGTTTCCAAATGGAGCCTTCGAACCATGACCTCGAAGCAGCGGGCGAAAGACATGAGTTTTCATCCACAGATTCCCTCGGTCCCGATTCACACAGATTCCGAACGAGAATTAAGGCGCCGAAAATCTGCGCAATCTCTGGACCGTTTCCGCGCGGCTCATTGCCATGATTGCCGCGGCTCGTGGGCTTTGGTATTCTTCCGGCATGAGCACCTTACCGGAAATCAAGGCCGCGGCGGCCACACTGCCGGCGGAGGATCGCAGCGCCTTAGTCGCATGGCTGAGTGAATCGGACGACGTCTGGAAGATCCGTCGCGAAAGTCTGCGCCGTGAAATTCAGATCGGCCTGGATGAGATCGAGCGAGGTGAAGTCGAACCGCTCGACATGGCAGCGATCAAGCGCAAGGCGCGAGCCCGCTTTGCCTCCTAGCATCAGAACGGATGGCAACGGTTGATCGAGCGGCGCGCGCGGAAGCCGATCTTATTGAAGTCTGGAATCACATCGCGCAGGACGATCCATCGGCTGCCGATCGTCAACTCGACCGACTTGACGCAGCCTGCGAGATGCTCGCGAGAAATCCCGAAGGCGGCCCACGCCGTGAAGACCTCGCGCCAGGCCTTCGCTTCTATCCGGTTGGAAACTATCTGATTTTCTACGCGCCGACCGCGGACGGAATCATTTTGGTGCGCGTGCTTCACGGAGCCCGCGACTACGCTTGGGATTTCGATCCGCCAACCTAACCGCCTCTCACACTGATCAATGTCCCTCATCCGGAAGGGCAAGGCGGTGGCAGGCAGTTTTTATCCACAGATTCCCTCGGCCCCGATTCACACAGATTCCGAACGGGAACTAGGGCGCCGAAAATCTGCGCCGTAACGGATGCGCAGCAACGGCCGGGCTTTCAAATCTGTGGATCATTCCCGCCCTGCTTGCGCGGATGATTGACCCGCAGCAGCATCACCGCACGATGGCGGAATGCGAATCCCCTCGCTGCCCCAAATCTTCGCCAGCGCCGCATCTTTCATCGGCGCCGCCATCGCGCCCATGACTACAGCAGCATCCGGTGTGATCCCCAGTTAATGGCGAAAATTGCGCGCACCGTATCAAACGGCTCCGCCCGCTGTTCCGCACGCAGTTCGTGAACGAAGTTCAGCACTGCGCAGTCGAGCTTCCGCTTCACCAGGTCGACATCGCCGCGGTGCGCCTGCTCGTTGACCGGCAACGCGGCGTTGGCCCGCGTCGCAGCTCCGGCAAACACTTAGTATCCGGCGCGGATAATCTCGAGCGACGCGGTATCGGTAAGATCGAGACAATTCCCGAGATCAACCACCGCGCCGATGACAAATGGCCTGCTGATCTTCCTCGCCGACGCGGGCGTATGTTTCTTTAAAAACCGCGTCCAATAGCGTGCGCGGTTCGGACTATTTTCCCAAAAATAGGCGCCGTGGCCGAGCCAATCGTACTGATTCTCGCTCCGCCCCACCTGTGCGTCGCCCGCGCGGATTGCTTCACCGACCTTCTGCTCGCAACCGTGATCTGCGAGAGCGAAGGACGTCGCAACATGGATCGGCCTACCGGTAATCCTTGCCCACTTTATTGTCTTTAGTGATGAAACCGTGTTTCAGCAGGAACGCGCGCGCGGACTTCTTCGACTTGTGGACCTTGCTTCCCGCCTTCTTGATAATCGCCACTTCCGTCTGGACTTGAGTAGCGTTGCGCGGGGCGATGACGGTGACCATGGCCCTCAATAAAGCCGAGCACGTGCCGCGTGCGCAAAGCAATTCAACCGCGCGTGCCGATCGCCGGGGCAGGCCTTCCCCGATTCCACAAATCCGCGTTCCGCATTTCGCGATCCGCAATCTCTCCACCGCGTCCTCGATCCAGACGCGCGATTGCGCATCGTCCTCCGGCAGCAGCGCCCCGATCTCGCGCCAGACATTTCGGGTCTTCGTGATCAACTTGGCCTCTGGAGATCGCATGCTTTAAGCATTCGAGTTTCACCTCTGGCGAGGGAGAACGCGTTAGCGGCGCACAAGACCGTCGGCGTGGGCGCGAGGCGGCGGTCCGCTGGAATTCGAGGCTTATCTCTTTTGGGCACCGAAGATTGTCCCGAAGCAACATCAAGGAGTGATCCTCCGGGTAGGGAACGCATCGGGCGCGCTCTTCGATGCCGAGTTTATGGGATACGAAACATCAGAACTGACCCGCAAATCACAAGTGACCGCTGAGATCTTTGTGAGAGAGGGCTTGGACGACGCAATTAATCTCGACCGCGAATCTTTCAATTACGCGCACCCGCATTACCAATTTTTGACAAAATGGCTGCACTCTGCGTTTCGTCAGTTCAGCAACCGACAGAAGGAGCTAGGCAAACAATTACGGACGGACGCACGGCGACAACAAGCCGTCGACACGCAAGAAAAGGTTGCGGTGAAGGTTGAGTTCGCGCTGAAATCGCGCGGCATCGAGGATGTACCGGAAGTTGAGCTGTTGGAACCTGGCCGTGCCTCGGAGGCTGCTAAGCTTCGCCGTGAAGGCAAAATCGTTTTACATCGGGAGACTGTGATTCCCCCTTCGACTCAAACCCGCCATTCCGAGGTGGAGAAGAATCGGTTAAAGCTGGCAGAAAAGAAAGCCGTCGGAATCGCTCAACTTCTTCACGGGATGGGATTATTGGATTCTCTTTCCTACAAAGAGCAAGAGAAACTCATTCGAGACATTCTCGAAATCGTCCTCTTGGAAGATTAACCGTGGCTTCTTCGGGATCTGATATCGCTGATGGCATCGTTCCGGACAAGGGTCCGGAGCACATCGCCCCTCCGTTAGCTGGATTCGCGCCTTGGCATAAGATTCGAAAACACTATATCCGTCGACATCAGTGGAATGAGTTAACCAGACGCAACGTGAAGGGAAGTTGGCGAGCGGACCTTCAAGAGCCGTCGGGTATGGCGAGCCAAGCGAATAGCGCAATGCACGTCTCCCATCCGCTCCGCTGTCTGGTCATCCCTGGGAATCACCTGCTCGATCTTCGCTCGATGTGGACGGAAATCAGTCCGCTGGACTGTTTTATTCGATACCTTGGGTTCAACCACGGGCAAGGTTCTGGCGAGGTCGGAACCGAGGTGCATGTGGCGAATAACGGTGTTACCTCGCTTGCCGGAGTTATTCCAGATTCACTGGTCTTGAAAGATCGATTTGAAGCCATAACTGGAAGCGATTCCTTGGCGTACAAGTATCTTTGCGCCTACGGGCCTTACCATTTGGTCAATCTCGACCTTTGTGGTTCGATGTTCCCAAATACCGCGCAAGACGTTGAACCTTACTACACCGCGCTTAACCGGCTGCTTGAATACCAGTTCGCTGCTCAAAAAACAAACTGGCTCCTTTTTCTTACGACGATGATCGAGCCAGCCGTCGTGGATGGAGAGTGGATGAAACGCCTCTGCGAGCCCACTCGAACAAACTTCAACGCGCATCCAGACTTTGCGATGAAACTAGCAGGTCTTCTGCCTCGGGCTGCGCTCGAGGGTGGGAGTGTAGATCTCAGGGGTCTTTCAGAAGGTGAAATGATTCATCTTTTCGGTGTGGCCTTGGGTAAGTGGCTGCTGCATTTGGGTCAGTCTCCGAGTCCGAAATGGACCGTGGCCATGCGTCGCAGTTTTCGATACACGATCAACTTGGATATAGGCGCGGTAATGTTGTCGCTTGCCTTCGAAATGACGCCGAATTTTGCTCCGCCTGTGGATTTGACCGGAATGTCGAGGCTCGACTTGGTGGCCAAAACATTTCCGAGTGAAGTGCAGTGCGCGATGAAATTGGCCGAATCCGTCGCACGCATTGCCGATGTGGAGAAAAAACTTGAGGAAGACGCTGCGATGAGAGAGAACCGCTCTTCGTGACGAGGCGGCAGATCTTCTTGCCTCTGCGGGATTTGATCGCGAAGAATACCTCCAGTGGGTGAACGATGGTGAACCTACGGCTGATTCCTGACGTGGCGGATATCCTCAGCAGAGGGACGCGATCCGCGGTAATGGCGCGTGCCCACTCGAAGGCGAACGACGAAACGGAATTGGAAATGACCCGCCTTTTTCGCATAGGCACGAAAACGGCCGGACGTTTGCCCGTCCGGCCGCGTTGATTCCGACTACTGACTTCTGTCTTCCGCTACACCCCGACAGCGATGCTCACGTGGAACCGAAAGGGGTCATGGAACCGAAAGGGGGCAGAGCCAAGTAATGACACTGGAGCATCGCGGATCGGGTGCGGGGCGGTGGGCAAGTTCGCGATGGCGAGGGCGCCATCGCCAGCAGGCGGGTCGCCCGCGCTACCCAGGCGGGATCAGACGCGACCTCGTTTTTTTGCGCTTCGACTCCAAGGAATGGTGAGCGCTCGGAAGATTCTTTGTTCGCCAGTTACCTCATTTTTTGTATTCTGGAGACGTGAGCATAGAACAAGTGGAAACCGCGATTCTCGGGCTTTCAGATGAGGATCGGCAACGTCTCGTCTTGTGGTTTGAGGAAAACTGGCGCGAGCTGCTGAGCGATGACCAGGACGAACTAGGCAAAGAACAGCAGGAGAAGGAAGTGCTTCGGCGGCGCGATCTGGCAGCAGCCCAACCCGAACTGTTGGAGCCCTGGAATGGCACGATAGAGCGCCTGCGCGAACACCTGCATGACTTTCGGTCCGAGCCGGACTGGCGCTAAAACTTCCGCTCGCTAACAGGACGCGCTCGATGCTGCCCTCTGGTATGAGGAGCGCAAGGCGGGTTTGGGTGATGAGTTTCTCGATGAGGTGGATCGCGCCGTCCGCGCCCTGAGCGAATCAGCGTTCCATCACCGGATCCGTTTTGCCGACGTGCGACGCGCGTCGCTGCACCGGTTCAAGTTTTACGGCGTTTACTATAGCGTTCGCGGGGAAGAGGTCTGGATTCTGGCGATCTTCCACGGGCGGCGTCATCCGCGCGCATTGAAGGAGCGTTTCGACACGAGGGGCTAAACGAAAGTCCGCGATGGCGGGGTCGCCATCGCCAGCAGGCGAGTCGCCCGCGCTACCCAGGCAGGATTAGCGAGAATTCACCAGTGTTCAAAGGCTCCGATTGACCTAGTCGTATGACCAAGTTTCTCTCCGTAGATCGGGTTTTGAGGCGAAGTGTATCGCGCAAGACGATCGCTTCATGGCCGTGTCTACGAAGCGCATCCGCGCCCGCGTCGTTCACATCGTGGTCGAGGAAGACTTCAGTGCCCCGACGGCTCGTTCTGAGCGAGCGCAAGGCGCTCTATCTCGCGCCGACGGTGAGCTTCGGCCCGGCCAGAATTTCATCGTTGCTGTAATGGAGCGGGCTGCGGCCGGGAGTTGTCTCAACCTTGGTGGAGGGAGTGGAGGCGGGAGTCTCCTGGACGGAAGAAGTGGGCCGGCGTCGTTTCCCACCCATAGCGGACGAGAGTGTCGGCCATTGGCGCGACGGCTGGAATACATGGAATTACGCATACGCGCGAACTCGCTCCGGGATGCGAGGCGCGTCACGCAGAGACCGCGCTACGGTCGCGTGATCTGGAGGCGGATGAAGCGGCGGGCGGCGGCGGCGGTGGAGGCGTTGTCGTGTGCTTGCAACAAAGTTGGCGTGTTTTGGTCGATGGTGGTGCCGCCGGTGGTCGGCTCGAGCCTTTCCACATCGCCGGAAGGTGGGAAGCAGCCCCCGCGTCGGGCAGAGGATTAAGGTAGCGCTACCTTGTCGGGATCCAGGCGATTGCTTTGTCGGCTAATTTTTCAACGGCTTTCACGGCGCATTCCGATGGGCCCTTCGCTTGACGGCGGGCCGCACCGGCGCGCTTCAGAGCAACTCCAGAAAGATGAGCAAGAGTCCGACGATGATAACGTCGGCCAGGAGCGCGATCGGTAGGAAGTGGAAGCGGAAACCCAGGATGGGAATAGCCGCGAGCAGGAGCAGCACGAGCCAGCCGAGGACGACCGAGATGCGGGAAAGGCGGCGCGTCCAAACCGGGGGTTCTTTCAAGATCCCGGTCGGCGGGTCGCCTCCCAAAATGAAGTCCGCGACCGCGGCCAGGTCGGTGCGGGTGTCGAAGGCCGCGCCGTGTCCGGCGACGGCCAGATTCTGCTGGCCGGGAAAGTCGCGGAAGCTCTCGAATCCGGCCGTGCCGACATCGCGCCGGCCCATCCCGGCCAGCGCGCTGCACAGGATGCCTACCACCAGGTCCGAGTGGCAAAAGGCGTTATGCACCGTGTAGGGCTCGGGACGCGACGGCCAGGCATAACGAGGCGAAAGAACGCAGCCGCCCAGAAAGATCCGCCGAAAATATATTCCTCCGATCTCGCGCAAACTCTGCGCCATCAAGTAGGTGCCATTGCTGTGACCGACGAAGCTGAACTCCGCCTCGGGATACTCCGCCAGAGCCTGGCTGTATTGATCTTGAAACCAACGCAGCGGCTTCCGATGCAGATATGGAATCGCAAATCGGCGAGCCGAGAAGTAACCATAGTCTGGAGTCTTGATAATCGCGTTGGGATCACGCTTTCGAATTTCCTCGGCCAGGCGCTTCGGCCAGCCCCATGCACTCGCCCGGATGCCGTGGAGCAGGAGAATGACGTGCCGCTTTTCCATGACCTGCGGAGCCACAGGATGGCGCGGGAAAGGATCGGCGATGGCGTGCCGAAGGCGGGCATAATGGAGGTCCGGATTCGGCGTACTCTCCAGGTCGTGGAGTCGCACATGATTGGCATCGGGCACGTCGATGGCGGTGGCATGCGGAAACAAGTCGGGATCGAGGCTATCCCGGCGCTGCACCTCATCGTCCTCCGTGCCCAGGACCTGCACGATGCAGGGAGGATTGGGCAGATTGCGGTAATACCGGATCCAGGAAATGCGGAGATTGGTGATAAAGCTCGACCCCTTGAGAATGTCGTAAACGAATCTAATCCCAAAGGGACGGAGGAAGCGGGCCAGCGGAGCGCCCAAGCGCGCGCGCCACGAACCCTCGGGGTCTACCCCGCGGTCGATACTCCCCATCAGCACGATGCGGCTGACTCGATCCGGCCACGTGTAACTGTAACGTGTTTTGTCTTCCCCGAGTTGCCCCGCAGCCATGAGATAGGCCGCCCGGACGAGGACGCCTCCGATGCTGTGGCCGATAAGCACCAGCTCGGCCTTCGGGCCGCGTTCCGTGCAGATTTGATCAAGGGTAGCGCTGAGCGAACGCGCGACTTGCTCGGGCGAACGGCGGGAAAATGGACCGCAGTGATGTTCCAGCGGAATCCACTCACCGCGCAGATCGCGCTCCAATCTTTCGACCAACGGTTGCCAGCTTTCCTTTGTGCCCCGCAACCCAGGGACATAGGCATAGATTGTTCCTGGGCTTGCCACGGTTACGCGAATTGAAAGCAAACGCTCGCGAGGCGTCAAGCCCGCGGTCGTCTTGAATTCAGCGACTCGCGATCCAGGCGATTGCTTTGTCGGCTAATTTATCGAAAGCGCGCACGGCCATTTCGAGGTGCTCTTCCTTCGTGTCCTCGATCTTGTTGTGGCTAATGCCATGCAGGCTTTGCACGAACATCATGATCGTGGGGACGCCGGCGCGGGCGACTTCGGCGGCGTCGTGGAGTGGGCCGGAAGGGAGGCGGTGCGGTTTGGCGCCGGTGTCGCTGATGGCTTCGTCGGCGAAGGCGATGAGTTCGTCATTGAACAGGATGGGCGCGATCTGCCAGAGACGTTCCCATGCGACGGTGACTTGAGCTTCCTCTGCGTAGCGCTCGCTGGCGTCCTTGGCTTCCTGTAACATGCGCGCGAGCGCGTCGGCATCGAGGTGGCGTTGATCGAGCGTGATGCGGCATTCTTCGACCACGCTGGTGACGATGCCGGGCTTGGTAATGCAGGAACCGATGGTGCAGACGCCGCCGTGCCGCTCGGCGATGCGATAGATTTCCGGACTCATCTGCGAGGCAGCGAGGAAGGCATCCTTGCGGCGGTTCATGGGCGTGCTGCCGGAATGCGCGGCCTGCCCGCGGAACGTGATCGCATGCCGCTCGACCCCGAAGGTGCCGAGGACAGTGCCGAGCGGAAGATCGAGATCGAGCAGCACAGGACCCTGCTCGATGTGCAATTCCAGATAGGCCGCGGCGTTTTCCAATTCCTTCCCGCAATCCTTCACTTTCTCGAAGTCGATCCCGCATCCGCGGAGCGCGTCGGGCAGGGTGACGCCGTCGCGATCCTTCAGGACGCGCGCTTCCTCCAGATCGAGATTGCCGGAGCAGGCGGAGGAACCGAAAAGGCTCTTCCCAAAACGCGCGCCTTCTTCATCGGCCCAATCGACCAGGCGCACGGTGACGGGCGGTCTGCCGTCGTATTGCGCAAAAATCCGGCGCAGAATTTCGATCCCTGCGAGCGTGTTGAGGCAACCATCGAGCCAGCCGCCGTTCGGGACGGAATCGATGTGGCCCCCGATGAGGAGCGCCTGCTCAGATTCGCCGGGCAAGGTTATCCAGAGATTTCCCGCTTCGTCGCGATGTGTCTCCGCGGGAATGTTCTCCGCCTTCATTTGCAACCACTCCCGCGCCCCAGCCCAAAGACCGCTAAACGCCACGCGCTGCGCGCCGTTGTCATCGCCGGTGAGGTGGCGCAATTCCTTCAGTTCGGCGACGGTTCGTTTCGGGTCCAGCATGGTGCTCTAATCAGTTCGGGTGGGGCTGTCGGTGACGATCTCGCCGCGGGGCGGCGCGGAGTCGAGCTCCCACAGGAGCCAATCGTCGTTGGTGACATATTGTTTGAGCTTGTTATCCCAGCGTTTGGGCACTTCCCTGGCAAGTTTTTCGAGGAAGGGCAGGAGCGGATTTTGCGGCGGATGTTTGGCCTCGCGCTCGTCCATCGGGATGGGTTTCCAATCGAAGCGCTCGATGTAATCGCGGAAGCCAAAGCCGTCGAAGAAGTTCCCGCTGCCGATGAGCGGCATATACCAGAGGCTGGGAATGCCGCGCTCGTTCGGTTTGATCGGGACTTCGTTCGCCAGCTTCTCCAGCAGGGCCGCGCCTTTCGGGTCGTCTTTTAGGTGGTCGCAGAGTTCCTCGAAGACGGGGAAAGTGACCGGCGGGCTGACGAAGAGAACGGGCTTGGCCTGCTGCCGGGAGAGGATGATCTCGTGCGCGGTGCCGACGCTGTAAATATTCGTCGGGCAATAGGCGATGGTGAAGTCGCTCGTGTCGACCATGCGCAAATCGATGTGGAGGGTTTCCCAAAAGTTTTCGGCACAACTGGAGCGCGTGACGTCGCCATCCTGGCCGGGCGCGAAGGTCCAGTTTTCCCGGACGTCGATGGTGTTGATATCTTCGAGGCCGTATTGATGCAGGCCGCGCACGGCTGGTTTGAACCAGGGATCGAAGACGACGGAGTCGTAAGCGCGCAGGAAATCGCCCACGCGATTGCGCCAGCCGGTGGCTTTTTCTTCCTGCCGGGAAGCGACGAAGTCCATCGGGCCGGACAGATAAATGCGAGCGCCCCGAAGATGATTGGTTGGCTTCATGCGGAAAAACCTCGGGCACTGTAGCTGCGAAGACGAACGAGGGCCAGCGTGGAGCGAAGGCGTAAATGGAGCCGGCCCGCCCTCGGGCCGAAGGATCAGATGACGCTTATCTCAAACTTCGGCGCGAGGGCGCGCCGGCTCCATTTGCCGGCCCCGCGACAGGGCAGGTCGCCACCGAATTGAATTTTTCTGGTAAACTCCGGTCAAAATCTGAGCGCTTCGGGACGTGCATTTACGAAATAAGAGCGCGCATTGTCCCAGATCTCTCTGCAATGAAACGCAAAACCTATCTCGATCGCTACCGCGTCATCGCCGACGAACGCGGCGCGCTCGCTGTGCTCCGACGCCACGGAACGGCCGTGACTTACAAGGCGGAGGACACGCGCGATGGGAGCGAAGTGGAGGTGGAAGTGATTCTCGCCTTCGGCCTGAAACCACGGGTGCGCGAGGAGTTGGCCCGTGAGGGGAAGGCCGCGCGGCAGTTGAATCATCCGAACATCCCTGCACTGCGCGAATTCGAGAGCGAGACAGATCAGTTTGTTTACGTTTGGGAACACGTCGCGGGGACATCGGTGGAAGCGTGGGTGAAAGCACACGGGCCGATGCCGGTCGGGCCGGCTTTGCGGATCGCATCCCAGATCGTGAGCGCGCTGGGCGCGGCGGCCTTTCAGTCGCTCGTGCATCGCGCGATTAATCCGGAGAATGTGGTCCTGGTGCCGGGCCAGACGCCGCAGGGCGATTGGCCGATGGTGAAGATCTTGCAGTGGATCGGGACCGTGCCCGCGGGCTCGAAATACGCGGGGAAAAACATGGCCTCGGATGCCACCGCGAGCTTTGTCAGCCCGGAGCAAAAGAGTGAGGGCGTGGTCAATTTTCAGTCGGAGATTTATTCGCTCGGAGCGACGCTTTGGTTTCTGCTCACCGGGGCACCGCCCATTGCCGAGACGCCACTCCCGCGCTTAAGCGGCGTGCCGAAGCCGGCCCTACATTTGCTCGAGCAAATGCTGGCGCGCGATCCGGAGCAGCGGCCGCACGATCCGGTCGCGTTCGAGGAGTCGCTGCGCGATTGTCTCTCGCAAGTGGACCGCCGGGAGGCGGTGGGTCGGAAGTTTGGCGTGCCGGTGGCGGTCGCTGAGCCGGCGGCGATCAAAACGGCCACGCCACATCGCCCGATTCCGTGGAAGCCGTTGGCGTTGGCTGCGCTGTTCCTTGGCCTGGCCGCGGTCGGCGCATTTTTATTGCCGCGGAGTTTGCATCCTAGCGAGTGGTTCTCGGGTTCGAAAGAGAGCCGCTCCATAGGCGTGCCGATCGGCGTTCCAGATTCTGTCGCACGAGCCGCCTCTTCATATCCCGAGCCCGGCAACACGGACTCCGATTCCGATGATGAAGTTCAAACCCCGGCGCCCGCTTTGGTCGCAACCAATAGTGCCGCTCAGCCGGCCCCTGAAATATCGCCCACGGAAGCCGAAGCGCCGCGCCAGCAGCTTACGGCCTCAAACACGACGGTCACGCCCGCGGAAGCTTCCGCGCCGAGCACGCCGCCCGCTCCGCTGTCGGCCTCCGCCTCAAATTCGCAGCCGACCATCCTGGGCGATGCGACGACAGAAGCAGCCGCCACCTTGGTGAAGGCCGAAGCTTCCAGTGAAGCCTCGTTCGCCAAAGTAGAGAAGGAGCCCGAGACGCCGGCCGAGGGGCCAGCGGAAGCGTCCAAGCCGCCTGCCTACGTCGCGCAGGAAACCGACGCGACCGAGCGGATTCGCGAGGAAGAGGACGTGGCGGATTCCCGGCCAGTGCGTGCCGCCGCAGTGGAGCATGAGCCCGCCGCAGCAAAGCCATCCGACGAGCGAGTGGCAAGATTGAACGGCCTGCCAGTTCGCCGAGCCGAGCCTGTGCGTGACGAAGATCTGCAAGACCAGCGCGCCCCCCGGTCAGCCCGGCGAATCCGTCGGATGGATGGGCGGGAAGTGCGGTTGGCGGAACCGATCTATGAGGGCGAAGAAGTGCCCGGCCAGCCCCGACCCGCGAATCGCGCTCGTGTCATCGGCACCACGCCGGAGGGCGAGATGGTGTTTGAGGCGCCGTCGGCAGAGCGCGGTTACGTGCGGCCGCGGCGGTAGCGGAGGCTTTAGCGCGCAAGATGCTACGGCATGGCAGCTGGGCGGAGTGGTCAGTTGTCGAGGATTAGCGAGGTGCCACCAAGCCCGCGCTTCGTCGGTTTGAAAGGCGAGATGCAACCGAAGGAGCTTTGATGGACAATGCAGTGACGCATATGGGACATGAAATTGTCTCGCTCACTCTGGAGTGCGACGGAAACTCGCGGCGAGGGCACTGCCGCTACCAACCGCCACTGCCACCGTTTCCAACTCCATCGTTCCGGCGCTAATCTTAGCTTAGCCTGTGCCTGGCGATCCAGTGGTCGCGTAGCGTTATGGAGCCGGCCCGCCCTCGGGCCGAAGTTTGATCCAGCCCCGTCCAAGACTCTTCGGCGCGAGGGCGCGCCGGCTCCATACGCTACGGCGACAGGCGCGGCTGACCTACCGTCGGAGGGTTTCGGCCTCGCGCACTTTCTCGGCATCGACGCGGCGCAGGCCGGCCGTCAGTCCGAACTTCGAAAGCGTCCAGATGATCCACTTCGTCGGATCGAATTCCCACGGCTTCACGCCGTTGCGGTAATCGTGCTGAAACTCGTGGTGATAATTGTGGTAGCCCTCGCCGAAAGTGAAGAGCGCGAGGAAGTGCGAATCGCGCGCGCTGCAGCGATCTGAATACGGTTGCCGACCCAGCGTGTGGCAGGCGCTGTTAATGAGGAAAGTGCAATGCTGGAGCACGGTGACGCGGGCCACACCGGCAATGAGGAAACCGCCCAGCGCGCCGATCGCGCCGTCCCAGAGGTAGCCGGCGAAAGCAGGAAGGAGGAAAGCCACCACCACAGCGATGAGGTGGATGTAGCGATGCTGCCACATGACGAGGCGATCGCGCTTCAGATCCGGCACATTATCGAACGGCGGTTGCGGGCTCATCTTGAAGAGAAGCCAGCCGATGTGCGCGTAGAAGAAGCCTTTGGAAATGTCGTATGGGTCGTCGTCGTGATCCACGTGTTTGTGGTGGCGACGATGCTCGCTCGACCACATCAGAACGGAATTCTCGAATGCGCCCGCACCGAAAATCAAGGTAAAGAGGCGCACGGGCCAGGCGGCCTTGAACGCGATGTGCGAGAAGAGCCGGTGGTAGCCGAGGCTGATGGAGAACCCGCTCGCGCAGAACATGGCAAAGAAGAGCGCAAAGTGGAACCAATCGACACCGAATTTCCACAAATAGAGCGGGACCGCGGTGACCGTAAGCGCTGCAGTGCCGATCAGGAACGAACTGGTGATCCAGTTAATGCGATTACGCGGGACGTTGAGCAATGTGCGCTCCGGCAAACGCGGCGCTTGATTCGGCGAGGGACGGATGATGGAACGTTCGAGAGAACGCTCCAGTGGGGGAGAAATTGGCACGGCGGAGGATAGGCGGTCTCGCATCTAAAGCAATGCGCACGCCAGCAATCCGCGGATGAAAAGATTTCCGCGAAAAGGATTTATGCGCGCGTCCGCTGTGAGGCGCGGCGCGGTTCTAACATCGCGAACTCATCGCCGCTCAGTGAATGGCTTACCGACCTTCCGCCATCAGTGGCCAGAAGAGGTCCAGCGTAATCAGGACTACAATGGCCAGCGTGATCGTTAGTCCGAGACCCACTTTCACAAAGTCCGCGATTCGATATTTTCCCGGCCCGTAAACCAGCAAGCAGGATGGCTCGAACGGCGCCACGAGTGAGAGCGATGCGGTCAACATAATGCCGATGGCGAAGGTGCGTTCGTTGGCGCCGATTTGATGCGCGGCGCTCATCGCCACCGGGAGGACCACGAGCGCGGCGGCGGCGTTCGACATCGGTTGGGTGAGAATGATGGTGAGGAGGAAAAATCCTCCGAGCACCGCGAGGACGCCAAAGGGGGCGCACCATTGCACGATGAGCGTGGCCAGAAACGCGGCGCATCCGCTCTTCTGCATCGCAGTGCCGAAAGCTGTCATCCCGCCGATCAGGATGAGCAGTCGCCAATCGACGAATTCGTAGGCCCGCTCCACGCTAATACAGCGCGAGAGCACCGTGATCACCGCCGCCGACAGGAATGCGACCGAGAGCGGCACCCAACCGAGCCCGCCGATGAGAATCGCCGCGCCGAAAACCGCGACCGTGAGCAGTCCCTTGCGTGGATGGTAAAGCGGCTCGCTCACTTCGCCGAGGAGCGAGAGACCGGGATGATTGCCGAGGGCCTCGATCCGCGGCGATTCGCCTTGCACCAGCAACAGGTCGCCGACGCGGAGAATGATGTTGCCGACCTGCTCGCGGAGCGATTGGCCATGCCGGTAAATGGCGAGCGCGGTCAGGCCGTAGAATTGCCGAAAATTCGACTCCCGCAGCGTCCGGCCGGCCAGATCGCATTGCGGCGTGAGCAACACCTCCGCGATCTTCATATCTGAGCTCTCCAGATGGAGATCACCCAGGCTGAACTCCGGCTTGATCTCGATCCCCTCAATCTTCTTCACCTTCATCAGGGTGTCGGCTTTTCCTTCCACCAGCAGCGTGTCGTCTTCTTCGATCAGGATATTGCGCCCGGGCACGAGTTCGCGCTGCGCCCGGATGATTTTCAAAATCCGAAACTCGAGCACGTTCAAATCGGAGTCGTAACTCGTTTGTCCGATGAGCGGCGAGTTTGGCAACACAATGATCTCGCTCACGTATTCGCGCATCGCATAGCGCGCAGTCAGGCTGGTATCGGGATGATCGGGCAAGAGCCTCTTCCCGATGAACATCATGTAAAGCAGACCGACGGCGACGATGATCAAACCGATCGGCGTGACCTCGAAAATTCCCACCTCCGCCATCCCCATTTTCTTCAGGTAACCGCTCACCGCCACGTTCGTGGAAGTGCCGATCAGCGTACACGTCCCGCCGAGGATGGACGAGAAGGCCAGTGGCATGAGCAGCTTCGAAGCGGCGACTTTGGCGCGCCGCGCGAGCGTGACCACCGGCGGTAGAAACATCGCTGTCACCGTGGTGTTGTTCATGAATCCCGAGACCGCCGACGTGCTCGCCATGAGCAGAAAAAGCAGCCGGTTCGGGTTCGCGCCAGCCAGTTTCAGAATCCGCGTCCCGAGCAAATCCAGCACACCGGTCTCCTGCAAGGCTCCGCTGATCACGAAGATCGAGCCTAGGATTATGATGATGTCGTTACTGAATCCCTCGAACGCCTCATGCGGCGTGAGCACGCCCCCCACCACGAGCGCGATCAGGAGCATGAACGCCACCAAATCCACCGAGACGCGCTCCGTCGCGAAAAGCGCGACCGCGATCACGAGCAGGGCCAGGACGAAAGCGATGGGAAGCGTCATGAAAGTTGGTGGGCCTTGGAAACGCGGGGCTTTTCGCCGGGTCCAGAGCTTCGCCGAATGCCGTCGTTTCACGAGAAAAATCCGAGGCCTGAGCGCCGGTTTTCTCATCGCGCAGGGCGTCGCGGCAATTCCTGTAATTGCGAGAACGTCTTCGCCCGCTAAGATAGAGGCGCTCGCCGATGCTCTACCGAAAGACCGAATCCCTTCCCCTTGTTCGCCTAATCGCATGATCGGGTGGAGAACAAAACGCGAACCGGTCCGGATCACGCGCGACATTGTCATCGCGAACAAGCACGGCTTCCATGCCCGGCCGGCGGCGGCCTTCGTCCGCCGCGCCAACAGCTTCCGCTCCCAGATTTTCCTGATCCGGAACGGCGAACGCTACGACGCCATGAGCTTGATGGACATCCTCCGCGGGCAATTCGAATGCGGCGCCAGCGCGCAGTTGGAAGCCTTCGGCGTAGACGCTGAAGCGGCCGTCGAGGCGCTTTGCGCGGTTCTGATTGAACTGCGGGATCTGGAAGCGAACGAGTAGGCCGCGACGCGCGGCAGCGTTCCAGGTAGAGTGACGCGAGGTGGTCGCCGGGCCCTGGCGCGTCACCGCGTCACGATAGCGGCACTCCCAAACAAGCAAAGCTGACAAGCGTGACTGGGGCCAACCGCACCCCCGTTTTCCGATAAACTGCTGGGCCAAAGCGCAATAATTCGTCTTGACCCCGAATTAGCTTTGTCCTGTCATTGCCGCTATGTCCCGTTCGACCCCTTGCCGCCGCTCCTTAGCCCAGGTCGGGCTCCTGCTGTTTTCCTCCTTCTTCGCGGCCACGATCGCGCTTCCGGCAGCGGATCTTTCGCAGGCCACGGTCAAACAAAAAGTCAACGTCGTCACCATCGCCCCGACCCTCACCGCCGAAGCGCACCCGGCCCGTCAAGGCTCGCTCGTGCAGAATGAAAACGTGGTCCGCACCGGCGCGCAATCTCGCGCCGAACTGGAATTCACCGATCTCACGCTCGCTCGGCTGGGCGCGAACTCGATCTTCTCTTTCGATGCCCAGGCCCGCGCCATTACCTGCAACCAAGGCAGCGCGCTTTTCGCCAAACCCTCAAACTCCGGCAAAGTGGAAGTCCGCGCCGGCGCCATCACCGCCGCCATTACTGGTTCCACCGGTTTCATTTCCAACCGCAAGGTGGTCGCGCGCGGCCGCCGCCATAACGGCGACGAGAGCGGCGCCACCATGGTCGGCATGCTCGAGGGCAAGTTGAACGGCTACAGCACCTGGCAGGATGCCAGCGGACACGAGCATCGCTTTTCCTTCAAGCTCGGGCCCGGCGAAATGATCGTCGCGCGCGGCGATCGGCCACCCGTCGTCATGCAGTTCGATATCCCGCGTTTCCTGAAGACTTCACCCCTCGTTAATGCGTTCAATTCCGAGCTGCCCAATACCGCCCAGCTCAATCGCGCCGTGGCCGATTACAATGCCGACGTCCGGCGCGGCTTTGTCGATGCCGGCACCGCCAGCACCGCGGGCTCGGGGCAGTTTGGCTGGATGAGCGGCGTCGACCACAACTCTTTCGACGCCAGCGTCAACGCCCTCAGCGGCGAGGGCGGGACGCCCGGCTTCGTCGATGTCGGCGGGGATGGCATCATTCGCGGCCAGTTGGTTTGGGAAACATTCGCCGACCTCGATCTCCATCTTCTCCTGCCCGATACCCAGCACGTCTTTTTTGCCAATCGCTCGGTGAGTTTTAATAACGGGCAGGCCATGGCCATGCTCGACCGCGATAACCTCGGCGGCACCATCGATGTGCCGCCAAGCAGTCGCGTGGAAAACATCGTCATTACCGGGACGCCCAGCGCCGGCGTTTACCAGTTCTACGTCAACAGCTTCTCCACTCCGAATCCCTCCGACTTCTATACCCTCACGATCCGGAGCGGGAGTAACGTCCAGACCGTTTCCGGAAATCTCGGTGCGGGCCAAACCAGTCAAACCATCTCGGTCACCTTCCCCGGCCGCTAAGAACGTCAACGTCCGCCATGCAACTCCTTCGTCTTCCTCGGTCCCTCGCGGGCCTCCTCGCCCTCACTCTGCTTTCCCCCATCGCGCCGGTCGGGGCGCAGGATGATATCGCGGCCCGCATCGGCACGGATCAAGACGTCCTGCGCCGCCCAGATGAAGAGGTGGCCGGACGGCACATTCCCTTTCGCATCACCGATCCGGAGCTGGGTGAGATCGATCTCGTCTCCCGCGCGCCCCGACCCAAGACGTTTACTTTTTCCACCGATCAAAACCTCCTCTACACCACCAACGCTTTCCTCGCGTCCGACCTCGAGCGCGACGCCTTTTTTTGGAATGGCCGCCTGGTCGGCTCCTACGTTCCCTATTCCACGGTCAACTTCACGCCGCGCATTAATTTCGAGCAAAATTTCTTCCGCTACGACGAGTTCCGCGTGCTTGACTTCGATTCGCAGAGCTTGCAGTTCGACATGAAATACGATTTCCGCCGGGACGATTCCTGGTACGCCAATCTCTCCTACACCGGCGCGCGGCTTTATTCGCCTGATGACAATGTCGGCGAGTTTTATCGCTACGGCCTGCTCGCAGCCAGCGTCACGAATGTGCGTCAGCTCGGGGGCATGCCCCTCTATCTCGCGAGCAGTTTTGGCTCCAACTGGCGGCACGGCGATCCCAGCGATTTCGATCGCGCCACGGTCTACCTCAATTTCGTCCTTCTCTATAAACCGATGGAGACGCTCCAGTTCGCCGCCTTCGCCCGGCCCGAGATACAATTCTATCTCTCCGATCCGAACGACGATTCGCGCCACGATTTCAATTTCAACGCCGGCGTCGGCGCCACCTGGACGCCGATCGAATATTTCAACGTGGGAATGGCCGCGTCGTTCACCGGCAACGCCTCCTCCGCGGCGCGGCAGGATTACAAGGTCTTCCTGCCCGGCGTGGTCGCCTCGGCTCGCTTCTCGTTTTAACTTGGCGCTCGCTCGCCTGCCCGAACGCGCTGGCGTCGACCCAGCCAAATACTGAGCGCGCACCACATTGCCGCCAAAGGCAGCGCGACCAACGAAATGCCGGTCAGCCCCAGCCCGAGCCAGCCGAGCAGGGTGTAGGACCACGCCCCGACTTGGTCGCCCGCGCGATACACAAAAGTATCGATAAAACTCTTCGCCTTGTATTTATCCTCGCGCCGCAAAACCGTGAACAACACCTCGCGCGCCGGCCGTGAGACCGCGTAATTCATCCCGCGTCGCAGCACCTGGAAAAACGCGAACAATCCCAGCGCTGGCGTGATCCCAATCGCCGCAAATCCCAACAGGCTGAGCGCCGGCAGAACGGCAAGCGTCATCCCCACCCCGAGCCATTTCAAAAGCCGGCCGGTGAAGAAAATCTGCACCACGATCGTGAGTACATTCACCCACACGTCGAGCTGCGCGAAGAACGCCGTCCGCCCCGCGCGATTCCCAGCAAACTCGCGCGCCGTGATCTCGGCCTGTTGGAAATACACAAAGGTCGTCGTGACCGTGTAGAAGAGCATGAAGAGACAAATGCCGAGCAGATAAGGCGACCGCGCTACGTGCGTCACGCCGGACCATAAGTTTCCGCCGATCGGACTTTCCGCCGTCGCCGCTTCTTCCCGCGCCTCGTGTTCGCGCTCGAATTCCGATGGGAAAAAACGCACACACCACGCGCCACCTTCGAGGAGCAACGCGGAGACAAGGAGTAAATTTGGCGTCCCAATCCGATGCACCAGCGACGCTGTCAGTAACCCGCCAACGATTGCGCCCAGTGTTCCGCCGACGCTGATAAATCCAAAGAGGCGCTTCGCCTGTTCATTGCGAAAGACATCCGTCATGAACGCCCAGAACACGGTCACGACAAAGAGATTGAAAGCGCTCACCCAGGCGAAAAACGCTCGGCCCAACCAGAGCTGAGAGCCGGCTGGCAGCGCTCGCATCAAGACGAAGAACACCAGGAGATTAAAAATCAGAAACCGGTAAACAATCGGGATGAACTGGCGTCGCGGCCAACGCCCCACCAGCCAGGAAAAAAGTGCATTCGCGACCAGCGTCACCGCCAGCGTCCCGCTGAACATCCAGGCTAGATTTTCCACCCCGCCCGCAGCTCCAATCTCATCACGAATCGGTCGCAGCACGTAGTAGCTGCTCAGGACGATAAAATTGAAAACGAAGGCGAAGCCGAGTGCGCGCAACTCGTTAGGCCGGGCGTCGACCACCGCCGTTCGGATGCGGCTAACGAAGGAACGTCTCACCGCGCCCACCCCGTCATCCCGAGCGCAGCGCAGCGCAGTCGAGGGATCTCGCAACCGCTGACATGTGCCCTGTTACCAAAGACGCCACTCCGCCAGGACGGTTCTGCGTTAAAGGAAAACGACCCCTGCGTCGGAGAGATCCCTCGACTGCGCTGCGCTCCGCTCGGGATGACAGCAGGCGTGGGCACAATCAGGAGGAATCGCGGGCAGTCCTAACCGTGCGCCTTGTGCCATGCGGCCAGCACTTCCGCCTCGCGTTCCGGCGTCAGCCCGGCCTTCAATGTCTTCTGCCGGTCCGCCGGCAAAGTCTTGAACCACGCCAGCGTATCGCGCGCCGTATCGGCTAACGGCCGGAACGTAATCCCCGCCGCCAACGCCTTCGCAATACTGGTGCGTCCGAGCCCGCCATCTTCTCCACTCGGCGGCACCCAGACCGGCATATCCGACCACGGCGACACCTTTTCCTTCTCGATAAAATCAGCGTCCGCCCAAGTAAATTTCGCGTCCGACTTCAGCGCAGTCTTGATTCCACCCAGCATCTCGCCCACCGGCAGCGGCTTCGCCGGACCGGTCGCGTTGTAGATTCCCGTCGCGCTTTTCTCCACCATCCGGATGGTCCACTCCGCCAGATCACGCGCGTCGATGAATTGCACTGGATCGCTCGGCGCGCCGGGCGCCAGCACCTCGCCGCCGCGATCAATCCGCACCGGCCAATAAGTAAACCGATCCGTCTGATCCCCCGGCCCCACGATCAAGCCCGGCCGGATCACCAGCGTCTTGCCCGGAAACCATTTCTCCGCCTCCGCTTCCGAGAGCGCCTTCAGCGGACCATAGAGTCTGAACTCGGAGGCAATGATCGTGTCCCGCGATTCCTTCATCGCATCGGCGCCCTCGTATTTCGCCAGCGGCGCCGTCTCGTCATTCGGTTTGCGGCCCTCGGCGTAAACCGAAATCGTCGAAATGAAAACGTAACGATCCACGTTTCCCTTCAACACCTGCGCCGCATCGCGCACCCACACTGGCGCGCTCGTCGGGTTATCGATCACCACATCCCACTTGCGATCTTTCAACGCGTCGAGCTGGCCATTGCGATCGCCAATCAACTGCTCCACCCCTTCCGGCAATTCGCCCGGATGCGTCTTCCCGCGATTGAAAACCGTGACCTTATGCCCGCGCTCCAGCGCATACTTCACCTGGAAGGGCCCCGTGAATCCGGTCCCACCGAGAATCAAAATGCGCATAGGTTTCTCCGCCTCTTCCGCCGCCCACAATCGCGAGGAAAGCCATCCCGTCCCAACTGCGCCGCCCGCGAGGGCGGATACTTGAATAAACCGGCGTCTCGTCGTGCTCATAGCGAGCAATCTACTCGCGCGCATCCCCCGTCCACGCCACCGAATTCGCCCGGCGCCATCGGACACAGAACCGACGGAAACGGACTTTCGTCCGTCGCGGTTACGGCGTGAAATCCTGCTCTTTTTTCAAGCCCGCGCAGAACGCCGCCAGCAGCTTCGCCGTGTTCTCCAGATCCTCCAGCGCCAACAACTCGTTAGGCGTATGCATGTAACGCAGCGGCACGGAGAGCAACCCCGTCGCCATCCCGCCACGCGTCAACTGCATCACGTTCGCATCCGTCCCGGTCCCGCGCGGTGCGGAGGCCACCTGGTACGGAATGCCTTCCGCTTCCGCCGTCGCCACCAGCAATTCGAAGACGCGCGGATTGATATTCGCTCCACGCGAAATCATCGGCCCGCCGCCCACCTTGAAATCACCCGCGCGCTTTTTCTCAATCCCCGGCGTGTCGGTTCCGTGCGCCACATCGAGCGCGATCCCCACCTCCGCTTCGCTCGAGAACGCGCTCGTCTGCGCGCCACGCAATCCGATTTCCTCCTGCACTGTCGAAACCCCGATCACGCACGCGTCGAACGTCCGCTCATGCAGCAACCGCAAAACCTCGGTCACGATCCACGTCCCCATTTTGTTGTCGAACGCCATCGCCACCGCGCGCTCATTCGCCAGCTCGATGTAGGGCTGCAGAAAAATCCCCGCATCGCCCAGCGCCACCAGCTTGAGCGCGTCGTACTTATTCTTCGCCCCGATGTCGATATAGAGGTCGTGTATTTTCGGCACCTTCTTCTTGTCCTCCTCGTCCATCAGATGGATCGCCTTCCGCCCGATCACGCCGGGCACCATCCCGTCGCGCGTCATGATGGAAACGCGCTGCGAAGTCGCCACCACCGGATCGACCCCGCCGATCGGCTCGATGTGAAGGAACCCATCGTCCGTGATGTATTGCACGATGAACCCGATCTGATCGCAGTGCCCAGCGAGCATGATCCGCGGCCGACCCTCGGTATTCCGCACCCCGAAGACATTCCCCATCACATCCGTGCGCACGCTCTCGCACCAAGGCGCGATCCGATTGCGCACCAGCTTCTGCACTTCGTGTTCGTAACCGGAGGGGCTCGGCGTTTCGACCAGCGCCTTGAGAAAATCTTTGCTGTCAGCATTCATGGAGGTGGAACATCCGCTGCGCTTCGATGCAGTCCAGCACAGGGTAGGGCGGCGCTGTGATCGATGACGCGTCGCGAGCTATTCTGGGGAGCGCACGTCTCCAGGCGTGCTGGTTGAGGCATTCTGCCGAAACAGGCTTTCCTTGAGCGGGCCGGCTCGAAGGGCGAGCGTCCAACCCGAAAAGTTCGTCTTCGCAGAATGCGAAGACCAGCACGCCTGCAGGCGTGCGCTCCCCAGACCTTGGCCCGACCGCTAAACACATAAGGGCGCGCTGCGTTATCCCTACCGATTCCAACGCGCCGCCGCGCCATCCGCCAGGGTGCAGACAAACACCTTTGTCGGATGACCGCTTGGATGCTGATACCGCTGACCCAACGCTTCCGCGATCTCGTCCGCTCGATCCGCCCTAACAAGTGACACCGTCGCCCCGCCAAATCCACCGCCAGTCAAGCGCGCCCCAAGCACGCCCGGCAGCGAGCGCGCCAGCTCCACCAGTTGATCCAACTCCGGCGAGCTGTTCTCAAAGTTCGTCCGCGAGCTTTCATGCGATGCATTCATCAACGCGCCGAGTGCCTCCGCGTCGTTCGCTTCCAACGCCGCGATCGCCCGCCAAACACGATCGTTCTCTCCCACGATGTGCGCCGCGCGCCGATAAATGATCGGGTCGAGCGAGCCACCTGCGATCTCCAGATGCTCCGGTGTCACCTCACGTAAACTCTCAGCCCCGAGCGCGTCGGTCGCGGTCGCGCATTCTTCGCGGCGGGAATTGTAGTAGCCCTGCACCAACGCGTGTTTCGCGCCGGAATCCGCGATCACCAGTGCGCAATCCTCCGGGAACGGAATGGCCCGCACTTCCTCCGACTGACAATCGAGATAGATCACATGGCCCGCGCGTCCGAAAACGGAAGTCGCCTGATCGAGCAACCCCGAATGCACCCCCGCGAACTCGTTTTCCGCGTGCTGGCAAAGCTTTGCCACCTCCATCGGCGCCACGTGGAACTCGTGCAATCGCATGAGCAACCCAGCCATCGCTACCTCCAGCGCGGCCGAACTGGCCAGCCCCGCACCCGCCGGCAGATCGCCCGAGATTTCCGCATCGAACCCTCGGAGCTCGAAACCAGCGCGGACAAATTCACGCACCACCCCGAGCGGGTAATTCGCCCAATGCCCGTCACCTTGCGACTCCAGATCGTTCAACGACGCGTGGATCCGATCGCGCGCCCCGATCGAAGTCAGGATGATGGATTGATCCAACCGCGCGATCCCGGCCACGGTCAGACCGCGATCGATCGCCGCGCCGAGGACCACGCCTTTGTTGTAATCCGTATGATTGCCGAGCAATTCGACGCGACCGGGAGCGTAGGCAGAAGCGGGACTCACGCGGAACAGTCTCACGCTTCCGCCGCGATTGCGCGATGGCTCGCGAAACCGGAAGGTCGCGCGTGCCGTCCGACGCGATTCCCATTACCCGAAAATTGCTCGTCAACGCCGGCGGCTGGCCCGCGCTGAAAGCCGCCGAGCAAATGCACGCCGCCGGCCGCGTCCTGGAAGCGAGCTACGAACCGCCGCTCCTCTCCGGCATGGTGAAAGACGGGCTGCGCATCCTCCGCTCCGGCTTGCGCGTGAAGACCTTTTCCGATGTGGAAAACCTCTGCACCTGCCGGGAATCGCGCCAGTGGGGAAAGATCTGCGCCCATTCGTTGGCGGTCGGGCTGGAGGTCATCGCACCCAAACGCGTCGAAGAGGAATCTTCGGCCCGGGGGCGGGCCGACTCCAACGATGCGCGCGCGGCTTCAGTCGACGCGTGGAGCCGGCCCGCCCCCGGGCCGAAGTTCGTCGAGATCGGAACGGCCGAAGTCCCAGAGATCGCACTGCATTTCATCCTCCCGCCACAATTCGAATCCGCCTGGGACAAAGGCCAGATCATGCTCGTGACCGAGGTCGAGCGAGCCGGCCAACGCGTCATGCCGACCACCTTGTCGCCTAACGAAACCTATGCCTGCGATAATCACGATCTAGCCGCGCTCGATTTGCTCGGCGCACCGGTTGCGATGCGCATGTTCGAGCGCGCAGAATTCCTGCGCCTGCTCGGTTCTCTGCGCGGGCATCCACGCGTTGCCTTTGGAAAAGCGAAAGCGGCCAAGATCGCCACGGATGCTATTCGGCCGCGCCTGCGTTTGAGCCGCCCCGAACCTACTTCCGTGACCATGGAACTCGCCCTGTCGGCTAACGACCGATTGCTCGCCGCCGGCGAAGAAGCGTGGATGTGGCGAGACGCATCCTTTCATCCGCTGGCGGAAAATTTGCCGAGCGAGCTACGAGCGTTGGCCGAGGGATCGCTCCGGTTGCGCGCCGAAAGTGCGCAGAAGTTCCTTATCGCGACCGCTCCGCAACTCAGCGTCTGGTTCGAAGTGGAGAGCGATTTCGTTTTGCCAGAAGTTCGCCTCGCCACGCCGAAGATTGTGCTCAACCTCGAAGGCTCGCTCCGAGAACTCCGCGGTGAACTACGCGCGAAATACGCAGATGGTTCGCGCCTTCTCGGCTTCGCCAAACGAGAGAACGAACCATCGTTCGTCCGGGATGCGACTGGCGAAGCCATTCTCCTGCGCGACACACGGGCGGAAGAAGCGGCCGTCGCGCGGCTGGCGGCGCTTGGTTTTGGCACACGAGGCGAGCGCTTCATCCTGCAAGACGAAGATCACATCGCGCGCTTCTTTGCCTTCGAAGTTCCGCGCCTGAAGCAGGACTGGGAGATCCATCTCTCCGCGCAGGCGACGAAGGCCAGCAGCGAACTGCAACCGCTCACGCCAAAAATGGAAGTGGTCGGTTCCGGCGTGGACTGGTTTGAACTGCGCTACTCGCTCGGGACCGCGGATGGCGAAATGTTTTCCGCCACCGAACTTCAACGACTCCTCCGTTCCGGCCAGAGCAAGACCCGCCTGCGCAGCGGCCGCACCGCCGTTTTCGACAGCGACGCGATCGCCGATTTCGAAGAAGTGCTGCGCGATTGCGATCCGCGACAGAACCAGCCCGGCACGTATCGAATTGATCGCAGCCACGCTTCCTACCTCGCACAAACCGCCGAGGACCTGGGCGCCGCGCTGCGCGGATTGACCGACGAAAAACCGCTCGGCGATCTTCCTCTGGGCGACCTCGAAGAAAAGCTGCGCGACTACCAACGGCAAGGCGTGGAATGGCTGGTCCGGCTCGCACGGAACAACCTCGGAGGCATTCTCGCGGACGAAATGGGCCTCGGGAAAACCGTGCAGACGCTCGCCTTTCTCCGCGCGCAAAAAGCGAGCGAGCCCGCTCTCATCGTTTGCCCGACCTCGCTCCTCACCAACTGGGAAAATGAAGCCCGCCGCTTCACGCCGGAATTGAAAGTGCTCCTGCTCGATGGCCCACAGCGCCACGCGCGCTTCTTGGAAATCCCGAACGCGCAGATCGTGCTCACGAGCTACGCGCTCCTGCAACGCGACGCCGAAAAGTATGAGGACCTGCAATTCTCCAGCGCGATTCTGGACGAAGCCCAGCACATCAAAAACCCCGATACGCAAAACGCGCAGGCCGCGTTCTCCCTGCGCGCGAAGCACCGCTTCGTTCTCACCGGCACGCCGATGGAAAACTCCGTGCGGGATCTCTGGTCGCTCATGAATTTCGTGCAACCGCGCTACCTGGGAATTCAGGTCGACTTCCGCGAACGCTATGAGAAACCGATGGCCCGCGGCCCCGCGCCCGAAGTGCAGCGCCGCCTCGCGCGCCGGATGCGTCCCTTCCTCCTGCGCCGCAAGAAATCCGAGGTCGAAAAAGATCTGCCGGAGAAAATCGAACAAGTGCTCGTGTGCGATCTCACCCCGCCACAGCGTGCCGCCTACGACGGTTTGCTGCGCGAAATCCAGACCGGCCTAACGACAACAACCGGCGGCAAGCAAAACGCCGGGGCGGTGCGAATGAAAATGTTGGTGGGTTTACTGCGTCTGCGGCAGGTCTGCTGCGATCTGCGCCTTCTGAATCTGGGGAGCGCGGGCGCCCCGCCCGCTGTGTCACGCGCCTCGCGGGACACTCCCAGACGCGAAGAGCTTTTTGGCGAGGCGCCAAAAAGTGCGGGCGAGGGCGCCCGCGCTCCCCAGAAGGGGACGAGTGTCGAATCCGCCAAGATGGAATTGCTCGACGAGCTCCTGGAAGAAGCGATCGACGGCGGACATCGCGTCCTCATCTTCAGCCAATTCGTCTCCATGCTAAAACTCCTGCGCGAGCGCCTCGACGCGCAAAAAATTCCGTTCACCTACCTCGACGGCCAAACCAAGAATCGCCAGGCCGAGGTCGACAAATTCCAAAACGACGACGCCATTCCCGTCTTCCTCATGAGCCTCAAAGCCGGCGGCGTCGGCTTAAACCTCGCCGCCGCCGACACCGTGATCCACTTCGACCCATGGTGGAACTACGCCGCCGAAGCGCAGGCCACTGACCGCGCCCACCGCATCGGCCAGAAGCGCGTCGTCACCGCCTACAAGCTCATCGCGCGCGACACCGTGGAAGAAAAGATCGTCAAACTGCAAACCCGCAAACGCGAAGCGAGCGAAGGCGTCATCGGCAGCGAAGAACCGCTCATGAGCGGACTAACGACCGAAGACCTCGAAGAGTTGCTGGCGGTTTACTGAGCGCGCTGCGCGCGTCGAATCTAGAGCAATTCGCGATGCCTGAGATTTCAAACTTCTACGGAATTCGCATCGAAATGTTCTTTAACGATCACAATCCGCCTCACTTTTACGCCCGGCAGGGGAGCATCGGGAGGAGCTGGACATTCGTACTCTTGGCGTTCTTCGCGGCTGGTTTCCCGCGAAGCTCGTGTTCGAGTGGGCGTTGGCGCACCGGAAAGAA
Organism: Chthoniobacterales bacterium; assembly: GCA_038258815.1. GTDB lineage: Bacteria > Verrucomicrobiota > Verrucomicrobiia > Chthoniobacterales > UBA10450 > JACCTI01. The sequence goes on from JBBSPM010000001.1 coordinate 39,570, forward strand.
CTGCTGGATGACTGGCGGCTTGCTCGGGCACACAAACCACTCAATCGTATCAAGGCGTTGGATTAACCCCAATGAACACTCAATTGCAAAAGGCTGAGCCGATGGGCGGCACAAAAGTCTCGCCGCTTTACGCCGACGGGTTCCACCGAGTGGTCTCACGACCGAGGACCTGGAAGAGTTGCTGAGCTGACGCATGGATGAGTATCGCGCACGAATTCGGCGTTACGCGCAAGGCAAGGAGCGGCGCTGTCCAGGCCGCCGCGTTGCAATGCGAGAGACGGGGCGGCCTGGAGAGCGCCCCTCCTCGGTCTTGATCGCTCAAACTGCCTGATCGGTTGCTGGAATTGTTGGAGTCAGAATCCCGCCTCGACGCCGGAAGTGTCCGCGGCGCCCTCGCCGCGAATAACCCTCCTTTCTTCCGTGCTCTTTCCTCACGCTTGGCGTCGAGGGCGTCGCCGCTACACCCTGCCCTGCGCCCCGCGCCTAGCCCTTTGGGCGATGGTGGGTCCTCGCGGCGGTTCAAATGTTCTTCACCAAAGGCGAACGCGATCGTCGGGGGCGAGATACAAGCCGTCGCCAAGCTTTACATCCCACGCCTCGTACCAGCCGTCGAGGTTGCGCACGGTTTGGGCGCGCTCGCGGTCGGGAGCGTGTTCGTTGGTGATGACTTGCTGACGGAGCGCGGCGTCGCGCACTTTTTTGCGCCAGCTTTGCGCGTAGGCGAGGAAGAAGCGTTGATCGCCGGTGAGCTTTTCCACGACGGGCAACGGTTTGTCGCCTAACGAGAGCTTGTAGGCATCGTAGGCGGCGGCGAGGCCAGCGACATCGGCGATATTTTCGCCAAGTGTGAGTTCGCCTTTGATGTGCAGACCTGGCAGCGGCTCGTAGGCGCTGAATTGATCCGCCAGTTTCTTGCTCGCTTCTTTGAAGTGCGCCTGGTCTTCCGGCGTCCACCAATTTTCCAGCTTGCCTTCGGCGTTAAACTCCGCGCCGAGATTATCGAAACTGTGGCTGATCTCGTGCCCGATGGTGGCACCGATGGAAGCGTAATTCGCGGCCGCGTCGGCTTTGGGATCGAAGTAGGGCGCTTCGAGATACGCGGCCGGAAAGTTCATCGCGTTTTGCAGCGGAAGATTGACGGCGTTGACGGTCTGCGGCGTCATCCACCATTCGTCGAGATCGGGCGGCTGGCCCAGCTTCGCCATCTGGTGGTGATACTCCCACTCCTTCGCGCGCCACGCGTTGCCGACCGCGTCGTCAGGGCGAATGACGAGGCCATCGTAACTGCGCCACGTTTCGGGATAGCCGACGCCGACACGCAGGGTTTTGATTTTGGCGTGCGCCTGCGCCTTGGTCGCGGACGCCATCCATTCCAGGCCATCGATACGCTTGTCGAACGCAGCGATGACGTTTTTCGCGATCGACTGCACTTCGGCTTTCGATGACGGCGGGAAATACTTCTCGACGTAAATTTTGCCGACCGCGTCGCCGAGGTCGATGTTGACCGCGGTGAGAGCGCGCTTCCAACGATCGCGCTGTTGCGGCGTGCCTTGCAGCGTCTTGCCGTAGAACCCGAAGCGGAGATCATCGAACGCCGGCGTGAGGTAGGACGCGCTTTGATTGATAAAATGGAACGTCATCCACTCTCTCCAGGTCTCGAGCGGCTCGCTTTCGACGAGGGCGGCGAGGCCCTTGATGGCGTCGCGTTGCCAAAGGATGAAGGTCGCTTGTTTCTCGAGGCCGGCAGCGCCGAGATAGGTTTTCCAATCGAGCCCCGGCGCCTCCTTTTCCAAATCTGCGGCCGCGACGGGATTGTTCGCCTTATGCACATCCGAGCTGGCGGTGCGATCGAGATGCACGTTTGCCATCTTCATCTCCAGCGCCATGATGCGCTCCGCTTTCGCGGCGGGCTCGGCGATGCCGGCGAGCTTGAGCAGGTCAGCCACGTAAGTCTGATACGCGGCGCGGGTCTTTTTCATCTCCGCATCGTCGGAGACGTAATACTCGCGATCGGGAATGCCGAGGCCGCCCTGCAAAAGATACGGCACGTTGCGGCTCGGATCGCTCAGCTCCTGCGCGACGAAGAGACCGAAGATATTTTCGGTCCACATGTTGGTCGCGTTGAGCGGATCGACATCCGCGCGCAGTTGCTGACCGAGCGCACGCGCCAGCGCGGTTTTGGAATCGATCTTTTCGATCTCTGCGAGTTTGGGTTTCAAGGGATCGAGGCCGCGCTTTTCGATTCCCTTCGTGTCCATGAAAGCGCCGTAGTAATCCGCGATCATGGCGAGCGGCGTGCCGGCTTTCGGTTTGCTCGCACCCGCTTCGCGGATCAGATCGGCGTTGCGCTTTTCGGCCTTTTGAAAGACCTCGAAAGCCACGCCGATGCTGGAGCGGTCCGGGGGAATCTCCGTTTTCTTCCGCCAACCTCCGTTGGCATATTCCTCGAAATCGTCGCCCGGCTCTACCTCCAGGTTTCGATAGCCGAGATCGAGACCGACGGCTTTATCGGCGACCGCCTTTTCGGCGCACAAGACCGACACTGCGCCGCCAAACAAGGCGACCGAAAAGAAGAGAAGACGCTTCATAGGGAGAGCGTGGCGAAGTTCCTGCGTGAAACAAGCCGGTTGTGTCTCCGTCAGCCTTTCGAATCCGACTTTCTGCCGACGAAATGGGACACGCGCGCGGCTGCTAACGATGGAATGGCGCTTCTGGGGAGCGCACGCTGGCAGCGTGCTGGTGATCGATTCTGCGATTACGAACTTTCTTGATCGGCCCGATCAACGAGCGAATTCTATCGCAGTAGGGAAAGTTCGTCTCGGCATCGACTTGGGAACCTGGTTGAGGTGTAAAATCAACCACTAAGTGGTTGATTTTCCACCACCAAATGGCCTAATCTCCACCATGAACCAGCGGCATCTAACCCCGCTTGTGCGCGCGGCTCTTCAGGATACGCCGGTTGTTTTCCTCCAAGGGCCGCGGCAATGCGGCAAGACCACGCTCGTCCAGGAGTTAATCGCCGAAGGATACGAGGCGGACTACCTGACGCTCGACGATGCCGTCACCCTCCGAGCCGCCACCGGAGATCCCGATGGCTTCATCGCGGGCTTGCCAGCGCGCGTGGTCATCGACGAGGTGCAACGCGCGCCGGACCTCTTCCGCAGTATCAAAGCCAGCGTCGATCGGCAAAGGAAGCCTGGTCGATTTCTCCTCACCGGCTCGGCCCAGGCCCTGGTCTTGCCGCGCGTCTCGGAATCGCTTGCGGGACGGATGGAAGTCCTCACGCTCGCGCCCTTTTCCCAAGGCGAAATCGAAGGGCAGGTCGAGGGCTTCGTGGATGCCTGTTTCGGGAAGGAATTCCGACCCGGAAAATTCCCGGCGGAGCGCTGGCCTGCTCTGACCGAACGGATTGCGCGCGGCGGATTTCCGGAAGTCGTGGCGCGCTCCACGGCGGCGCGGCGCCGGGCCTGGTTTGCGGCCTACGTCACGACCATCCTGGAGCGCGATGTGCGCGATCTGGCGAATGTGGCGGGGCTGCGGGAACTGCCGAAACTGCTGCGCCTGGCGGCTTCCCGCGTCATGGGGTTGCTGAATTTCGCCGATCTCTCACGCGACGCCGCGATGCCGCAAACGACTCTACAACGGTATTGGGCGCTCTTTGAGGCGACCTTCCTGGTGCGCACCCTCCCGCCCTGGCACGCCAATCTCGGGCTGCGCCTGGTCAAAACGCCGAAGGTCTTGCTCGGTGACACCGGATTAATGTGTCACTTACTCGGCCTGGATGCGGCCCGTTTGCAGGCCGACGATTTGATGACCGGCGCCGCGCTCGAATGCTTCGTCGCGGGCGAGCTGACCCGGCAAATTTCCTGGAGCGAGACGCGGCCCGGCCTCTTCCATTATCGAACCCACACGCAGCAGGAAGTGGATTTTGTTTTAGAAGACGCGCGCGGCCGGCTGGTCGGGATCGAGGTCAAGAAAACGGCGAGCCCGAGCAGCAGCGACTTCAAGGGGCTGCGGCACCTCGCGGATCAAACCGGGAAGCGTTTCCTGCGCGGAATTTTGCTTCACACCGGCGCAACCAGTGCCGCCTTTGCGGCCAATCAACACGCCGTGCCGGTGAGCGCGCTGTGGCAGTTCGGTGCCGAAGCGGCTTGAATCCACTCATGCGCGCACAAGAAAGTTGGCGCCATAGGTGAGTCACGCGAGAAGGTATTGCGATACATCTTTCGCCGCGCGCGAGTTTGATCAACGCCGGGACTTTCCCCGGAGAAGGTGCAGGCGTTGAACGATCAACGGTTTCGATGTTGGAGGAGCCTAGTGACTCGCTCGGCGAGGAGTTCTTTTTAACGCCGAGCCGCGAGCGTGAAGCTCACACCGAAGACTGAGAACCAAGTGCGTTTAGCCGCATACCCGTTATCGAATCAGCGTCGAAAACAGAGAACTGAAGTTTTTCGCCATCAACCAAATGTGGCCCCACAGTAATATTGAGCGTGACGGCATCTGAGCTCTTACAATTGATGGCCGTCGCTACAATCCGGGCTACGTACGAACCGCAACCAAGCCTGTGGTAGCCGCTTGCAGGCTGGATTTCAGTGGAGAATACGAACGCTTGATAAAACGGGCGGGAAATTCCTGGGGTTCTAAGTTCTGGATGCTCGATATACCTTCCGAGGTCACAGAGGCGCGCGCTCCGCGGCGCGAGATATTCCCAGCGCGCAGCCTCGCTGTGAGTCCAGATGAGAGCAGTAGGTAGGAAGCCAGCGACCAAGGCAAAGGTCTTCTCGTTTTCGCGGCGGTATACATCGGCGATAGTTAACTCGATACGTTGAGCGGCGGATCGGCCCGTGTTGCTTACATACAATCTTATATTAGGCCGTTAGGGGTCAGGCGACAATTCTTGACAGAGGAGGCCGTTAGGGGTCAAGGAGGCCGTTAGGGGTCAGGCGACAATTCTTGACAGGCGTCCTTTTGCCGGTTTGTAGAGAACTTGGCAAACTTCTCCGCGCGCCGGCACGGCGATCTGACCTACGTCGAGGGCGGTCTTGGGGTGGGTCCTGAGGAAAAGAACATTTCTCCACGACTGGAAGACGGGAGATTTCTTATCCTTTGATATCCGGCGTTCCTCTGGCGGAGTGCCAAAGCCTTGCCACTTCGATCGACGCGGCCGAGTCGTTGACTTCACACACGATGCGGTATGGCGCGCGAATGATTTCGCGCAGCGTTTATATCTGGAACTCTGGCACCATTCGACCGATGCGCGGAAACTCCTCCAGCCTTCGCAGTTGGGCGACTATAGAACGCCCTGCGCGCCTGGCCGCCGCTGGATCTTCGCGCGCGAGGTGCGTATACCAGAAGGGCGCTACCGGACGGCCTGGCTCCTTGCCGGGGTCGGGGGGAGAGTGTTAGCCTTCCTCCATGAGCAAGTTGACTGAGATCGAAAAAGCCGTTCCGCATTTTTCGGCCGAGGAGTTGGCGGAACTGGAGCGTTTTGTCCGCACGGTTCGGTGGGCCAAGGAGCAGTCTCAAAAAACAAGCCTGCGGGATATCAAGCCGGTCAGCGTCGGGCAAGTTCTCGGACCAATCGGGACGCGCGCCCAGTGGCATGACGAGATGCTGGAGGGACGAGTTTGACGCATGGCGTTGACACCAGCTTTCTCGTGGCTGTGGAAGTGGAGTAGGCCGTTAGGGGTCAGGCGACAATTCTTCACAGGCGTCCCTTTGCCAGTTTGCAGAGACCTTGGCAAGCTTCTCCGCGCGCCGGCGCGGCGATCTGACCTGCCCAGTTTTGCAAGCGCCTCGGGCAGCCGTCTATGCTCCACTGCATGGAACGTGGGGATCAGAGTGTTACCGGGCGCGGCCTCCAGCTGATCATGAAGCGCTTGAAGTGCGGATTGGCTGATATTTTTCGGGACTGATTTGATCCACAGATTGCGCAGATTTACGCAGATTCGTGAAATGGGATTCCCGGACGATTATGCACGGTATCTGTGATCGGACGGCAGTGAGCGGTGAGCGAAGCGGACGGCGGCGCAGAGTGCAGTCCCGGGAGTCGCACGCGGACGCTTTTCTTTTCGGCCTGATGCGAATAGCTTCGAACGCATGAGCACGATCAGCGCGATCCTCGAACCCGACGCGGACGGCACATTGCACCTCCCGCTGCCAGTGGAGCTGCGTGGTGGTAAAGTCAGGGTGGAAGCAAAGGTGGAGGCCGTGGAGACATCTATGCTGGGTGAGGAGCAACGGAAAAGGGAGTTGAGCCAAATCATGACACGGATTCGCGCGAGGAATCCGTTCAAGGATATCGCGGACCCGATGGCCTGGCAGCGAGAGATGCGTGAAGACGTGGTGCTGCCTTCGCGGGAGTGACGCGAGATGTTTCTGCTGGACAGTAATATTCTCATTTACGCCAGCCAGCCGGGAAATGAGTTTCTCGATACGTGGTTGACCGCCGAGGGCACTGGGATGTCCGCGATCAGTATCCCTGAGGTGCTGGGATTCACCGGGCTCAGCACGGAGGATGAGGCGATCTTTGAGGCATGGTTTGCTCGATTTTCTGTCCACGCCTTGACGGAGCCCATCCTCCGAAGGGCCGCGGCCATGCGGCGGGAGCGGCGGATGAAACTCGGGGATTCGATCGTCGCTGCGACAACGCTGGAAATCGGTGGGGAATTGGTGACACGCAATGTGGATGACTTCACGCACATCGCCGGGTTGAAGCTTATCAACCCGTTTGCACCGCTGGAGAGCGCCTGATTCGGTTTGGCACTGGCCGCGCTGATCAGAGACACATTGACGCCCGTAGCTACTCGGCGACACAAAACATCCGGGCCCCTCTCGGAACCCGGCTGCCGTTGATTGCGACGCGCCCCCGGGACGATGCCTTCTTCGACCGCAGCGCGAGTGGCATGCACGTTGATCACGGCGACTCCGCCGCCCAACTTCGCGAGGCGTTCCTGGAGCTTCTCGCGATCGTAATCGGTGGAGGTCTCTTCGATCTGACGGCGGATCTGCGAGCCGCGTCTAAAAGCGAGAGACAGGGCGGCCTGGAGAGCGCCCCTCCTTGTTACCCGCGTGTCAGCTCGCGACTTTCGACGCGGCCCGCATGCAGGCCGGCCTGGATGCAATCGCGGATGGCGGCGTGATCGAGCTTGGAGCCGCAGGAGAAAATATCGACTGCCGCGTAGTCGTGTTCGGGCCAGGTGTGAATGGCGACGTGTGACTCGGCAATGACGACGACACCGGTGACTCCGTGTGGGCTGAAGGTGTGGAAGACTTCGGCCACGATCGTGCCTTGGCCGCGCCGCACGCTTTCGAGGAGAAGTTCTTTTAACTCGTTAGGGGAGTTCAGGAGCGCGACGTCGCACTGGTGGAGTTCGAGCAGGGTGTGACGGGCGAGAGGGGTCGGGTTTGTCATGAAAGCATTTGCAGCAAGGTGTCGGCGGCCTGGGTACCGCGGGTGAAGGCTTCCTCGAAGATGGAGATGCCGCTCATGTCGGAGTGCGCGAAGACGATGCGGCCGTGCGGCTCGCGCATGCGGCGGCGGGTTTCGCCGGTGATGAAGCCGGGGACGGGGCGGATCATGCCGTGGCCCCAAAGCCAGATGTCGATGTTCCGGATGTAGCGCGCGATTCCGGGATGGACACGCGAGAGATCGGCGACGACGAGGCGGCACCAATCGGTGTGCGTGCGATCGAGAGCGCGCTGGCGTTCTTCGCGCGGTGGAGCGGCGTCGAGCGGCCAATAATGGGTGAGGACTGTTTCGCGCGGGACGGGGCGCAGGCTTTGATGCGTCGCGACGACGTAACCGAGTGAAGCGCTGTCGCGCGCGACGTTGTCCCAAGCGAGAGCGGCTCCGCGGCCGGTGGGCATTTCATCGAGGGTAACGTTTGCCACCATCCATGGCGAATACTCCAGGGCGTTGGCGGGCGGCAGGTCGGGCAGGAGACGTTGCGCAACAAAACGCGGTGCGGCGCAGACGACTCCGCGGGCTCGGATGCGAGTGCTTTGGTTGCGGGCGAGATCAAAAAAATCCACGAGCACAGTTTCGTTCTCCTCTGTGATTCGAAAGACGACGCTGCCGCTGTGGATTTTTTCGGCGTGCGGCGCGGCGAGCCGCGCGGCCAGCCAGCCGTTCCCTTCCGGCCACGTGACGACGGCGTCGGAATCAGCGTTGGCCGCGTGGCCTCGCCGCGAGGCGAAGTAGTGAATTCCGGCCCACGCAGAGACTTGTGCAATGCCGGCTCCGTAGTCGTCGCGGCAGGAGTAATCGACATGCCAACGCAGCGGCTCGGAGTTCCAACCTTGCTGCGACATCCAGTCGGCCATCGTCATGCTGTCGAGCGCGAGGAGCTCGGGATCGCTGGAACTGAGATCGAGCGGAATCGCGAAGGCGAAGCGGCCGTCGTTTCCGCGCATGGCGCGGAAGCTTTCCATTCGGGCGAAGAAAGCGTCGTACTGCCGGCGATCGTTTTTGGTGATGCCGATTTGAGGTAGGAGGCCTTCCTGCCAGCGACCGGCGTCGAAGAGGCGCTCCATCGGATCGGCACAGAGATATTCTTCCTGATAAATTGGCGCGCCCTTTGCATCGCGGTCGCGGGTGATTCCGAGTTCCTCGAAGAGCGCTAGCACTTCGGTGGATTCTTCGTTAGGCAAGGGAACGTAGTGCGCGCCCCAGGGATAGGCAGAGATGGCGTTGCGGCCGGACGCGGCGTTGCCACCGGGCTGTTGTTCCAATTCGAGGAGCAGGAAATCGCGTGTGCCGCGTCGCGCGAGGCGCCTCGCGGCCGCGAGGCCGGCGATGCCTCCGCCCACGATCACGATTCCTGCGTCGAGTGTTTCGCTGGGCGATGGGAAATCGCCGGTGCGCAGACGATGACCGGCGGCGGAAGCTGCGCCGACGATGCGGCCGGGATAGTGCGTGCGCGATTTTCCGCAGCCGACCAGCAAGGCTGCGGCGCCCACGCCGGCGGTGGCGAGAAATTTTCGGCGCGTGGTTTTCACTGCTGGCTGTAGCGCGCCCACTCGGCTTCGAAGTAGCGGACGAGTGATTGGTTGTTCAGCCGGTTCACTTCGGTGGCGATGCGTCCCATGTCGGGTGGAAAATGCGCGAGATCGGCGACGTTTTGTTGGTCGAGAAAACGGAGATTGGTCGGGAGATGCCATTCGTCGGGGAGCGGGCGGGGCGAGGCGAGGATGTAGCCCCATTCGCCGAAAGACGGGACGTTGGTGTGGTAGGGCTCGGTGATGAAACCACAGGCGCGCAGGGTTTCATCGATGCACCAAAAGGATTTCCGCGCGACGAATGGGGAGGTGCATTGAATGACCATGGCGCCGTCCTGCGCCAGGGCGGTGCGGGCGCGCTGGTAGAAGGCGGTGGTGTAGAGCTTGCCGATGCTGAAGTTCGAGGGATCGGGAAAGTCGGCGACGATGAAATCGAAGACTTCGCGATTCTCTTTCAGCCAGGTGAAAGCGTCGCTGTTGATGACGCGCACCTTGGGCGACTTGAGCGCGCCGCTGTTTAATCTGGTGAGCAGTTCCTGCGTGGAAAAGAGTCGCGTCATCGCAGGATCCAGATCGACCAGCGTGATGCTTTCGATTTGCGGATAGCGCAAGATTTCGCGCACGGCGAGGCCATCGCCGCCGCCGAGGACGAGGATGCGGCGCGCTTGCGGGAGGCGGGCGAGACCGGGATGGACAAGCGCTTCGTGGTAGCGGTATTCGTCGCGCGCGCTGAACTGGAGATTGCCGTTGAGGTAGAGGCGGAGGTCGTCGTCGCGGCGGGTGAGGGTGATGCGCTGATACGGAGTCGATTGCGCGTAGATGATGTCTTCGCCATAGGCGGCGGCTTCGGACCAGGAGACGATGCGGTCGGAGTAAACGAAGCCGGTGCAAAGGAGCGCGATGACGACGAGGCCATTGAAGCGGAGCAGACGCGCGCGCGGGATTTGTTTCCACAGCATCCAGAGCGCGAGCAAGCCGACCGCTCCATTCAGAATGCCGAAGAGAAAACCGGAGCGGACGAGGCCGGCATACGGAACGAGGACGAGCGGGAAGAGGAGCGAGGCGAGGAGCGCGCCGATGTAGTCGAAAGTGAAGACTTTCGAGACGAGGTCTTTGAATTCGAGCCGGTCTTTCAGGATGCGGAGGAGGAGCGGAATCTCCAGACCGACGAGCGTGCCGATGAGCAAGACGAGCGCGTAAAGCAGGACGCGGAATGAGCCGACGTGCGCAAAGAGTCCGAAAAGAATCGCGGCCGACGCGCCGCCGAAGAGCGCGATGAGAAACTCCACCTGGATGAAAATGCCGAGGAGGTTCTTCTCGACATAACGGGAGAGCCAGGAGCCGATGCCCATGGCGAAGAGATAGACGCCGATGACGGTGGAAAATTGCAGGACGGAGTCACCTAACAAGTAGCTGGCGATGGTGCCGGCGATCAGCTCGTAGATGAGGCCACAGGTCGCGATCGTGAAGACGGACGCGAGGAGAAGAAGTCGGAGGCTGCGATCGGAAGAGTTGGAGGACTGGAGTGAAGGAGTCATGGAGTGTTGGGGAGAAACTGAGTGGGATCCATTACTCCACTCCTCCAACACTCCATTGCTCCATGCCTAGTGGATCGCGGCGGCGACGATGATGCAGATGCCGAGCGCGGCGAAGCCGACGACGATGGCGAGAGCGGTATTCTGTTTCTCGACCAGTTCCTTCCAAAGGGCGAAGGGCGTGATGCGGTCTACAATAAAGAAGGCGACGCAGAAAATCGCGACGCCGAGAAGGGCGTAGAGGACGGAGTTGAGGATGGTGATCGCATTCATGGGTTTGGGTCTATTTATGGTTGAAACTGTGGGCGCCGCGCGGTCCGCCGGCGCGGAGCAGGCTGCGCGAAACGCTGTGGATAAAACTCCAACCACGGGCGTCGGCTATGGCGAGATAGCCGGCCGCGCCGAGGCAGAGGAGGATGTAGATAGGGTGGCGTAACATATCGTTAGGGTGTGTAATCGCTTTCGGCCCAGCGCCGTGCTTCAAAGGCTTGCCGCCGCCAGAGAAGAAAGGCGGGATAGGCCAGCACCGGGAGGATCATGAGAATAAAGTTTAGATTGAAAAGGCCGCCTGCGCGGACACTGACGGTGAACGGCATCGTGGTGATACTAGGGTCTGCGCTGGGTTCGATGGTGAGGAAATATTCGCCCGGCGGAACTGCGGCAAAGGCGACGCTCGCGGTCTGACTGCCTTCGTTCCAGCCGCCGTCGCTGTCGTAGCCGTGGTAGGCGCTGATCTCGATGGCGCCGGACATGGCGGCGTTCGTTTTCGCGTTCACGAGGTCGAGCTCGAGACCGATCCAGTTATTGCTGACGGGCGCGTTCGCCACCACGAGAACGCGTTGTTCAGTACTGCTCTCGAGATTGAAGTGGGGTGTGGTTAGGATTTTTTCGGGCTCGGCGGGCGCGGTTCCAAGACGCGGCGCAGTCGGCAGCGAGCCGAATTTTTGCGCACCGCGATCGAAGGTAAATGAGGTCTTCGCAATTTCCGTTTCTTGCCGGGTCGCGAGAGAGGAACATTGGATGAAGCAAAGGGCGAAAAACGCGAGCATGAAGAGGACGCGCACTTCTTTCCAGCGTTTGGCCCAGCGGTTTGGCTGATTCAGATACATTCCTTCGGCCCGTGGCAATTTCTCAACTTTGAAGGCGTCTCCGATGACGCTTCGCTCGATATATTCGCCACGCGACCAGGCGACTTCGTCCAAGCCCGGATACGCTTCCTGAGACAGGATGTAGGGCGGCGCGACGAAGTCGGAGATGACGGCTTTTTCGCCGCGACGGACCTTCCAATAGAACTCGCCGAGGACGCCGGTGACCTTCGCTTCTTCGAGGGAGTAGAGTTTGTATTTAAGGCCGTCGCGTTTGACCGAATTGCCGATGCGCGTGGGTATTGCCGCGAGCCGGGTGACGAAACTCCAGTGGCCCTTGAAGAAGACGAGCCAGCGAAAACCCTGCCAGGGATTGAAGAGCAGATACTCGTGCCACTTCGCGTATTTGTCGGCACGTTGCACGAAGCCGATGACTTCGTATTCGGTGTCGAATAATTTTCCGCGCTGACCGATGGGAAGGACCGGCGACAGTTTCTTTAGCGCCTTGTCCGCTTTCTCGATCAGATGCACCTCCGGTCTGACGGTATCGAGAACGGAGCCGCAGGAGCCGCAAACAGCCGACATCGTTTGGCCCGCCGCGCGCAATTCGACCGCAGCGCCGCAGACCGGGCACGAGAGCGCGGCGGTGCGGTATTTTTCCTGCGCAATCTCGGCGCTCCAGCCGGGCACGGGGCGCAGGTTGGTCAGCTTGAGCGCGTCGAAGTCGACATACTCGCCGAGGTAAACTTCTGCCTCACCCTCCGAGAGTTCGATCGTGGCGAAGCTTCCGTGAGGATTCGTTAGGTCCGCGCTGCGCCGTTTCGTCCGCGGCGGCGCTGCGAACGGCAACTCGCCTTCGCTCGCGAGGTAGGTGGCGGTTTTCACATCCGTCACGGTGTAAACGCTGCCGTCGAGGGTGACGAAGACCTTTGGCCTGTAGTCAATCGGCCGGGTGGAGAGCTTCTCCGGCACCTCGCGGGGGAAGCTGATCATAAGCAGGCCTTGCGCTTCCGCCAGCCAGCCGTGCGTTTTCGCGTCGTAGAGGATGCACCACTCGTTCCAACTTCCTTCGTCCCACTCCACGCGGATGCGGCCGATGATTTCGAAGCCGCGACCTTTCCATTCGCCGCGCGTGCCGATTTGGAACGGGCTCAAATCCGGCGGTAGCGCGGCCATGACACCGATCAGTTCCGCGTCGGCGCCGCGGAGGACGATCATCGAGCGGCAATGCTCGCAGACGGCGAAGACGGTGATGGAGGATCGAAAATTAACGGGCGCGCCGCATTGTGGGCAATCGAGGACGCGCGCGGACATACGCGTGTTTAGCGCAGCGAGGGGGTGGGAGACAAGAGTGGGAGAGCGCGGGCGCTAAATTGCGCGTGCACCTCCTGAAATCTGTCGTGTAGCCACGCCCTGTGGGGCGTGTGAGAGAACGGCTGATTTATTTTCGCGGCGGGTTTCTCGCTGTCTACGCCGATCCCGCACGTCCCGCAGGGACGTGGCTACACCACCTCTCGTTCGCGGACGCTTTCCGAATGGTTCGAGACTCTAGCCCTCGCTGCGCTTCTTCCGGGAGGGGCTGCGCTTCGGTGAGGCGCCCGCCTTCGGAGTCGGGCTGGGCGTGGACGACGGGCCGGGCGAGACCGACGGCGCGGGCGTCACGCTGGCTGACGGAGAGGGCAGCGGGAACGCAAACGTGGGAGCCGGTGAAGCTTCAGGTGAACCATCTGGCGCGGATGAAGGGGACGGCGACGCCTCAGGTGTTGGTGTTGGCGTGGGGCTGGGAGTTGGCGTCGGGGTCGGTGTGGGTGTCGGGAGGATGCTGACCCATTGGTGCAAGGGCACGCTGGCGCCGCCGATTTCCTTTACGAGTTCTTCGCAACGCTGATTCAACTTCTCCAGATCCGGTGGACCGAAGGCTTCGGCGGTGCCGGGAAAGATCAGGTAAGTGACGCCCAGATCGCTGACCGGTCGATACATGGCGTTGGCGCTGTTACTGATTTCTTTCGCGATGCGGAGCGAAGCTTCGCCGGCTTTGTCCGCAGGGCCGACATCGCCAACGAGGGCGGGATAAATGGAGGAACCGTGGATGACAACCGCGAGGTCGCCCACTTTGGCGCCTTCGGCTTTGGTGAAGCCGCCGGGAATGACGATGAACGGGTCGGTCGCGCCGATGAGGAAGCTGAATTTCTTGAGTTGCTCGATGCTGTCGCGAGCATTTTCGATCGCGCTTTTTAATTCCGTCTTGCGCGCGGCATTCGCGGTTTTCTGCTCGGCTTCCCAGGTGCGAATTCTTTCCTCGAACATGCCGAGGTAGGAATTGGGGACGGTGGTCTTCTTGGCCCACCGATAACTGGTGAAGGGCTGGAAATTCGCGGAGGTGCCGCTGCCGGCGGGGAGGCGATCGGAGTCGGAGCCGTCGGTGTCCACATCCATCTCGGCCTGGAGGATGACGGCTTTGCGCTTCGTTTCTGGATTCGTTAGGCGGAGGACGGTCTGGCAGTCGTAGTAATTGTGCCGCGAGAGGAGTTGATCGAGCCGGGAGAGATTGGCGCGGATGCGTTTGAGTTTGGTTTCGTAAAGATCGGCGAAGAAGGGCGAGACTGCGTCGGGGCCGAGCATGGTGCCGAGGCCGGGGAGGAGGCGCGGGAGTTCAGGATTCACTTTCGCGAGTTCCTCGATCGTCTTGTTAGGCTCGGGCACCCGCAGCTTGATTTTCAGGTCGATGACGTAGCTCTGCGGATCGACCCGTTCTTCGGACGCCGGGCCGCCGGGGGTCGGCTCGACCGCGGAGTTGACGGTGATGCCGCTAAAGAGCCGCGCGGTTTCCAGTTTGCCGCGAATCGGCCCCGGTTTGGCCGGGGTCTGCGAAGGCTCCGGAGTCGCGGTGCGATCAATGATGTGGGCCAGCGGGGCGTCCGCCTGGCTCCAGCGCCAGCGTTCGAGTGAGACCCAGCGCAGGATGATGGCGGTGAGAATACCAAGCAGCAGCAGCAGCAAAAAAAGCCGCAGGGTCCTGAGCCGAACTTTACCCACGCGCAGCTATTTCTTCACCCAGGCGAGAATCGCCATGATGACACCGAGCACACTCAGGACCGTCATCATCCCGGCGGGCATGACCGCGTGGGTCTTCAGGAATGCGGGGAGGAAGCGACCGGCGAGCAGGAGCGAGACAACGCCACCGAGCACGAGGCCGGCCACGAGGTTGCCGGGCAAGAGAAAGGCCGCGATCAGAAGCAGGATGCCGGAAATGGAGCCGGCGATAATCGAGGCGGTGCTGCCTGCTTTGACGAAGCCCATGATGCCGCCCGCGATGGTGAGGAGTCCGAAAATGACGAAGTAGATTTTGGCGGGGCTGATCATAGGTGCGCCATTCGTACGCCAGAGCGGGTGCGATGTCTAGGTGCGGCGGCAGCTTCCCCCTTCGTGCTCCTGCTCGTGCTCGACGCGCATGCCGTTTTAGATCGAGCACGATTTTCGGGACTGAGCGCGGCTAATTGCTCCTGAACCAGCGAAGTGCTTCCTGGATGTGACTCTTCTTTACGACGTGCCCATATGGGAATTGACGATGAAGAATGTTCACAAATCCCTTCTGCTCCATCGATCTTTTCACGGCGATGTGCTGTTGCGGGTTGGCTACTTTGTCCTCGGTGCCGCTGCTGAGAAAGATCTTCGTCCGCAGGAACGATCCGCCGGGCCGGTATTGAGAATAGCCTTCGGTGAGAGTGTCGACATTCATTCCAGTTAAAAAGATCCCGATGATCCGGTAACCACCGACGGCCAGAAGAGGCGCCAGCAGGCCCGCGCGTTTCGCGCCCCCGGAGTAGCCCGCGCACGCGATCGGCCAGTTCTTCGAGCCCGGGAAGCTGCGGTTCAGCGCGTCCAACGCGGCGAGCGTGTGCCCGGCGCGCCAGCCGGAGGTGTCCAGTCGAGGCGCCGGCTCAGGGCCATCACCAGCGATCACGACCCAGCCTTCTGAAATCGCGGTCGGGGCGTAGTAGTTCTTTAGGTCATCGCGATTCTGAATCTTGAAATCGCTCGTGGAGAAGACCACGAGGACGGGCCACGACTTGTTGGGATCAAAACCGCGCGGGACGCCGAGAACGGCCACAGTATGGGAAGGCACGGGGTTCCCGCCCTCCGCGACATAGGATTTTTCCAGATCGCTCAGCGGCACATTGGCGCGCACCGTGCCGCCGGGAGAAACCGGCGTGCCGGCAAAACTCGCGCCGGCCGAGAGGGCGTGGGAAGAGAGGGCAAGCCAACCAGTGACGGCCAGAAGGATGCCGAGGGGGCGCGCGTGGGAAACGATGGTCTTGATCACGTAAAGTTCGACACAACTGAAGTCGAGAAAGTTCGAAGACGGCCGCGTCGATGGGAATTATGTCCCAAATGGTCGGTTAGGGCGCGGGCGGATTGATCAACACGCGGAGGAAAAACCGACCGCCACTGGCTGGCACCGTGGCCTTAATCGTCTGCACATCGCCGTTCACCGCGACCAGGGTTTCAGTCGGTGTGACCGTGATCCAGCTACGCAGATCGGTGGAACTCTGGAGCACATATTGGGGCGCATCCGCGATGACTAATTTGCGATAAACAATCGCGACCGTGCCGCTCTCCCGCATCACCACAGGCGCGCCGGGGCCGGCTGGCTCCGCAAGATTCAAGGACTGCGCGTAATCGACGAGATTGGAGACGCCGTTAGCGTTCGCGTCGCCAGTGGGATCGAGCACGCTGTAAATCCACGCGCTGCGCGAAGAGATGCGACTGCAATAGAAGCCAGTCGGGACTGCGGTGGGGCCGGCGATGAGATCGTATTGCGAAGAATTCGTCTCATTTTGATAATAGAAATCCCGCACGTCGAAGAGCGCGCCATCAAATGCTCCGCCGCCCGTGTTCGTGGTGTAGATCGGCCCATCGACGGCGTAATTGATTCCCGCCAGCTTCCAGATCGCGCCGTCTTTAATGAAGAGCGCGCCACCGGAATCGCCGACGGATAGATGCGCTTCGTTGGCGGAGCCGCTGGCATCGAAGGTCGCGTAAACGTACTGATTCACCGGCCCACCGCGCACAATGCTGGTGACGAAATTTTCGCCCCAACGTTGCACTCCATCGCCCCCGCCCCAAAGCCATCCGCGCGGCGTGGCGTCCTTGATTACCTGCGCGCCGCGCTGAGTGCCACGACCGATAACCACGAGGCGCTGCCCGGTTTCACCGTCCCCGGTGTAGATCGGCGCAAACATCGGAAACGTCCCGTCCACCCGCCAGATCACGAGATCGGTATAAGGGTCGTAACGTCCTTCGGTCACATTGTAGGTGACGCCATTGAACACGATCGTCGCACCCACGCCGCCGCCGATGTGAGCGGCCGTAATGAAGTGGTTGGGACCGATTACGGTGCCGAGGAAACCGCTGAAGGTCCCCTCGTATTGCCAGCCACTATTCGTGAGGTCGCCGGTCGGCGCGGTGGTATTGGCAGTCGGGTCCGCCGTTCCAAGCAGAATAACCGCGTCGACCGGCGTCAGGGAAAACCCGACGAAACAACAGACAAGAAAGCGAAAAAAATTCGACATGGTCGATTTGGTAAAGCTCGCAAATACTAGCATCGTCGCTCGTGCCTGCACCTCCCACTGTCTACAGGCGCGTCTTTTTCGGATGTCATCGCGCCACGCCATTCGCGACGGCTCGCTCAAACTCCGTCATGATCTTCCCTGCGTCGAGTGCCCGTCCAATTGGTGCTCGACCACGAACTCTGAGACGCGCATTTTTTTTAACGATGCGTTCCTTCCCTGCTGCGATCATCGCTGGCCTTCTGCTGACCCACGGTTCTTTTGCCGGTGAGGGCAACGCTATTCCATCCGTCTCCTTTGGTCAGTACCCGATGGAAGTTATTCGGACGCACATCTCTTCCAACGCCGGCACACCTGCCGGAAAAACAGAACTGATCAGCCCTTTTCCAGATGATTTTCCACCCTCCCAGTGTCGGTCTGGAGACAGGTAAGGAGAGCGACGGCGGCGGCCGATTCCTGATCCTCTCGAGCAACTACCTGCGGGTCTATAACATTCGCGCGGTGACAAGAGCGCCGTATAAAACAATTCAACCTCAGATCGCACATTTGGAGGAGTTGTTGAAACAGTCTCGCGGCAAACCCCGTAACGCGGGTAAATCCGTCCCGATCTTGCCGGATTACCCTCCGCGAAATGCCGGACACCTGATCGAGTCAAAACTCAGCTATCTGGAGGCACCCTGGGGTAGCGGCATTTGTTACATTACCCAGTTCGTACAAGGCATGGGCGAAACGCCGAACAATCAGCAGTTGGTCTACATCTTCCAAGGCGTGAGCAAGGGAAAGCAGCTGTTCATTTCAGCGGACTTTCAGATCAGGCATCCCGACGTCCCTGCCGGCCCGGAAGACCCGTCGTTCGACTGGCGGAAACCCGAAGAGAAAGACGCCGCCGAAGCCTTCTGTAAAAAAATCGAACGGACGCTCAATAGCGCACCGGACGAATCGTTCACGCCGTCGCTGCGATCGATTCGCGAATGGCTCTTGCAGCTGAAGGTCGATGGATAACCATCCGGTCATGGACAAGGCCGGCATCGTGGAAACGCTGGAGAAAATCGCCACGCTCCTAGAGTTGAAGAGCGAGAACGTTTTCAAAATTCGCGCCTACCAGAATGCCGCGCGTTCGCTGGAAACGTGGGGTGGCAACACCACGGAGTTGCAAGACGATGCCGTGCTCGCGAGCATTCCTGGTATCGGCAAAGGCATCGCCACTGTCGTAAAAGACCTCGCCACCGCCGGCACATCGCCCTATTTCGACGATCTCCGCGCGGAGCTCCCGCCCGACATTCTCGAACTTTTCACGCTCTCAGGCCTAGGAGCGAAAAAGGTCAAAGCGCTGCATGAGCAGCTCGGCGTCAGTTCGATCGCGCAACTTCAGGAAGCCTGCGCCGCGGATCGCGTGGCGCAGTTGGCGGGCTTCGGGAAGACGACGCAGGAAAAATTGGCGCGCTCCATCGCCGACCGCGCAAAGCACGCCGGGACCTTTACGCTCGGCGCCATCGCGGTGGAAGCGGAGACGTTGCGCAATGATCTCGCCGCGCTCGATGACGCGTTGCAGGTTTGCATCGCGGGCAGCTATCGACGGCGGAAAGAGATCGTCCGCGATCTCGATTTCATCGTCGCCACGAACGCGCCGGCGGAAATCTCGCAGGCCTTCGCCACTCATCCATTGGTGGAGTCGGTGCTGCTGCAGGGCGAGACCAAGACGAGCGTGCGTCTGCGCTCCGGCATTCAATGCGATCTCCGCGTGGTGACGTCGGCTGAGTATCCATTCGCGCTCAACTACTTCACCGGCAGCAAGGAGCACAACGTTGTCGCGCGCAGCCGGGCGCTGCAGCGCGGGTGGACGCTAAACGAATATCGGCTCGGGCCCGCACCGGTCGATCCCGCGGCGAAGCGAAAGCGGAAAGCGGTGGCGGCTATTCCGGAGATTCGCGAGGAGGCGGACTTGTATCGCGCGCTCGATCTCGACTACATCGCGCCGGAATTGCGCGAGAACGCGGGCGAATTCGAAGCTGCGGAAGAGGGACGTTTGCCGCAGCTGATCGAGAAGGAAAATTTGCGCGGCATTTTTCATTGCCACACCACCGCGAGCGACGGGCGCAATTCGCTCGAAGAAATGGCGGAGGCAGCGCAGGAATTAGGTCTGCAATATTTCGGCATCGCCGATCACAGCCGCAGTTCGATCCAGGCGCACGGTTTGGACGAAGCGCGCCTGCGGGTGCAGATGGCGACGATTCGCCGCCTCAACGCGGAGCGGAAAGACTTCCGCATTTTCTCCGGGGTGGAGTGCGACATCCTGCGCGACGGCTCGTTAGACTTTCCCGACGAACTTCTCGCGGAACTCGATTACGTGGTCGCTTCCGTGCACTCCGCTTTCACCTTGCCGGAAGCGGAAATGACCGAGCGCGTTATTCGCGCGCTGCAGAATCCCTTCGTCACTATCCTGGCGCATCCGACCGGCCGTCTGCTCCTGCGGCGCGAGGGCTATGCGATCGATATTCCAGCAGTGATCGAAGCCGCCGCGGCAACCGGCACGTGGATCGAGATCAACGCCGCGCCCAAGCGTCTGGATCTCGATTGGCGCTGGTGGCCGCTGGCCAAAGAAAAAGGCGTGAAGTGCGTGATCAATCCGGACGCACATGGAATTGAGCGACTCCAGGATGTGTGGTTCGGCGTCGGCGTCGCGCGGAAGGGCTGGCTGACGAAAGCGGAGGTGGTGAATTGCCTGCCGCTAGGCAAGATGGAGGCGGAGCTGAGCCGGAAGCGACGAAAGTCCGAGTAGGCTATACCGCTTCGCGCTGCGGCATATGCATAGTGAGGCATTTGCACGCGCCGCCGGCTTTGAGGAATTCGCTCATCGGGAGCGGGTGGCAGTGGTAGCCGCGCTCGGTCAGGAGCGAGATGACGGTTTTCGCTCCATCAGGCAGGACAATGTCTTTTTCCAAAACAACGGCGTTGCAGCAGAAGCCGGCCGCTTCTTCTTCCGGCACGTCGATCAAGTTCGGTAGCCGGTCGCGAATGGCGCGCTGGCCGTATTCATCGAACGCGGCGGGGAACCACATCGCGCCGCCATCCGGGAGCGGACAGAAGCAGGTATCGATGTGATAAAAGCGCGGGTCGACCAACTCCACCGAGATGACGAGACAACCGAAGATGTCAGCGATGGCTCGGTGCGAATTGATATCGGTGCGGAATTTGTAGCCACAGAAAAGTGCGTCGCCGCCGAAGAGCGCATCGCCTTCACCTTCGAAATACAAATCGGGCGGCAGCCAGACGATTTCGTAGCCGCGCTCTTCCATCCAAGCGGCGAAGAGCGGCGCCTCGCCGGCGCGTTCCTCGTGGCGGAAATTGCTCGGGATAAATTTGCGACCCACCGTGAGCCCGGCGTTCGCGGTGAAAACCATGTCCGGCAAGGTCTCCGCCGGCGTGATCGTTTCGACCTGGGTGTCGAGCTTCGAGAGCGTATCGAAAAGCCCTTTCCACTGAGCTTTCACGAGGGGCGTATCAGCCGCGCGCGCTTTGCTCATCCAGGGATTAATCTCGTACTGGATGCTGTAATGATCCGGCGGACAAAGAAGCAGGCGTCGCATGTGGAGGATTCCCTTATTTCTTCTTCGTCTCGACTTCCTTCTCGAGGTAACGGCAGAGCTCGCGCATGAATAATTCCACATCCGTCACCAGCCCCAGCGCCTGGAAATTCCGCGGGTCCGTCATCGTGCTTACGGCTGCGGGATTGATGTCCACGCAGAGGATTTTCACGCCGGCTGGGAGCAGGCTCGCGACCGCCATGGAGTGCAGCAGCGTGCCCATCATGAGCGCAACGGAGACGCCTTCGAGGTTCTCCCGAATCGCTTCCTGCGCGGCAATCGAATCGGTGATCACTTCCGGCAGCGGACCGCTGTCGCGGATGGAACCGGCGAGCACGAATTTCACGTCATTGCGCACGCAGGCGTGGAGAATTCCCTTTTTCAAAACGCCGCTTTCTACCGCGGCCGCGATGCCGCCGGCCTGCCGGATGGTGTTAATCGCGCGCAATTGATTCTCGTGGCTGCGCGCCGACGGCGTCCCGCCTTCCAGTTTCATGCCGAGGGACGTGCCGTATAAAGCGTTCTCAATGTCATGCACGGCCAGCGCATTCCCCGCGCAGAGGACATCCACATGGCCGCGCTGAATCATCTTCTCCAAGTGCTCCGCCGCACCCGTATGCACCAAGGCTGGCCCCGCCACCACCAGTGTCTTCTTTCCCGCCGCCCGCGCGCGGATGAATTCCCGCGCGGTCTCATGGATCACGACGCTCTTCGGCTGCTCCACCGTGATGTTGCTGGTAACGAATTCGAAGGTGTCCGCGCGATCGGTGGAGCGCTCAGCCGGGGCGACGCGCACCCCTTTGTGGCCAGTCACGATCTGCATGCCGGCTTTCACTTCGTGGAATTTCAACGCGCGGACGGTTTTCGCCGCCACGTCCACCGCGAGGCCGCAATCCATGATCGCCGGCGTCGCTTCCACTTCGTTGCCGTCCACGCGGACGAACGTCTGTTGGTTGGTGGTGGCGTAAAAATTGTCCGGGAAGACCCCATCCGCTGGCGCCGCCGCGAGCGTCACATCGACTTGCTCTATCACCGCCGCGCCGTGCTGCCGCAGGCGGAGGATCAATTGACTCAGCGCATCCTTCGACGGAGCCGAGACCTCGATTTTGGCATAGCTCTGATCGACCCGATTCTGGCCGATCTTGATCTCGGCGATCTTGAACGAAGCACCGCGGGTCAGGATTTCGTCGAGCACCTTCGGCAAAATCAAGGAATCGATAATGTGGCCGCGGAGTTCAACAGTTTCGGAAGGCATCGGCCGACCTTAGCTCATGGGGCACTGCCACGCCAACCGGACCGGCGAGCGCCGGGGGCCAGCTGCTTATTGCTGAGCGCTTGGTGTTTCCGAGAAAAAGCCAGTCAATGGGCTGGTCGCGCTGGCAGTGGAACGCGTTTCGCCGAGACCAATTTCGTAGGCTTCGCGACCAGCCTCGACGGCCCTCCGAAAGGCCTGCGCCATCCTGCTCGGATCGGAGGCGATCGCGATTGCGGTATTCACCAACACCGCGTCTGCGCCCATCTCCAGAGCCTCCGCCGCCTGGCTCGGCGCGCCCAGTCCAGCGTCCACCACCACCGGGACGGTGGCCTGTTCGATGATGATCTCGATCTGCGCCCGCGTTTCGATTCCGCGATTACTCCCGATCGGCGAACCGAGCGGCATCACGGTGGCAGTGCCAACATCCTGCAAGCGCTTCGCCAGCACGGGATCGGCATTGATGTAGGGCAAAACGACAAAGCCTTCCTTCACCAAAATCTCCGCTGCCGCCAGCGTCTCCACGCCATCGGGCAGGAGATAGCGCGGGTCGGGATGGATCTCCAGCTTCACCCAATTTGGCAGCCCGGCCGTGACCGCGAGTCGCGCCAGCCGCACCGCTTCCTCGGCGTTCCGCGCACCGCTCGTGTTCGGCAAAAGCAGGAATCGCTTCGGATCGATGAAATCGAGGATGTTCGCGAATGGGTCTTTTTTGCCCGAGAGGTCCGCGCGCCGCAGGGCCACGGTCACGATTTCGGTTCCGCTGGCGGCCAGCGCGTCGCGCATCAACTCGTTAGACGCAAACTTGCCCGTGCCCAGGAGCAGGCGGGAGGCGAACTCGCGATCCGCGATCTTGAGCTTCGATGGCTTGTCCGACATGCGCCTAGAATATCAGAGGTGCGGGGTTGCCGCGAATCTCCTCTACGCGCGACGTGTCAGACGGTAAGTTGCCGCCAATGTCGAAAAAATTCGATCTCCACCTTGGCGACTGCGTCGAGGGAATGTCGCGCCTGGAAGAAAGCTCGATCGATCTGATCGTGACGTCGCCGCCGTACAATCTCGGGATTGCCTACGGAAAATATTCCGATCGCGAAGAGCGCGGCACCTATTTGGATTGGTGTGAGCGCTGGGCCGCGGCTGCGCACCGCGTGCTGAAGCGGGACGGCTCTTTCTTCCTCAACGTCGGCGCCGCGCCTTCGAGCCCGTGGCTGCCCTACGAATTGATCATGCGCTTGCAAAAGATCTTCGCGCTGCAAAACACCATTCACTGGATCAAGGCGATCACGATCGAGGACGAGCTCGGCGCATCGACTTCGCGCGGGCATTTCAAGCCGATCAATTCCCCGCGTTACCTGAACGACTGCCACGAATTCGTTTTCCATTTAACACCCGAGGGCAAGACGCCGATCGACCGCCTCGCCCTCGGCGTCCCCTACCAGGACAAGAGCAACATCGCGCGCTGGGGCCACACCGGCGGAGAGGACAAACGTTGTCGCGGGAACACGTGGTTCGTCCCGTATCAGACGATTAAGAATCGCGACAAGGAGCGCCCACATCCGGCGACGTTTCCTGTTCAGCTCGCGGTCAATTGCATCAAACTGCACGGCGTCTCCCGCGTGCAGACGATGCTGGACCCTTTTCTGGGGATCGGAAACTCCGCGGTCGCCGCGCGGGAATGTGAGGTGCCGAAATTTGTCGGGTTTGAGATTGATGAAGTTTATCTCGACGAAGCGAAGCGCCGCCTAACGAGTCTCCTCTGACGAGGGTGTCAGCGGAGGCCGCAGGGCCCGCGCGAATCGCCAGCCAGGCCGCGGGCACGACGTGAAGCAGGGGGTGCGAGCGCGACGCTTGCACGTGGCCGATCCAGATATTCTTTCCTCGGCGACGGCCCTCCCCCATCCCCCGAACCCCACGGCGATCACCGAAATACGGGAGCGCCGCACCCCTAAAGCAGGAGCGATGACGTGCGCCGCGGCCGAGACAAGAGATAAATCCAGTAACGAGGAAGCCGGCGGGTTGCTCAGCCGGAACGATGCAGTTGGAAACGGCGGCCGTTGGCTGCTGGTCGCGGCGATGCCCTCGTCGCCGGAAGTGTGGGCGGCGCCCTCGCCGCGAGTTTCCGTCGCACCCCCGTTGGCTGCGTCCAAATTCGGGCGGCGCGGCGCCACCGCGTGCAGCGAAAGCGCCATCCGCCCCAGAGTGAGCGCGAGACAATTTCATGTCCCATATGCGTCACTAAATTGTCCATCAAAGTCAAAAAGCTGCTTTGGTTTGCATCTCGCCTTTCAAACCGAGGAAGCGCCGTTAGCTGCAGCAGGCTGCACGCCGTCTCCCGCGTGCAATCAATGCTCGATCCCTTTCTCGGGATCGGAACCTATCTCGCGAAAGCGACTTGGATTTAATGAGCGTCGTTAGCGTTCAACAAGACTGGTTTCGCGGTGTAACTTTGCGAATCGCCCGCCGTCTTTCACCATACAGGCCGCTCCACGCATCTCCCACTGAATCGATCTTAAGCACCTTACGTAAGGCGTCCTTAGAAAGTTTGATCACGACGCTCTCGTCCATAACGAACGCATTCGAGCCATCGGGAGACCCAATATCCGAGATGATGCCAACGACTTGTTCCGTGCCGAAGACGCCATGCGCCTGCAACACAAGTGCGCGCCCCTCGGTCGGGATAATGCGAATCTGACCATTAAACAGGATAAAAACGGACGAGGTGAGATCAAGCGTGGTTCCCGCTGAATACTTTTCGCAAGAAGCGGATTTTGAGACCGGGGTGGATGAGATTTCGTCCATGGGGAATAACCGTTTGGACCTCATTACGTTTTCAAGGATTCTACCTTTGATAATGTTATAAACGCTGGAAGCGACGAGTGGCGCTTCGCTCAAGACCTTTTCAAAGCGATCCTTGGGCAACTCAAGGAGCAGTCCATCATCCATCGTGCGGATGGTTGCCGTGCGCGTGATATTCGGGATCCAGAGGCTGAATTCTCCGATGATTTCTCCCGATGATATCCGAATCGGTTGATCCTGCCCGGGAATGTCCACCGCTACCGTCCCAGAGACAGGAAAGAAGCAACTATTAGCGGGCGCACCGCGTTCGCACAGAATGCTCCCCTTCTTCATCAGCAAGGGAACTGCGATCTGGACAACGCGAAAGAGTATATCCGGCGGCATAAGGCTGAACAACGAATGCATTCGAGCCGGATACGGAGCTTTCGGGTGTTGGTCAGCACTGCCGATCATTTCGCATAATTCTCTGACTGCGTGGGTCTCATCCAAATCCAGCAGGAACTTTGCAGCTGCAAGGGCCGCTATCGGTTCACCAGACCTCATCGTGTCATGGATCAAAACCTTGTATTCCTGGATTGTTTTTCTCCAGAGTCCCCCAATAGCTTGCCATCGCTGATCCTTGGCCTCCTCTGGCGGAAGGCCGAGTTCGTTGCGATTTGCGTTCATCACTTCCACGTGGACCCCGTGCTTTACGGTTCGCCAGTAGATATCGCCAAAAACGAACTCGCTTTCGCGCTGACCTTTAACGAAGAGGTCAAAATATTGCTTGGAGACAAGTAGCTGGCTTGACGCGGCCACCGATAGAGCGCGCGCAGCCATGTTTATGCCCATTCCCCATACGTTCGTGCTTCTTCCAAGTTCTCGGGCTTCCTGAACGGTGCCGGAGTGTAATGCTAGTCTCAATCTGAGCTTTTCCCCCGTTCGCGGAAGCCAATCGGGATGCCGTGTTTTCTCCATGATCGAGAAGGCCACATCAATCGCCCGGCGGCAGGCCGCCGACGACGCAAAGGTAAGGTATCCACCGTCCCCCGCGGGGCTCCACCGATAATCGCTCTCTGAAATGCTGTGATAGGCCAGCGCCTCACTGATCCAGCGGATTAAGTTTTCGATCGACAGAATCTGATCGTCATCGTGCAGGATCGAAAACGAGACAACGTCCATTCCAAGCACCGCATGGGTGCCGCCAATCCCAATGCGTCCAGAGGCCTTGCTTCGGTCTTGATATTTGCTGCCTTGAGGTGCCATGCCAAACCTTTCTCGTAGCGAGACATGGAATAGCAGTCGATTCTTTTCTTAAGAGCAGAACGGGCGGATGCAGTGCCTACGCACGAGAGCGAGGAATCCGATGGCGAGCTACTTTAGGCGTTGGCTACCACGATGATTCGTCCTCCTCGACCGGCGTAATGCGCCCCATGCCGGCTAAGCCGCACCGCCGAATTTCGGGAGCGGCTTGACCAGATTCCCGGGCAACGGTCGCACGCGGTCGAAAATGCGGTCGGCGATTGGCTTCGCCACCAGATAGCCAGCGGCGAACATCTCCAGCCGCGCATCCAGATTATCAATGTAGTTGAGCGCCATCGCTTCCGGAGTTTTCGGGCTCACGGGGGAACCGAATTGGAGCTCGCCGTGATGCGCACCGATCAGGTGGAGCAAATGTAGCCGCACATCGTCAGAGGCGGGCGACATTGCGCTCTGTTTCGCAAAGACATCCGACGCCTGCAGTTTCCGCCAGAGGGAATTTACCAACTCGATGCCGATCGAGATGTGGCCCATGAGTTCCCCGCGCTCGTCGAAACCCATGGTGAAGCCGTCCTCCGGGAGATGATTTTCCCATAACTTTCCGGAATCGTGAAAGAGGATCCCGGCGATGAGTAGGTCGAGATTGAGCTGTGGATAGACCGGGCCGAGCGCTACCGCCGTGCGCATCATTTGCGCGGTATGTTCCACCAAACCGCCCCGCCGCGCGTGATGGTAACTGCGCGCGCCCGCAGTGCGTTTGAAGCGGTCGCCGTAGTCCGCGAGAAACGTTTCGCCTAACGAACGCAGCCGCGGATCGGCGATCGCAGACACGCGCTCGGCGATGTAGGAAAAATCCTCGGCCTGCTTCGCGCGCAAAGCTGGCGGACCTTGCAACAGCTCCGAAATCTCTGGCGCGTTCAAGGCCCGCACCGTCCAGCGGCGCGCGTCGAGACCGTATTGTTGGTGCTGCACGAACTCGCCCGCCAGCTCGAGGAAATCCGAAACCTGGAGCGTTTCGCAGGCGCGATATTCCGGATGGTCGCTCCAGACGCGGAGCGTCATGCGATTCGCCGCATCGGCCAGCATGAGCTCGCAATACGGCTTCCCCTCCCGCGTCGCCTTCGCTTCCGAAGCGCTGACTTGAACATGGACGCGCGCAGAGACGCTGCCGTTCTGCGCGCGTTTTCTAATCTCGCCAAGGGTGAGCAATTCCACAGCACCCAACCTAGCGCGGAGGCGCCGGCATTTGCACTAGAAGATTCCGCGCGATCCCGGAGGCCGGGTTTTCAACCCGGCCGGACGGCTTCCAAAGCCGTCCTCCGTGAGGGGGCTGCGCGGAGTGCAAAGCCGGCCAGACCAGCCTTTGCTCGCTCGTTAGGGTTTCGCGACGCCGATCACGCCGCAGGCCACGCGCCCGCCTGCATCGCCGGTCGGCTGTGTTTTCAGATCATCCGCTTTTTCGTGCACGATCACGGCGTGGCCGAGGATGGAAGTGTCGCCACTTATCTTCAGCATCTTATCGGTCATTTCGAGATGCGCTTTGCCGGAGGCGTCCGCTTCGATGTTGCCGAGGTCGCCTTCGTGACGATCGGTCGCTTCGGGACCGGCATGCTCGTGTTTCATCGGATTCAAGTGCCCACCCGCGTTCTTCGCTTCCTTATCGGAGCAATCGCCGAACTCATGAATGTGGAATCCGTGTTTGCCCGGGGTGAGTCCGGTGAGGTCCGCGACCACTTTCACGCCATCGCTTCCCGCCGTGAAGGTGACCGTTCCGCCCACGCTGCTGCCGGAAGCGGAAGAGAGCACCGCAATCGCTTTGGAAGGTTCATCGGCTGCCAGCGCCGACGAAGAAATACCGAGAGAGACGAGCGCCGCGGCGACCGCCAGGGAGAATTTCTGTTTCATCCCATAAGTTACACCCCGTCCGGTGGTGGTGTAAAACCGTTGCCAGCCGCGTCGCGGCCTCGGTGGATTCCCTACCGGTTCGAGACCGTGAGCGGCTGCGCGGTCTCGAGGTTCTTGATCACGGTGGTGAGGTAGACCGACTCCGGGTAGTACGCCCTCCACTTCGTGATCTCGGCGCGGTTCATCACCCGGAAGCCGTAGCGCTCAAACATCCGCTCGCCGCGACGGCTCTCGAAGGTGACGATTTGTCCGAAAACCTGCTTCTCGCCCGAGCGGTGCAAATAACTGAAGTAGGCGCTCAAGACGGCGCGCGTGGTCGACATCTTGCGCGCTTCCGGGAGGAGATTGATGTGAAAATGCGGCGTCCGGCGCGGGGCGGCCGGCACTTCCCGCCAACCGTTTTTCAAAAGCCAGATAATGAATCGCCGCGAGTGCTCGTTATACCGTGGGTAGCGCAAGAGCGCGCGGAGGAAGAGACAGACGTTTTGGTAAAACGAGTAGAGCTGGTTCAGGAGCGGCTTGCGCGAGCCGAGGAGGTAGCCATAAAGCTCGCCGTCCTTCTCGATCACGAACGACGATTCGGGTTCGTGATCCGTGTAATAGGTCGTGAGAAAATCCGCGAACAATTCGCGATCCTCATAAACTGGATCGATCGGCTGGCCGAGAAATCCCGTCTGGCAGCACAAGCGGCGGACCGCCTCGCGATCGGAAGATCGGTAGCTGCGGATAACAAACTGTCCTTCTTTGCTCATGCGGGGTGCGTTCCCCTGTAATCCGAGACCACCTTCCGGTAAACGGAAAAGAGCTGCTCAAAAACCCGCGGCCAGGCATACCTTTCCCGCGCTTGCACCGAAGCCGCTGCTCCCATGGCCGCTAAATCGAGCGCGCTCATGGCTTCGATCGCGCCCGCGAGCGCTTCCGCGGTGTTCTCGACCGCCCAGGCGCCCTGGTCGTGCAGGATCACGTCATCCATGTAGCTCCCGCGAATCCCGACGACTGGAGTTCCGCAGGCCTGACTTTCCAGCGCCACCAGGCCGAACGTTTCCTCGATGCTCGGATGCACGAACAGATCCGCGGCCCGGTAATAGCGAACCAGATCAACCGCCGGACACGCCGGCAGCCAGGAAATTCCTTCTGCCGATTTCTCAAACCGACCCGCTTCCTGTCCATCGCCGATCACGACCAAGTGGAATCTTTTCTCGGGCAGCCGGGCGTAGGCGCGGAAGAGTGTCTCGACATTCTTCTCCGCCGCGAGCCGGCCAACATAAAGGAGCAGACACCTTTCACCGGGAATACCGAGCGCAGCGCGCATGTCGAGATCATCAGCGTCGGGCTTGAAGACGTCCGCGTTCACGCCCAGCGGCGACTGCCGGGTATTCACTACGCCCCATCCGCGCAAGACCTCCACCAGTTGTGCGGAAGCCACCAGCGTGGCCTCAAACCGATTATACAAACTGCGCACGTAGGCTTCAGTGCCGCCCATCGCCAGGGCCTGGCCTTTCCACCCAAGCCACCGCGTTGGCCCGCGCAAATAGGCGTGCGGAAAGTGAGAGTGATAATAGGCCACCACCGGGATGCGCTGCCGTTCGCCGATCCCCGCCGCCCACCACCCCAGTTGATACGGATCGCTCGTTTCGATGATGTCCGGTCTTTCGCGCACGATCACTTCTTCGATCGCCGCGCGGTCCAAAAGCGCGCGGTAAAGAGTCCGGCGCGAAACCAGCGGAGCGCGAATCGAGTAAACGCGATGGCGCTTCCCAGCCGTCATTTCCGTCCGAGCCCCGGGGACAATCAGCACATGCTCATCGTCGGGCCGCTCGTTCTCGATGTAGGTGATCTTCTCGTGCAGGTAACGCTTCACCCCGCCGCTGCGCGGCGAGTAGAACTGCGTGAGGTCACAAATCTTCACGCGTTCAAAATGGCGACCAGCGCGTCGCCGATTCGTTAGGCATTATGGTCGCTCAAATAGCGCTCGGCTTCGATCGCAGCCGCGCAACCGGAGCCGGCGGCGGTAATGGCCTGCCGGTAAACGCGGTCCGCCACATCGCCCGCGATGAACACACCCGGGTGTTTGCTCTCCGCCAGATGGCGTGCCAACAGATAGCCATCCGGATCCGTTTCCAGTTTTCCCTGGAACGCTTTCGTATTCGGATCGTGCCCGATCGCGACAAAGACGCACGCCACCGGCAGGACGCGCTCCTCATGCGTCTCCACCCGGCGCAATTTCACGGCCTGCATTTCGCCTTTCTCATCCGGCATGTATTCCGTGATCACGGTGTTCCAGATCGGCTCGATCGATTCGCAAGCCAGGACGCGATCGGCCATGATTTTGGAAGCGCGTAACTGATCGCGCCGATGAATCAAATAGACCTTGGAAGCGAAACGGGTGAGGAAAAGCGCTTCCTCCGCCGCGGAGTCGCCTCCGCCGACCACGCAGACCGGCACGTCGCGATAAAACGCTCCGTCGCAAGTCGCACAACTCGTTAGGCCGTGCCCGATCAGTTTTTCTTCGTTCGCCAAACCGAGATACCGCGCCGAAGCCCCGCTCGCGATGATCAACGCCTGCGTCTCCAGCCATTCATCATCCACCTGGAGGCGGATGACCCCATCGCCCAATTCCAACGCGGTCGCTTCCGCATAAGAAAAGCGCGCCCCAAATTTCTCCGCCTGCGCATGCATGTTCATGATGAGCTGCGGGCCATCAATGCCGTCAGGAAAGCCCGGGAAATTCTCCACCATCGTCGTCGTCGCGAGCTGTCCGCCGGGATGGCTTCCCTCCAGCACGAGCGGGCTCAATTTGGCGCGCGCCGCATAAATCGCGGCCGTCAGCCCCGAGCAACCGCTCCCGACGATGATCACTTTTTCCATGGCCGGGAAGAGTAGCATGGAGCGCCGGGAACCGAAAACGCCGCCCCTTCCAATTCGTTGCGCCGTCGCTAACTTCGCGTATGCCCGAGCTGGCGGAGGTCGAATACTATCGGAAACAATGGGACAGCGGGCTCCGTGGTCGGATCACCGCGGTGCATTTGCACGACAAGAAGCGAATCTTCCGCGGCTCAGATCCGCGCGAAAGCAAACGGCGCCTGACCGGCACCCGCCTGCTCCGCTCCGCCGCGCGCGGCAAGCAGATGCTCTTCGAGTTTTCCGGCGAAAGCTGGATCGGAATTCATCTCGGGATGAGTGGAACGTTGCGCTCGGAAGCGGCGGGATTTCACCCCGAGAAGCATGATCATCTGGTCCTGGGGCAAGCCAAACGCTCGCTCGTTTTCCGCGATCCGCGGCTCTTCGGTCGGGTGAAATTTCATCATGGAAAATCCGCACCTTCCTGGTGGGCCGACGCGCCGCCGGACATCGTTTCGAAAGAGTTCACTGCCGGATACGTGGCCGATTTCCTGCGCCGGCACGGGCGCGCGCCGATCAAAGCCACAATACTCATGCAATCCGGCTTCCCCGGTATCGGCAACTGGATGGCCGACGAAATCCTGTGGCGCGCCGGCATCGCGCCCGCGAAGAAAAGCGGAGCGCTCAACGCCAAACAACGCGCCGCTCTTTTGCGCGCCACGCGTTTCGTCGCGCGCGAATCGATTCGCATCATTGGGCGCGATTACTCCGATCCACCTAAGACCTGGCTCATCCACGAGCGCTGGAAAAAAGGCGGAAAGTGTCCGCGGCACGGTATTCCTCTAAAGCGCGCCACCATCGGCGGACGAACGACGGCCTGGTGTGCGCGTTGCCAGAAATCCGGGTAGCGCACACGTCCACGTGTGCTGGTCGTCGCATTCTGCGACGACGAACTTTCGTTGCGCGCTCCCGTAAAGAAAAAGTTCGCGAATCCGGGACGGCTTCGCCAGACACGCCTGGAGGCGTGTGCTCCCCGGCCCTTCGGCTCTAGACCTCAAGAGAGATGAACGATGATTTTGTGGAAGCCGCTCGTGCCTGATTTGAACAGCCGATTCGGATCCCACGCCTGCACTTCGCCATCCTGATTCGTCGCGCGCGCCCAGAGGACGTGATCGCCCGGATTCGCTGGCTGCCAATCGAAACTCCAAAGCGCCCAAGTCAGCCGTGTGCCCGGATAATCCAGTCGCGCATCGGCCCAGGTCGCTCCGTCGTCGGAGGTAAACTCCACGCGGGAGATTCCGCGATCTCCACCAAACGCCACACCCTTCACGACCACCGGTCCGCGCAATTCCTGTAGCGCAATCCAATCGTCATGCGCCGGTTGGTCCACGCGCGTGCGAATCGGCACGATGAAATCCGGCCCCCAGCCCTGCTTCTCGTAAAAGCCTTCTGCGTTCTCATCCGACAACTCGATCCGCGTGATCCATTTCACGTGTTTCTCGCCGAAGTAACCCGGCACGATCGCCCGCGCCGGAAACCCGTGCCGCTGTGGCAAGACCTCGCCGTTCATCTCGTAAACAATCAGCGTCGCAGGATCGAGCGCCTTCTCGATCGGAATGGTGTCGCTGTAATTATCGACGCCCGTCAGCCACACTTTGCGCGCGGTGGGGAGCGGCCCGGAAGCCTCCAGCAACGCGCGCATCGGGACACCTTTCCAGACCGCGTTACTCATCAACCCGGCATCGAGCCCATTGCTGATGCACATCAATGTCGTCTCTTGCGTGACCGGCGGCAGACCGCGTAAATCCTCGATCGCATAGCGTCGGCTGTTATGCACCAACCCGGTCACATCCAGGCGCCAGAGCGATTCCTTCACCACCGGATCGATCACATTCTTCGTCACACAATAGAACTGCTCGTTAGGCGTGATCGCCTGCACTTCCCGGCCTTTGTATTGCGTCCCGTCGTAGCTGAAAGTCGCGGCCTTCCAGAGCTTTCGCACGATCCCCGCGCCCCCGCTCGCTACCAGAAGGCCGAGCCCGCCCACGATGAGCGCGCGCCGTCCGATCGGCGGAGTGAATTCGAGATCCGCCGGCACGGCGCGCGGCCGCCCCGTTGTCCCGGCAAAAGTCAGGGAGATCGTGCGTTCAAAAATGATGAACGAGACGAGCAGGCCGAGCAAGGTCACCACCCTCGCGGCGGGAATCGGCAGACCCGCGTAATGCGTCCCCAGCACCGGCCAGAGAAACGCCGCCGAGACCAACAGCGGCAGCACGATGAAGAAGCATACCGAAAAACCAAGCCGGCGTTTCGGCGAACGATGTCGGCAAATTAATCCGTAAACGACACCGCCCAACGCTCCGACTAAAATCTGCCCCGCCATGACCGAACCCACACCGAGCTGCTTCATGTGATTGTAGCCGCCCACGCGGCCCATCAACTGGAGAAAAGTATCAGCCGGAATGAACACCGAGAGCCGATCACCCATGATGGCGAGCGGGGTCGCGACGCCGAACATGCGCGCGAGCAGGAGCATCACGTTGGTCATCACGATGCCGGCCAGGGCGCCCGCCAGCGCGCCTGCGCCAGCAGCTTTCCAAGCCGATATGATGATCGTTCCGCCGCCGGTCTCAGTGGTCTTCATCATTCCATGGGAAGCCGATGCCGCGAGATTATTCCGGCCGTGACTTCACCCGTGATAAGTTAACAAATGATCACCCGGCATGTCTTGTCCGTTTTCTTGAGTGCGCTGTTGGCCTGCGCCGCCGTGGCCGCGCCTAACGACAAGCGCACCAACCGAATCGATCGACCGACCAGCCGCCCTTACCAAGGCGACCTTTCCATTTTCAAAGGTGCTGATCGTGAGGAGAAAATGAAGGTCCAGCGCGTCATGGATGTGCTTCGGATCAAGGCCGGCTCGAATGTGGCCGATGTCGGAGCTGGGTCGGGTTGGTTTACGGTCAGGTGTGCGCGGCGGGTCGGTGCGGGCGGGATCGTCTATGCGGTCGATATCAATCCCGATGCCATCCGTTACATTCGAAAGCGCGCCCAGAAGGAGAAGCTGGCAAACATCCGTCCGATTCTGAGCAAGGCTGATGATCCGCTTTTACCAAAGCAAAGCTTGGACGCGGTTTTGCTTTTGAAGACGTATCACGAAGTCGCGCAACCGATTGCGCTCTTGCGAAAATTGAGGATGGCGATGCGTTCCGGAGCGCGGCTCGGGATTATCGACAAGAAGGGCACAAGTGGCGATCACGGCCTGGATGCCGATGTGGTTGTCCGGGAGGCGAAGCGCGCGGGTTTCACGCTCGCTGCGAAGCATGATTTCGTGAAGGAAGAGGGGGTGGATTACTTCCTCGTCTTTGCGATTCGTTAGGCGTGGAGCCGGCCCGCCCTCGGGCCGAAGTTTGCGGCTTCCTTGGAACCGTCCTTCGGCGCGAGGGCGCGCCGGCTCCATTACTTTCCCATCGCCACACGCAGGAGGGTGGCCACGATACGGGTGCCGGCGACGAAGGTGCCGCGGAGTGTGCCGGAAACTTTCGATTCGCCCCCGGTGCGGCAGCGGTGATCCACCGGCACTTCCTGGATGCGAAGTCCTGCGCGGCCGGCACGCATCTGCATCTCGAGATTCCAACCGTACGTTTCCTCTTTCATCTCGAGCCGCTCGAAGGCATCGCGGCGGATGGCGCGGAATGGGCACATGTCCGTGTATTGCACACCATAGAGCGGCCGGATAAGCCAGCCCGCGAGATAACCGGCAAAGACTTGCTGCGCGTTCATGCTTCCGGGTTCGCGTTCGCCGCGGGTGCGCGAGCCAATGACGAAATCCTGTTCGCCTCGAAAAATCGGATCCACCAGGCGTGGCATCAATTCCGCGCAATCACTCCCATCGCCATCGAGAAAGACGAGCACTTCGCAATCAGGTGAGATCGCTTTCGCGCCGGCGGCGCAGGCACGCCCATAACCACGCGGAGCCGACACGACTTTCGCGCCTGCCTCGCGCGCACGTTCCGCGGTGCGATCAGTGCTTTCGTTATCCACCACTATCACTTCGCGCGGGATGTTCGTGGCCAGGACCGCCTGCACCACATCCGCGATCGGCTCTTCTTCGTTTAGAGCGGGGATGATGACCGAGACGTTCATCACTTCCCGACGCGATGAACGATTCCCTTTTCGCGCAGAATGTTGGCTGCTTCGCTGAAGTAATCTTTCACGTCGGCCTGGGTGCGGATCCAATCGAGGTAACGCCCGATCCCGGTGGCGAGATCGACCTGTGGCTCGTAGCCGGCGGCGCGGATGCGCTCGGTTCCACTCGTTAGGTGACGCATCTCGCCCGGACGGAATTCGCCTTTCGCTTCCACGGGAATATGGATGTCGAGCGCGTCGGCTATTTGTTCCGCGACCTCGCGAATCGTGACGCCTTTGCCGCAGCCGACGTTCGTCGGTAGGCCGTCGAGTTTGTCGGTGGTGGCAGCGAGGAGATTGGCGCGCGCGATGTCTTCCACGAACGAGAAATCGCGTGTTTGCTCGCCATCTTCGTAGACGACAGGCGGGAGATCATTCAATAGTCGGGTGCAGAAAATCGCGATCACGCCAGTGTAGGGATTGAAGATGGATTGGCGCGGACCATAGGTGCAGGAGTAGCGCAACGCGACGGTCGGGATGCCGGCTTGTTTGCCCCAAAGGAGGACGAGCTTTTCCTGATCGACTTTCGTTAGGCCGTAGACTGTTTCACCGCCAACGGGCGCTTCTTCCGGCGTCGGCGCCGAAGTGGTGCGCGTATTGCAAAGCGGGCAATGGACGGACCAATCGCCGGTGCGCAATTGCTCGATCGGACGCACCTTCGGAAAGACGAGACCGTGCTCTGGACACCGCGCCGCTCCTTCGCTGTAAACCGCCTGCGACGACGCCACGACGACCTTCTTCACCGGCAGTCTTTCCTCGCGAATGACTTCCAACATCTGCGCGGTGCCGAAGCTATTAACGTGTACATATTTCGCGATCTCCGGCATGTAGCCGCCATACGCGGCTTCGTGGAAAACCACATCTATCCCAGCGAGCGCCACCGTAATCGCGGCGCGATCGCGAATGTCGCCTTGCACGAATTCCGCGGACTCATTGATCCACGCGGGCTTGCCTTTTTTGTGCGTGTTCGGTTCGAGATTATCGAAAATGCGAACGCTCCAGCCCTCGCGGACAAGCAGGTCTACGAGGTGCGAGCCGATCAATCCGGCCCCGCCAGTGACGAGAGCGCGTTTACCATTCATTATGTTCATTTAGAAGCTTCGGTCGGCCAAATTCGGTCCCGGCCCTCAAGCGCGATGAGTCGCTCGAGAAAGCCTTTCGTTTCAGGTGCAGTATAGCCAGCGGACGATGGACCCTTGACGTCGCCTAACAACTCGTTGCACAAGCGGCGCAGCGTTGCGCGATCATCCACGTCGAACCATGTGGGCAGGAACTCCATCGGAAGACCGCTTTCTTTCGCGCG
The DNA here is from genome assembly GCA_038258815.1 of Chthoniobacterales bacterium. GTDB lineage: Bacteria > Verrucomicrobiota > Verrucomicrobiia > Chthoniobacterales > UBA10450 > JACCTI01. The sequence continues at coordinate 75,865 of JBBSPM010000001.1, forward strand.
CTGGACGGTCTGCTCCAAGACGCGCTCTGTGCTCCAATCTATTTCTTCAAATACGCGACGCTGCATTCTATTGAGCCCGATCAGATAGTACCCGCCGTCGTCTGATGGACCGAGCACGCTGGTCGGTTCCGGACCGGAGAGCTTTTGTACCGCGAGGGTGTAAACCGCGAGCGGAACGGTGGGACTATCGGAATCGATCAGGCACAAAGAGTGGAAACCGAGTGCGAAAATGTCTTCTGCCGCTGCGATGAGACGTTCGCCGAAGGCCTCGCCGCGTTGCAGAACGAGTTCGAATGGAATCGGGAGAATCGCCGCGAAGGCGCTCTCCGATCCTTTCGGTGTAAAAACGCCGATTCCCTGTGCGCCGCCTTTAGCCACTGTCTGCATGATCGCTGCCGTGGTATCGCGCAGAAAACAGGTGTTCAGCGCCGCCGCTTCTTCCGGAGTGAGCGGCGGAGTGAGCCTCGTTTTGACCTTGCCAGCACGCGGCGCCTTGGTCATGACCGCGAGAGCGCAGAGCCCGGGCGGAACTTTGTCGCCACGCTTCGGATCTAGAATCTTGTGCACGGCGTTCATGAGCCGTGCTGTCTGCGTTTGAAGGCCAGAAGCGTCAACCTTTTTCGCAGAGCGCGTACTGGTAGCGGCCGTCTTGCCACGTCCGCATTTTTCGCCAGGGTTGCGAGGCGAAAAGTTCCTTGAAGGCCGGGCCTGAAAGGACGGTTGCCTTGCGCGGTTCGCGACATCCGTTGTTCATCCCGGTGACGCCGGCGAGGAGCCACATCGCGAAGAGCGGTAGCGAAGCCCAGATGGCGTAACGGGGCTCCGCAATGAAACAGCGGCCGCCCGGACGCAGAACACGATACATCTCGCTGATCGCGCGTTCCCGTTTCGGCAGCACCGTGAAAAGCCGAGCCGCGATCAGCGTGTCGAACGTGGCGTCCGCATGCGAGAGCTCCAGGACATTGTCTTCTTCGAACCGGCAATTCCGCAATCCAGCCTCAGCCGCTTTGCCTTGCGCGCATTCCAATTGCCGAACCGAGCAGTCGACCCCCAGCACTGAAATCTGAGGAAAAAGCGCCGCCAATTGGCAGGAGTAAAAGCCCGGGCCACAGCCCAATTCCAGCAGGCTCGTGCCGCTCGCCGGCTTCCCTTTCGACCACAGCGAGTTGGCGATCCGTTTTGTATCATCGCGAAAAAGCCGCTCACGAAAAAAGACGTAGAGCCAGGCGAACCGTTCAAAGAGGCTATCTTCGTCAGCCGCCAAATGTTTGGGCCGCTGGCGCGCTTCCGGCTGAAGAGGAACCTCCAGCGTGACCGGCGGTGCCGATACCAGGCTGGTTTCAGATTGAAGCATTTGGCTCATACCGGGGAGATGGGATGTCGGGATGCGGCTGGTTATTTCAAAGAGCGCCTGCGCGGAGCGGAGTTTTTCACAACGGTCTGAGATTATATTTTCTCGATCAAACTTATCTCTTCATCTTAATCGGGCCAATAACCCCGAAAAAATATCCATTCCTCCCATGAAAGCGGGCCTGGAAACGGATGTGGATAAAGGATGCATGAGCGCGCGTAAGAAAACCCTGGATTGGAAAAGACGAAACCTATTCGATCTTATTCGAAGTTGTTCGTCTTTTGTTCCGTCTCGGATAGAGACAAATCGCGGCCGCATATTTTCAATCATGTTATCGATCACAGCGGCAGTCCCGACCGGAGCGCTGCGGGCGGAGGAGCCCAGCCTCCTGCAGATCCAGCAAATCCTGGTCGGGAAAAAGATGGTGGATCTGACGCATTCGTTTGAGCCCGGGATCCCGCATTGGCCGGGTTTTCCTGACGAAAAAAGGGAGGTCGCCTACTGGTATGAAAAAGGCCGGGGAACGAAAGGCGACGGATTTTTTACCGAGGTCTATTCGCACGTGGGGCAATGGGGGACGCATGTCGATCCGCCGGCGCATTTCGTGCAGGGATTGCGCACGGTCGATCAGATCGCGCTCACCGAGATGATTTTGCCGCTGGTGGTGATCGATGTGCATAAGGAAGCCGCGGAGAACGCCGACTACACCCTCACCCTCGACCGAGTGAAAAAGTGGGAAGCGGACCACGGGGCGATACCGGAAAAATCGTTTGTGGCGCTGCGGACAGATTGGTCGAAACGCTGGCCGGATGCGGCGAAGATGGAAAACAAAGACGACGCCGGCGTGGCGCATTTTCCCGGATGGAGCAAGGAGGCGCTGCAATACCTGTATGAGGGGCGCAAGATTACCGCCAGCGGACACGAGACGACGGACACTGATCCAGGGCTCGCGACTTCCAAGGGCGATTACGCGCTGGAAACGTATGTGCTGGGGACGAATCATTACCAGATCGAACTGCTGACGAATCTCGATCAGGTGCCGGAGACGGGGGCGATCGTGATCGTTAGTTTTCCGAAGCCGAAAGGTGGTTCGGGATTTCCGGCACGCGTTTTCGCGATTGTGCCGGATGGGAAAGAGTGATCGGGGCTGCGGCTAATGGGGGTTTATTTGCGCGCAGTCTCTCAACGCTCTTTTACGACGACCCGCTTTCGCAAAGCTACTACGTGGCCGGCAGAGCGCCGTCGCTACAACGGCGGACGCTTGTTTATTAGGAGCACACGTTTTGGATCGACAAATTCCTGCGGCCGTTAACGATGGCGCGGTTGCAGAAATTAATCTACGACGCTCCCCGAATCGAAAATCCCCATGATCACAAAAAACATCGGAATGCTCCTGCTGGCGATCTACCTCATCCTGATCGGACTCATGTCCATCGTCGCGATTGGCATCCCGCCGATCGTGACTGGAATCCTGGCTCTCGTGGCCGGGATCATGATTCTGATCGGCAAATAGCCGACGCCTGCTGCCGCGTTGGCGGGATCAGCAGTTTTGGTATTTCCAATTGCGAGATTTGCCTTCCGCCAGCCACTCCAGAGTGGTGGCGAGGCGTTTTTCGCGCGTCTCGTCGCGCTTCGCTTCAGTGAGCCACTCGACGTATTCCTTGCGGCAACTTTGGCTCAATTTCTCGAAGGTCTCCCGCGCCTTGCGATTGTTGCGCAACGCCGCGGTGAGGTATTCGGGCACGACGAGTTCCTGCGGTTTTTTCTTCGGCGCGGAACGGCCGGGCGCTTTCACGCCGGCGTCGTTGAGCGCGGCCGCCTTCCGCACGTAACCGAGGAGGACTTTCTCGGATGGTAAGTCGGAAAGCTCCGTGATTTTCCCGAAGTGCCCCATCGCTTCGCGTTCCGTGACGGAATCTTCAGGGAAGATCAGCGCTGCTTTCCAAAATCCGAAGGAGCAATGCGCCTTGAATGCAGCCATGCCGCACATCATCCCTTTGTAGTCGAAGTGCGGCATACTCCACTTCAGCGTTTCCTCCACCTTTGGGCAGCCGGCATGCACGACCTTGCGCAAGTGCTTGAGAATCGGCTGCGCAAACGGAGCCGCTTTCGCGATGTAGGTGTCGATCCGCGGATCCTTGCTGGGCATTGGGCGGAGATTAGCGAGCGCGCGGGGAGCTGTCGAGGGCCGCACTGCGCCCAGAATCGACGAAGATTGCCACCACGGTGATCAGATAAACCAACGCGACGCTGAATGGCAGCAAATTCAGAAATCCGCCACGCGTTTCGACCGGATATCAAACTCCACGTGCTGCGTGTCCCCGTCGCGTCGCACCGATCGGACGTTGCCAAATTTTCCTTCTTTCTGAGAGTGCTCGATGTCGCTTTTCGACAAGCGTGGATCGTCTGCAAAACGAAACTCCTCCGTCCACTGCCGCGGGAGGCCGCCGCCTTCCACCGTGAGATGAATATGCGCCGGCACGGTGCCCGATGGATACGGAGCGGGCCGGATGGTGGTGAATTCGTAAGCGCCGGATTTGTCGGTTACAGCCCAGCCGCGCAAGCGCCAGCCCGGTTTCCCTTTTTGGTTGTAGAGACCTTTCGCATCGGTGTGATACGCGAAGACAATCGCGCCCTCGGCCGGGGTGCTGCCGTCTGCCTTAAAAACATGGCCGCGCACTACCATCACATCGCCCGGTTCGCTTTTGGGCGCGATCCGACTTTTCGAGGTGAGATGTTCCGGACGTTGGCGCTGGGCTGCGTCCCAATCCCGCACCCAATCGGGGTCCTGCGCCTGGAGCGATCCGGCCAGCAAACCAAGTAATAGACACAAACGCAGTTTCATCGTTGGAGACGGCGCGCCCTCGCGCCGAAGAATGGTTCTAAAGTAGCATAACCTTCGGCCCGGGGGCGGGCCGGCTCCAACGCTAGTGGTTCCACATCGTTAGACTCCTGGCATGGCTTTCTTTAGCGGTCGCAAAAGAGCGAGAAGAACGAACGCCATGAAGACCGCACATCCGCTCAGAAGCAGCCAAAATGTGGAGTGCAACCAATCGTCCCAGAGCGCACCGATTTGCGTCAGCTTGTTTCCGATTGCCGTGGCCAAAAACCAGCCGCCCATCATGACTCCGCGGAAGCGCACCGGCGCCACTTTTGAGACGAGCGACAGGCCCATCGGCGAGAGCATCAGTTCGCCAAGCGTAAGCACACCATACGCTCCCAAGAGCCAGAGCGGCGAAACTCGGAAAGCGTAGGGATTGTCGCCTACCACGCTCGCTTCGCCGACTTTCGCGCCGAAGTAGAGGATGAGAAATGCCAGGCCGGTGAGCATCATGCCGAATGCCATTTTCGTGGGCGTCGAAGGCTCCATGCCCCGCCGGTCCAGCCAACCCCAGAACCACACCAGCGGGAACGTGAGCAACATGACCCAGCCGGGATTGATCGCGTTCGAGATAATTCCTGTGACCTGCCAGTCGGTATTCTCGTTCGCCCAGTAGGTGAGAGTGGAACCGTTCTGGTGGAAGACCATCCAGAAGACGATCACGATGGCGTAAACAATAATCAGCGCGCCGATGCGTTTCCACTCCGGCACGGCTTCCAACGTTTTGAGTCGCCCGGCATTCGCCGCATCCTGCGCGCTCACGCCGGCGGGCGGCGCGTCAATCGTCACGGCCGCGGCATCGGCGGCCTGGCGGGCGTCGGTGAGAGAAGAGCGTTCGGCATCTTCGATGTGGTGTTTAAACTTCCACATGATGAAAACGGAGATCGCCATCCCGCCTGCGGCGACCGCGAACGCAGGATGGAATCCGAATTTTCCCTGGACGAATTCTGCCACTACCGGCGCGAGGAAGGCGCCGACATTGATGCCCATGTAGAAGATGTTGTAGGCGCGATCCTTCAGGTGGCTGCCATCGGGATAAAGATTGCCGACCAGGGTGGAGACGTTCGGCTTGAACAAACCGTTACCGATCACGAGGCACGACAACGCCACGTAAACCATCGGGATGGACCGAATCGAAAGCAGTAAATGCCCGGCCATGAAAAACAGGCCGCCGATCATGACCGCCTTCCGATATCCGAGCTTTCGATCCGCCAGCCAACCGCCGATGAGCGGGCTCAGATACACGAACATGAGGTAGTTCGCGTAAAGGCCGGTGGCATTATCCGAAGACCACCCGAAGCCCTGCCCGCTCGTGTCCCGCAAGTAGAGCGTGAACATCGCCAGCATCGAGTAGAAGCTGAAGCGTTCCCACATTTCCGTGGCGAAAAGGACGTAGAGTCCTTTGGGATGCCGCTCGCTCGCTGAGGTCATTTTTTCGATTCCTTTTTAGGCTTCTTTGGCACCGCTTCTTCCTCGGGAGCGAAGCGGAAAATCTCCGGATCAATGGCTTGGTCGATCACGATCTCGCGGTGGATTTCCTCAAGTTCGTGGTCAGAATAAGTGGCTACTATTTTGTGCACGAGATGGTCCTCTTTCCCAATCCAGACGCGGTAACTATCACCGGACCAATCGCCGCTCACCTCGTAGCACTCCACTCCCTCCAGGGTTTCCACGCCGACCAACTTCGCCCCGGTCAATTCCTGCAGACGCCGACGTGCGCCGTAGCTCTCCTGGAGCAACGTCGGAACATGATACGCGTAGGTGCCAAACATTCCCGAGCCGGCGAGCTGCATTTTCGCGAGAGTGGAGACGGGCTTGTCGCTGGCCCAGCGCCGAATCGTGGAGCCGTCGGTCCACAAAACTTCGCGCCGCGCGGTGCCGATATCCGGACTTTTCGATTCCGCATCCACGCGAAAGTCCGACGGCCTAACGAACCAAAGCCGGAACCTAACCGAGAGGCGCTCGCTGCCATCGCGATTGCGATACACCGCCGAACTCACGTCGGAATACGAGTCCGCGGCGGCATAAGTCTTCGCCATTTCCTGCAGGAGTGCGGCGGCGTCCGGCGCTTCCACGGCGACCTCTTGCCCTACCGCGGCAACGATAGAAAACAGGACCGCGAAGAACGGGAACAAAAGACGCGTGGACTGTATCATAAGCGAAGGAACAAACCGCAGGGTCTTGATGCCCGACCGCGCTCATACCGGACCCGTGCGTCAGCCGCCTGTCAAACCAGACTGCGCCACCAGGCGCTTGGGCGCGATTCGGCACCAGGCGGTCGTAAGCGCGGCGCGCAATGTCGGAGGATCGACCGCGTGCAGATGCACTTGGGTGTGGCCCTTCCGGCCCCAACCGCCTTTCGCTGGCGTAAAGGCGTCGGGGCTGCTCTCCATGAATTCAGCTTGTTGGATCGGCGTCAGGAGCACCGCACCCCACTCGCCATCTGGCCAAAGCGTGGCGAAGATCTTCCCACGCACCCGGAAATCGGGATGCTCCATGTGCGCACCTTCGGTTGCCTCCGGAAAACTCAGCGCCATCGCGCGAAACTCGTTAGGTGTCATGGCTCGTCCTCGATCACTTCGTGAACGTGGATGCACTTGGGTGTGTTTCAAAGAGCGATCGGCGAGGTCGGCCGCCGCGCGTATGTGTATAACGAAGTCTACGACCTCAAACCGATCAGTGGCGGCTTGTAGCCGCTGCCGCTCTCGGTGGCGGACGCTGTAGCCACGCCGCTGTGTCGGCGTGCCGCGCGTGGCCTGCCATCGGTGCCCCCACACGGCGACACAGCGCCGTGGCTACAGCACAAAGCGCCAGAGGAAGAACTGCGCAAAACTCGGCTCTTTTGTCGTCATTTTGGATCTATCGAACGGTTAGCCGTCGCGAAAGGAGAAGCCGGAGGCTTGGCAGAGATTAGCGGAGCGGGCCGGCAGGCGAATTGGGAGGCCTTCATGCGACTTCCCTCCGGCCCTCCATGGCGTCCGCAGATTGATCGGACCCAAGGAGCTCGAGAGAATGATGTCGCAGGATGCCAGGAGAAACAGACCGTGATTTGTTGGATTCCTGATGATTCCTGATGATGGAATAGGAGAACGCATCGTCCTGCTTAATGTAGGTTAACGATGGTTGCGCGGAACTCGCCCGGCCGAGTTCAGGTAGAAGACACATTCAGAAAAATGTGGCCGTGAGGAGCTTCGGTAACATCGCGTCCTCAGGTAAAAGGCTTATCTCCGGTGAGTTTCTTGATGGCATCCAAAAACTGACGGAAGGATTTGGTGAGCTCGGGCTTGCCATTCGGTTTTCCGTCGCGTCCCGGATAGTTGTTACTGCCCTGCGTTTTGATGGATTGATCTTTGAATGCGAGGTCGAGCGACCATTGGGTGCCGTCCATCACGCCATTGGTTGGGTATGAGCTCCGCCAATGCCAGACCTTCAGGCTGTCCAATGTCTGGCGGAACTCGCGCCATTGTTCCGGCGTGGGATTGATCGTGGAGCGCTTCTCGCTGCTGCGGCCTCTGCTGAAGACGGTGTGAATGAGGAGGCCGTCGTGGAGCTGCACTTGATAGGACTCGCCCATGAATCCGCCGATGGATGCGCTGAAGCGCTGCGGGACGGCCGCTGGTTCGCGAGCCGACATCGCTGTGCTGGCGAAGAGCACGAAGAATGTCGCCGATCGAGTCATTGAATGCCGAATTCTCACAGTAGAAGTAGACTGCAGGATGATCGGAGCGCGCGCATTCGGCAATCTGGAACCGTTGACCTAACGGCGGGCTGACGTTAATGCCTTCGCTCGTGGATTTGCTCGATGAACTTCAGACGCGACTGGTCTGTGGCGACGGCGCGGTCGGAACGCTCCTGCTGGAGCGAGGTGTGCCGCTGGAGCGTTGCTTCGAAGAGTTGGCCGTGAGCGAGCCGGCGACGATGCGCGGTATTCACGAGGAATACATCGCGGCCGGCGCGCGCGTGATCGAGACGAACACGTTCGGCGCGAATGCAGTGCGGCTGGAGCGGTTTGGATTCGAAGGTCGCGTGCTGGAGATCAATCGCGCCGCCGCCGGCGTGGCTCGGGAGGCAGCTGCCGGCAAGGATGTGACGGTGGCGGGCAGTATCGGTCCGCTCGGCATTAGCGCGGAGGAGGCATCGTCGCGGGGGATTGATCGGGCGGGATGTTTTCGCGATCAGATCACGGGGCTGCTCGACGGCGGCGCTGAGCTGATCTTTTTCGAGACGTTCATGGATTACGAAGAGGTGGCGCTGGCTTTTGCGACGCTGCAGTCGGTGGGTAACGCGCTGGCTATTTGTTCTTTCGCCTGTGCGGCGGAGGGAAGACTTTCGACGGGAATGCCTGTGGTGGAGGCGTTCGAGAAGTTGCGCGCGTCGGGCGCCAAGATCGTGGGTGTCAATTGCATGAATGGGCCGCACGGCATGGTGCAATTATTGGAGCGCGTGCCGGCGGGTTATCTGCTCGCGGCTTATGCGAATGCGGGATACCCGAAGTATCACGAGGGGCGCTTCATTTATCACACCGCGTCGGATTACTTCGCGCAGTCGGCGCGTGAGATGGTGGCGCAAGGGGCGCGTTTGATTGGCGGATGTTGCGGGACGAATCCGACGCATGTCCGCGCCATCGCGGACGCAATCGCGGATTTGCAGCCGGTCACGAGCAAGACCGTGCGGGTAATGGCGGAGCCGTTGCCGGTGCGAAAGGCTGTTCACGAAGCGACGGCGGAGGCGAGCCTGGTGGAACGCGTGACGCGGGGCGAGCGGGTGATTATCTGCGAACTAGATCCACCGAAGACGTTGGCACTGGAGAAGTTTTTCAGGGGCGCGGAAGCACTGGTGGCAGCAGGCGTGGACGCGATCACGCTGGCGGATAACTCGCTGGCCATCCTGCGGGTGAGCAATCTGGCGATGGGCGCGATGCTGAAGGAGCGGATGGGCATCACGCCGCTCCTCCACATGAGCTGTCGCGACCGTAACGTGTTGGGGTTGCAAAGCGAATTGCTGGGCATGGCGGCGCTGGGAATGCGACACGTGCTGCCATTAACCGGCGATCCGGCGCGCGTGGGCGATCATCCGGGCGCGGCTTCGGTTTACGATGTAAATTCGGTCGAGCTGATCGGGATCATTAAGCGATTGAACGAAGGGTTCAGCCAGGCTGGGAAGTCGATCAAAGCGGCGACCGATTTTGTCATCGGCTGCACTTTCAATCCGAACGCGCGCAACATGGACGCGCAGGTGCAGCGTCTGGAGCGGAAGGTCGCGGCCGGCGCGCAATATGCGATGACGCAGCCGGTCTTCGATGTGCGCTTAATCGAGGAGACGAAGCGGCGGACGGGGCACCTGAATATTCCGATGTTCATGGGTGTCTGGCCGCTCTTGAGTGGGCGGCAGGCGGAATTTTTGCATAACGAAGTGCCGGGAATCGTGGTGCCGGATAATGTGCGTGCCGCCATGGCTGGCGCCGAAGGTCCCGAGGGCCGGGCTCGCGGCGTGGAACTGGCCAAGAAGATTGCCTCTGCCGCGCTGGAGCATTACGCGGGGCTTTACTTGATCACGCCGTTCTTGAATTACGAGACGACGGTTGAGCTGGCGGCATTTGCACGAGGGCGGTGACGTGACGAAGGTCGTGCGATGGTTGCCGTTCGCCGCGCGCTTCTCGTCCAGATCTCAGGTCTGGTGATCGTCGGCGTCCTGCTCTTCACGCTCTCTCAATTCTTTCCCATCGCCGACATGCTGGCGACGGTGCAGGGGCACGTCATGCGCTGGGGGGTGTGGAGTGCGATCTGTTATCCCCTGCTCTATGCGTGTTGCAATGTGCTACTGCTGCCGGGTGGATTTCTCAGCATCGGCGGCGGATTTTTCTTTGGTCTCTGGTGGGGCTTTCTGATCGTGCTGGTGGGGAATGTGGGTGGCGCGGCCATTTCATTTTACATCAGCCGGTGGATCGGCAATCGCTGGCTGCGGCCCCGATTGATGAAGAATGCGACGCTCGAGGCGCTGGAGCCTGCGGTCCGGCGGGAGGGGTGGAAGATTATTCTGCTTAGCCAGCTTCATCCGCTCTTCCCGACGAGCTTGTTGAACTATCTCTACGGGCTGACGCAGATTCGATTTCGAACCTGCATGCTCTGGGTGGCAATCGGACAAGCCCCTGGATTATTTCTCTATGCGTATTTGGGAACGCTGGGTCAACTGGGGCTCCGACTGGTGCGGGGTGAGACGCATCCTCGTGGGATTGAGTATTTGATCTGGGGCGGAGGATTTGTGACGTCGGCGATTGTCCTTTTGCTCTTGGGCAGGATCGCGCTCCGGTTGTTGAAGGAGGCCGAGGAAGCGGCGGCCGCCCAGCAGATTGCGAGCGAGCCAATGGTCAAACTCGTTCCTGAAGCGGTGACTCCGGGGGAGCTGATTACGCAGAAATGATGTAATGAAAGACGTTGATGGAGAGGAGAATGCACTCCGAGTGGCGCACGATGTCCGTGAGGCGGCGCATGCGCCATATTCTCGTTTTTTCGTTGGCGCGGCGCTCCTTTCCGAGAGCGGTAAGGTTTACTCTGGATGTAATGTCGAGAATGTCTCATATGGGCTGACGATGTGTGCGGAACGGGTAGCGGTGGGATCGGCGATCACCGATGGATCCCGGGATTTCACCTTTCTGGCGCTCGTTTCCGATTCCAAAGAGCCGGTGGTTCCGTGCGGCGCTTGTCGGCAAGTATTGGCCGAGTTTAATCCAAATCTGCGGATCGTTAGCCAAAACCTCGAAGGGATGACGGCTGAATTTCGTTTAGACCAACTTTTACCGACGCCGTCTCAAGGAATTCTCGGATAGTTCCACGTAGAACAATGGGCGCGTCGAAGAAAGAATATGATGTCATCGTGGTCGGCAGTGGCCATGCTGGAATAGAAGCTGCCCTGGCATCGGCGCGCCTAGGGTGCGCGACCCTCCTGTTGACGCAAAATTTGGATACAGTCGGCCAGATGTCGTGTAATCCTGCCGTGGGCGGCCTGGCGAAGGGACACATTGTCCGGGAAATCGATGCGCTGGGAGGGTTCATGGGTCGCAACGCTGATGCCACTGGGATCCAATTTCGAATGCTGAACCGTGCCAAGGGCGCCAGCGTCCGTGCGCCAAGGGCGCAGTGCGACAAGAAAGCATACCAGTTTCGCGCGAAAGCCTGCCTGGAGTCTGTTCCGGGGTTGGATTTAAAACAGGCGGGCGTCAAGAGCGTGGCGACCGTCGGCAATCGGGTTACGGGCGTGCGCACGGACATTGGACAAGATTTTTCAGGTCGAGCGGTGGTCATCACCTCGGGAACGTTTCTTCGCGGGCTCCTGCACGTCGGCGAGCACACCAAGGCTGGCGGACGGATGGGGGACGCGGAATCGGACCTCAGCAGTAGTCTGGCGGCGCTGGGATTCGAAGTTGGCAGATTTAAAACAGGAACGCCCTGCCGGGTCAACCGTAACTCGATTGATTTTGAGGAGTGCGAAATTCAGTATGGAGACGAGCCGCCACCTCGATTCAGTTTCCTCCCGCTCGATTCGGCCAAGGCGACCGATATTTTTTCTCTTAACAGTTCTTCGTTCCACGTGGAACAAGTGCCGTGTTGGATCACGCACACAAACGGCGACACCCACCGCATTATCCGGGAGAATCTGCATCGATCCGCCTTATACGCGGGCCAGATTAAGGGAACGGGTCCCCGCTATTGCCCCTCGATCGAGGACAAGGTGGTCAAATTTGCCGACAAGGCCTCTCATCAGCTATTTTTGGAGCCAGAGGGCCTCCATACCGATGAGTTTTATGTCAACGGCGTCTCCACCAGCCTTCCTTATGAGGTGCAGTTGGAGTTTATCCGGACCGTCCCCGGACTGCAAACCGCCGAAATTCTGCGCCCAGGATATGCGGTTGAATACGATTTCTTCCCCCCGACTCAGATCCGGCACACTTTAGAAACCAAGCGAGTGCAGGGTCTCTACTTCGCCGGCCAAGTCAACGGAACGTCAGGATACGAGGAAGCGGCCGCGCAAGGTTTGGTGGCGGGTGCCAACGCCGCCTTGGCGGTGCGATCGCATGACCCTTTCTTGCTCCCCCGCGATTCTTCATACATCGGGGTTCTGATTGACGATCTGGTGACCAAGGGCACGGACGAGCCCTATCGAATGTTCACCAGTCGTTCCGAGGATCGGCTCTCCCTCCGCCAGGACACCGCGGACCAGCGTCTTACCCCCGGCGCTTACGAGGCGGGTTTGGTGGCCAGCGAGCGTTGGACGGCGTTCCGCGCGAAGGTGGACACCATGGAACACGCGCGCAGTTTGGCGAAGACGATTCGAATGAATGGCGCCTCGCTGGAGTCGCTGATGAAGCGACCTGAATTCACCGTCGACTCAATCCCGGCGGCGGTCCGATCCTTGATCGACAAGGAAATTTGGGAATTCGTGGAGGTAGACCTCAAATACGACGGATATATTAAACGGCAGGCAAGCCAAAACCGACACATCGCATCGCGCGACCGGCAACCGATACCGGACGGCCTGGACTTGAGCCAGATTCCCGGCTTGAAACCGGAGACGCGGCAAAAGCTGACGCGGAGCCGCCCGACCACTTTAGGTGACGCGCAACGTGTCAGCGGTGTCACGCCGGTAGACATTTCAATTCTCTCCATCTGGCTGTCTAAGAATGCTTTAACATACTCGCAAGCGGCTGATTCTGTTACGGATGTAAGCTCATAGTGTGTTTGGGAAGCCAATGCCATTCTTAGCCTTACTTGTGATTGTGGAAGCCTACTTACTGGGGTCAATTCCTTTTGGCCACATCGCAGGCCGGATGGCTGGAGTGGACGTTCGCGAGCACGGGAGCGGCAATATAGGCGCCACGAACGTCCTTCGCGTTTTGGGAAAACCGTGGGGACTTTCGGTCTTTTTTGCCGATGCGTTCAAAGGATTCCTGGCCGTGCGATTAGCCTATTTACTGGTGGCGACACACCCGGCGGCTGAAGCGTATCGAGATTTCTACGCCATCCTGGCCGCCGCGGCGTGTGTGGCTGGACATTCCTTTCCGGTCTGGCTCAAGTTCAAAGGTGGAAAAGGCGTCGCCACTTCGCTCGGGGCTTTGCTGGGTGTCGTGCCGATCGCGGCCGCCGCTATCTTCGGCGTCTGGTTGATTGTGTTCAAAGTCACCCGCTACGTCTCTCTCGCATCCATTGTAGCCGCCCTTTCGTTACCCCTCTTTGTGGCGATGCTAGGACGCGCGCCGGTGGTGCTATATTTTACCATCGCCATGACTTCTCTGGTCGTCTGGCGCCACAGATCAAATATCGCTCGCCTCTCGAAGGGGACGGAACCACGCTTCACCCGCTCGTGAAATTTCATCGCACCGCAGTGTTAGGAGCAGGCAGTTGGGGAACAGCTCTGGCGAATCTTTGGGCGAAGGGCGGTAACCAAGTCTCGCTTTGGGGTCACAATCCCGAACGCGCGGAGCGGCTTCGGTCGACGCGCGAGAGTAGCTATCTCCCTGGGATTCAGCTTCCGGCGTCCGTTCACGTCACCAGCGATCTGGCAGACTGCGCCGATGCGGATCTCATCGTTGTGGTCACGCCATCGACGGCGGTGCGCTCCATTGCCGAGCAGCTCCGGCCTTTTGCCAGGCAGGATGCCGTTCTCTTGAGCTGCACCAAGGGAATCGAGCACGGCACCGGCTTGCGCATTACGGAGATCCTCAGCGCCACCCTGCCCGATCACACGGTAGCTGTGCTCTCGGGTCCGAATCTCGCTGTCGAAGTTTCGCGGGATCTTCCCACGGCCACCGTCCTCGGCTGTGAAAAGGCCGAATGCGCCGAGGCGTTGCAGCAATACCTCGGCAGTTCGCGTTTCCGCATCTATTCGAGCGACGAAACGGTCGGGATCGAGCTGGGCGGCGCGCTCAAAAACGTCTTCGCCATCCCCGCCGGCGTGAGTGACGGCCTCGGCTTAGGCGATAACTCAAAGTCCGCGCTCGTCACCCGCGCCCTCGCGGAAATGCTGCGGCTCGGGACGGCGATGGGCGGAAACCCGCGCACGTTCTACGGCCTGAGCGGCGCGGGCGATTTGATCGCGACCTGCTTCAGCCAACACAGCCGCAATCGGAAGGTCGGCGAACAGCTCGGCCGCGGCAAGACGCTCGATGAGATCACGTCATCCATGCAAATGGTGGCCGAGGGCATTCCCACCACCCGCAGCGCCTACGAATGTGCGCAGCGACTTCAGGTGGAAACCCCGATTATCGATCAGGCGTATGCGGTCCTGCATGAGGGGAAGAACCCGCTCCAGGGATTGCAAGAATTGCTAAGCCGCGACCAGAAGTCGGAGCGCCGCTGAGCGCGCCACCCGAACTGCTCGGTTTCGCCGCGCCGAAAGCCCTCGCCGCCTTTTGAAATAGCCAATAGTTAGGACTGACCCGAATGGCGCTAAGTTAAGGAACTTTTTGGATGAGCGCTCCCGGCATTTACCCTGAAAACCGCCCTTAACTTAGCGCCATTCAGGACTGACCCCGACGCCCCGACGCCCATTGGACCCCGACGCCCATTGACCCCTACGCCCATTTCGAGCGCGGTGCCATCGAAGTGCTGCTGGCCAGCCGCGGTGTGAGCACGGCGGCGCAGTTACTGGGGCTGTCGTGTCGTCGCCGAGCTTCTGCAGATACCGGTTCGATGCACCGCCGCCACCGCGTCATTCAGGTGCGCGCTGATGTGGAAGCGGTCATGCACCAGCGCCGCCTGCGCCGAAGCGCTGCTGCGTCGGCGCCGCAACCGGGGCGGCGTCCGATCTCCGTTCACCCGGCGAAGCGGAGCTTCACCGACAAGGGCGTGCCGAAGCGGGAGCTTCGGCACGAGGAGGAACCTTGTCGAACCCGCACCGCCGTGGCACCGTGCGGCCATGAGCCCGCTCGCCACGACCGACCCGAAGGAACTGCGCCCGCTGCTCCGCGAGCGCATCGAGCACGCCACCGATGAAGAGCTCGAGGCCGTGCGCACGGCGTTGCTGAAGCTCGAAATCCACCACGTCCGCGAGGAGTTGGGCCGCGAGGTGGATGAGTTGGAGGCCGCTGGTGAACTCACGCCGGAGAAAGTCGAGGCGTCCATCCGCGCGCATCGCGCACGGCACCCCTACCGGTGACTGTGGTCATCGATACGAATTCGCTGCTCCCGATGCTCGGGCGACGACATTCATTTGCGATGATCCTGGATGCGTTCATCGACGGGGAGTTCGAGTGGGCGGTGTCGAATGAAATCCTGCTCGAATATGAGGAAGTCGCCGTCGAGCGCATCGGTCGGGTGCGCTTTGAACGGTTCGCTGCGATTCTGGACCTGGGTGGGCAGCTCCATCGGATGCTGCGCCGCGTCTCGCCGGGCTTTCGCTTTCGCCTGATCACGGCAGACCCCGACGACGACAAGTTTGCCGACTGCGCCATCGCGGCGGAGGCGGACCACCTCATCACCGAAGACCGGCATTTCGATGCGCTGAAAACCGCAGGCTACAAGCCGCAGCCGATCACGCCGGAGGAGTTCAGCCGGCGGCATCTGGGTGGTGCGTGAGAGGAAAGCATCGGTTGGCAGGGCCGGGACGTTAATGGCGTCGGGGTCAAAGCTGGAATTTCGCTTTCGCCTGGGGATTGGGACGACGTTGGCGCTCGGAGTTTGATCAGGATGGACCAAACCTGGGAGCACAATCCAGTCGAAGGCTGGCGCAGCGGCTTCTCGATCGGGTGCCAGCCGGGGGGTCAGGTGTCGCCCGCTTCTTCTTGCTCTTCCTCGATCAGAGAGAGGAGCGTCCTTGAGACCCCGTTTCTACTCGCAGAGGTGCGCGATCACTTCGGGATACAGCTCCCGCTCCGCGTTCTGGATGCGGGCGTGCAAGCTTTCCGGCGTGTCGTTAGGCAAAATCGGCACTTCGCGTTGCGCGATGATCTCGCCGGTATCGACGCCTTCATCGACGTAATGGACGGTGCAGCCGGTGACGGTTTCGCCTGCTTCCAAAGCCTGCCGCCAGGCTTCCAATCCGGGGAACTTCGGGAGGAGTGACGGATGAATATTTAGCACGCGATGCGGGAACGCGTTCAGTGTCGGCGTCTTCAGAATCCTCATGAATCCCGCCAGGACGACCAGCTCTACCGCGGCCTCCTGCAGTATCCTAACGAGTTCCAATTCCGCCGCCGGTTCCAGTTTGGTGCGGAACTTGCCCGGCGAAAGAAAGGCGTTGGGCACCTCAAACTCTTTCGCGATGTCGAGGATGCCCGCGCCAAAGACATCCGCCACCACGACCCGGGCCTCCGCGCATAAAGTTCCGGCAGCGATGCGCTCCAGGATGGCCCGGCAATTACTCCCTTTGCCCGAACCTAAGATGCCAATTCCAATCGCCGCCATCGCTTATTGCGCGTCCAGCCGCTCAATCAGAGACGTCGTGGAATAGCCGGCTTCGAAGGGAATGATTTTGATTTCGGCGCCCACTTCTTGTAAGGCCGCGCGTTCGTCGGCGTCGAGCGTCTCCGGCTTGTAATCGCCGCCCTTCACATACACCGCCGGCCGGACCTGGCGCAGAAATTCCGTCGCGCGCACTTCCGGGAAGATGACCACGTAATCCACCGCCGCGAGCCCAGCCAACACCTCCGCGCGATCCTGCTCGCGATTTAGCGGGCGCCCCTCGCCTTTTAGAGCTTGCACGGAGGTATCGCCATTCACGCCCACGGCGAGAGCGTCGCCCAGCGCGCGCGCGGTCTCAAGATAACGAACGTGCCCCACGTGGAGGAGATCGAAACAGCCGTTGGTCACCACGAGTCGCCGGTTTGCTTGGTGTAGTTGAGCGGAAATTTCGGCCAACGCGGAGGCTTCCAGAATCTTCGATCTCATTTCCCTTCTCCCGCGATGAACTTCAGTGCCTTCGGCATGACCTCGAAGACAGCCGGCTCGTTCCCGACCAGTTCTCCGTCCACGTTAAACCACATCCCGGGCGTCGATTCGACCGCGACTCTTGCTGCTCGCCGGAAGACGACGCCGTCGCTATCGAGATGCTTTCCGAGCGCGATCTGCGCCGCGACGAGCGCTAGATCCAGCGCCGGATTTTTCGGAATCAGAATGAGGTCGAGCAGCCCGTCATCGATCGACGCCTCGGGAGCAATCAGCGTCCCACCCGCGACGTAACGCCCATTTGCGACGACCACATTATAGAGATCCAACTCCAGCGTATCG
This sequence comes from Chthoniobacterales bacterium, assembly GCA_038258815.1. Lineage (GTDB taxonomy): Bacteria > Verrucomicrobiota > Verrucomicrobiia > Chthoniobacterales > UBA10450 > JACCTI01. The sequence goes on from JBBSPM010000001.1 coordinate 93,317, forward strand.
GTATCATCCAAAGTGAGTTTGGCCCGGTACGCGCGCAGCTCGGGCAGCGCTTCCGCGGCACAACGCAGATACGCCAGCGGACCCCAATTCTCCTTGATCTCCGGTGTCATCTTGTCGTTGACGGTTCCGCTGAACCCTCCGGCCGACACATTCAGGAAATAGCGAACCTGGTCGGAAGTCACGCGCACCAAATCAATCTCCCGGACATTCCCGGCCCTGATCACTTCGAGGCATTCCGCGACGGACGAAGGCAGTTCGAGCATTCTCGCGAAATCATTGCCGGTCCCGAGCGGAATCAAGCCTAGGCGAACATGGTCCGCCGTCGGCGCGATCCCGTTCACCACCTCGTTCAAGGTCCCGTCGCCGCCCGCCGCGAGCACGATCTCCGCGCCCTGTTTCACCGCTTCCTGGGCGAAGCGCGTGGCATCCCCCTTCTCCTTCGTGAAGCGAATCTCCGCTCTGGATAGTTCTGCCAACTGCGCGCGTGTCTCCTCATGGTCATCCATGCTGCCGGCGTTGGGATTGCAGATGATGACGGTCTTCTGGCTCATAACAGCGTAAGGCGTCGAGAATTCTCGCAGTCGCTCGCAAAACGGCAATGGGAATGGCGGCGCACCCAATGATTTGGACGCAACGATCGCGGGGCGGAGGCGCGAAATTGAGATGAATTGATTCTGGCGATCAGGGCCAAAATCGGTAGCTTCCCGCGCCCATGGCTTCGAACCTTTCCTATCCCGCCGCGACCGAGTCGACCGCTCCCGGACTTGTCGACGGCGATCCGCCTTACAGTGTTTCTGCGGCGCCGGTAATCCCCGCGCGCGACGGGACCAGCCGTCGAAAGGCGGAGGGCGACGATTTTTTCCTGCCGAGTTCCTATGGTCAGGACACGCTTTGGCTTTTGCCACGCGATTCCCAGAGTCTGTTTGCCTATTGGGATATCGATTGGAAGACGGCGTTCGATGAGGAAAACCCGAAGCCGCGGAAAGTGCAGTTGCGCCTTTTGCATGCAGACGGCTCCGAGCACACGTCTCTCGAAGTGGAACCGATGGCGGGCCATTGCAGTGTCGCCGTTACGGACGCGGATGCGGAGTACCGGGCTGAGATGGGTTATTCTAACGACGCCGGTGAATTTCAGGTGGTCGGTCGGTCTGAGGCGGTGGCGATTCCGCCAGCCGTTGCGAGCGCTGATGCGCCGGTGGATTTCACTACCCTGCCCTTGCACCTTAGTTTTCAGCGCCTGCTCGACGCCACGCGTTCCGTAGAGGAAAACGGCCACTCGTTAACCGAAACGCTGAGCGATTTGCGACAGCGCGCCGCCCAGGTGAGCGCAACGTTTACCGCTCAGCAGCGGGAAGTGATTCAAGCGGTGGAAGAAGCTGCGGCGCGCTCGCCGGCCCCTGCTCTCGAGGACGCTGCTGGCAAGCCGGATCTCTGGGCGCAGCACAGCCTGGAAAAGATTTTCGGTTTCGGAAATTCAAGTCTGAGCGACGGCTTTGGCGGCAGCAGCCGCAGTCGCTAAAAGTTCAGTCTTCGGCGCGGGGCGCGCCGGCTCCACGGCGACCGGCGAGGTGGAGCCGGCCTGCCCTCGGGCCGAAGGATCACCGCCACCCACTTCATGTCGCGCCCGCCAACGGACAATGCACTATCCCGCATTCTTCCCCGGCGTTTAAATCTATTGCCATCGCGGGCGTTCTCCCGTTAAACAGGCTGCGCATGAACAGCGAAGGCAAAACGAAAATGGTCTGGGGCAGCCGCGTAGGTGTCATCCTCGCGGTCGCCGGCTCCGCGGTAGGCCTCGGCAACTTCCTTCGCTTCCCTGGCCAGGCGGCGGCGCATGGCGGTGGCGCCTTCATGATTCCGTATATCTGTGCGCTGCTGCTGCTCGCACTGCCGATCGGCTGGGCGGAGTGGGCCATGGCGCGACACGGCGGCCGGAAAGGTTTTCATAGCGGACCGGCCATCATTGGCGTCGCCGGGCGTGGTCGCATCATGCGGTATCTCGGCGTGCTTTCGGTCCTGATCCCGATCGTAGTCTATATGTACTACGTTTATATCGAGGCGTGGTGCCTGCGGTACGCGTGGGAATATTTGAGTGGCGGGATTGGGTTGACGGGTTCGATCGCCAATCAAGTGGAGGGCTCGAAAGAGTTTTTCGGACGTGCCACCGGCTCGAACGCGGACGGCGTGCTCAACATGAGCGCCGCCTTCTGGCTCGTCGTGGTCGTGATCAACATCACTCTGGTCTATCGCGGCTTGAAAGGCGGGATCGAAAAATTCTGCCAGTTTGCCCTCCCCGCCATGGCCGTCCTGGCGGTGATCGTCCTGATTCGTGTGCTCACTCTCGGCACGCCCAATCCCGCGTTCCCGGACCAAAATGTGTTGAACGGTCTCGGTTCGCTCTGGAATCCCGATTATTCCAAGCTGACCGATTTCGATACCTGGCTGGCGGCCGCAGGACAGGTTTTTTTCAGTCTCTCGGTCGGCTTCGGCGTGATTCTTAACTACGCCTCCTATTTGAAGAAGAAGGACGACATCGCGCTCTCCAGTTTCACTGCCAGTTCCACGAACGAGCTTTTCGAAGTCGGCTTCGGCGGATTGATCACCATCACCGCGGCCTTCATTTTCCTGGGGGCCAGTGGCATCGGTGCTGGCTTCGGACTTGGCTTCCAAACGCTCCCGGTCGTCTTCGAGCAGATGGGCGCCGCCGGCCGCTGGATCGGATTCGCCTGGTTCTTTCTCCTTTTCCTGGCGGCGATCACCAGTTCGATCTCGATGTTGCAGCCCGGGAAGACCTTCGTCCAGGAAGCGCTCGGCGTTTCCTCTGGAAAGGCGATCGCGATCGTTTCCACGATCTGCGGCCTGGGGTCGCTCTGGGTCATCTGGTTCAGTAAGAACACCGTCGCGCTCGACACGATGGATTTCTGGGTTGGCACCTTCTGCATCTTCCTTCTCGCCACCGTCCAGATCATTTCTTTCGGCTGGATTTGGGGGATCGACAAAGGCGCGGCGGAACTCGATCAAGGCGCGCTCATGAAGATTCCGCGTTTCTTTTTCTACATCATGAAGTATGTGGCGCCCGCCTATCTCATTATCGTCCTGGTCGGTTTCACCGCGCAGAATCTCGGGCCCAAGGTGACCGAGCTGGTCGCGACGCCGATCGCGCTTTGGACGGTGGCAATTATCGGCGTGGTGCTGGTGATTCTGCTCGCGATGGTGGCGATCGGGGAACGCCGCTGGCGCGCCGCGGGGATGGATCTGGATGGAGATCAGCCATGAAAGGACTCGTTAGACCATGAACACAGGCGGTTGGATATTTATGCTGGTGTCGCTCGCCCTGGTGTGGGGCACGACGATTTGGGCCTACACCCGTCTGCTGAGCGCGCCTCCGCAGGATCCGAATCGGGACGACGACGAAGAATAGATTGAAACGGGACGGCCCGCCTCCTTCGCCCGGCTACGGCGGGCCAGGGGAGAGTGCCCCTCCTTGAGGCGCCGAATGAAGCGTTTTCGCCAGAGAACGAGCGTGCTATCATCGCGCGTGTTAAATAGGAATCCGTTCTCGCAGCGTTCCATTCTTTGGCCCGCTCTCCTTGTTCTCGCGCTGGCGGTTCCGGCGCTGGCCGAGCCACGCCGCGCGCTCCCGGTGCGCCGCGCCGTGCCGGTTACGCGTGAACCGCGTGGTCTGCAATTCGAGGCTCTACCGCTGGAACGCTCCCGCCAAAATCATCTCCTCCTGCGCGCCACCATTAATGGCAAGCCGGCCTTGCTCGGCGTGGACAGCGGCGCTCCCGTCAGCGCCATCTCGATCGCGCGCCTGCGACACTTCGGCATGATCCCCGCCCGCGCGAATTCGGAAATCCCCACGCGACTCCGGGTCAACGGCGCCTACAATAACGTCACGATCGCCCGCAGCCTTCGGTTAGGCGCGTTGAACCTGATCGACGAACCGATGGTCGCGCTCGATTTGGGCGGCTCGTCGAAAGCAGCCGAGGAGATGGAGGAACAGGCGATTGATGGCATCATCGGCGCCGACATCTTGTTTCCCACGCAAGCGGTGCTCGATTGCCGCGCGCAAGTCCTTATCCTCAAGGTCGACCCAAACGTTCGCGGCAGCGCGCCGGGATTGGATTTCACCGGCTTCCAGCGCATGAAGATCCACGTCAGCTCCGGTTATAATCTCTACGTCGATGGCCGGCTGAATGGAAAACGCGCCAAGCTCATGATCGATACCGGCGCCTTCGCCACGCTTCTTCATCAACCCTTTGTGCGTCGGATGAAAATTCCGCTGCGGAACAGCCCGTTCCGTTCCGCCGGCGTGAACCTCAAACAACACGGGGTCCAGTTCGCCACCATCTCGCGTTTCTCGGTCGGTTCCCTGCACATGCGCGATAGGAAAGTGGGCGTAATCGATCTCGAAGGTTTGATTCGAACAGGTCTCCTCGATTCATCGCCGCCCGTCGCCGGACTGCTCGGCTCCGAGATTCTGCAACTGCACAACGGTATCATCGATTTCGGGACGAAGACGCTTTACCTGAAGCGATAAAAACCGCGAATGGACGCGAAGAAACGCGAATCCAGCACCGGCGGATTTGCTGGTAGCATTACTTCCTCATTCGCGTTTATTCGCGTCCATTCGCGGTTACGATGAGTCGGATTACGCAGGCATTTGTGCTGGGCGCCGGGCTGGGAACGCGTCTCCGTCCGATGACGGAGCAGGTGCCGAAACCGCTGGTGCCGATTTTTCACAAGCCGCTGATCACGTTCGCGCTCGATCATCTGCGCAGCGTGGGCGTCGAATCGTTCGTCATCAATACGCATCTGCTCGCGGCGCAATTCGATGATGCGTTCGTGGGAGGTGCGTATGAGGAAGCGCCAGTCCGGCTGGTGAACGAGCCGGTTTTGCTCGAGACCGGTGGTGGAATCAAAAACGCGGAGGCGACGTTGCGGTCTAACGAGCCGTTCATTACCTACAGCGGAGATATCTTAACCGACATCGATTTGCAGCCGTTGATCAATGAGCATTTCGCGAAGAGCAATGATGTGACCCTAGCTTTGCGCGAGGGCGGGCTCGGGACCGATATGGCTGTTCGCGATGGACGCGTGGTCGATATCGGCGGCAAGTTTGGCCACCAGGGCACTTGCGACTTTGCCGGCGTGGCGATTTGGAATCCGTCCATTTTCGAGCGTCTTCCCGCGGAACAGAAGATTTCCTTCATCCCTATCGTCGTCGATTGGATCGCGCAGGGCGGGAAGATAGGTGGCGTGATTTTGAACGAACGAAAATGGTTTAACATCGGCTCGCGGAAAGAATATCTGGAAGTGCATCGCACCATCGCCGAGGACGGCTGGCGCCCTGCGTATGTGACCGATATATCGTGGCCGACCTGCGTAGCCGCGGACGCCGAAATCGCTCCCAGCGCGCAACTCTCCGGTTTTTGCGCGGTCGGTTCCGGCTGTCGCATTGGTGCGGACGCCACTCTGCACAACACGATCGTCTGGCCCGGAGCGGAAATCGCTTCGCAGAGTGATTTGCGGAATTGTATTGTCCGCGCGCACCAAAAAGCCGAAGGCACTCTCTGTGACGCCGATGTCTAGTTCCGCCCAAACCACCGAGCAACTGCTGACCCAAACGCGCCGGCATTTTCCGCCTTTCGACAAAACGGAAGTGGAGATCACGCCCATTCAAAAAGGCGGATCCGGCCGTCGCTTTTATCGAGTCCGCTCTTCTCCGGAGCAGTCGCTCATTTTGGTGAAGTACAATCTCGATCGCGACGAGAACCGGCACTTCGTCCAGATCGCCGAGTTCCTGGCGGAACATCATATCTGCGCGCCGCGCGTCTATTTTCACGACGCGGAAGAGGGCCTCATCTGGATGGAAGATCTGGGCGGAACCGATCTCTGGCATTATCGGGACGAAAGCTGGCCAGTCCGGCGCGAGCTCTACGAATCCGCGCTAGCGGAAGTGACGCGTCTGCATTGCCTGCCGATCTCGACCGCGGATGAAATCCGGAAGGATTTTCCGCAGGAGTTCGACGCGCCGCTCTACCAGTGGGAGCAGCATTATTTCTTCGAGCATTGTCTCGGCCGCTATTTTGAGATTGCGGAAAACGAGCGGACGCATCTGGCGGCGTTGCCGGCGCTGGAGGAAATCGCGGAACGTCTGGCGGCATTGCCACGCGTCCTGGTGCATCGCGATTTCCAATCGCAGAACATCATCATCCGCGATGGCGACGCGCACTTGATCGATTTCCAAGGCATGCGGCCGGGGCTCTCGAAGTATGATATCGCTTCGTTGCTCTACGATCCCTACGTCCATCTCACCGAGATAGAACGCGGGGAACTTTTCGATCTCTACCGCGGTATGCGCGAGCGTTCGGGCGTTCCCTTGCGCTCCGATGATGATGAAGTGATCACCCTCTGCGCCATGCAGCGGTTGATGCAGGCGCTCGGCGCCTACGGCTACCTGGGCCTCGTGAAAGAGAGCAGCAATTTCCTCGAGCACATTCCTTCCGCGCTCGAGTCGCTCACGTCGGTCGTGCGCGAAATTGATGGACTGGAAGAGTTGCACGCGGTGCTCAGCGGCTTGCGAACGCGGAAATAGCCTTCGCCGAATCGAGCCCTGTAGCGGCGGTCTATGACCGCCGACGGCTCAACCTGCAATCCACGGTTTCGGCGGTCACAGACCGCCGCTACAAGGTTTGCGTGCCGTGGCGGTTTTTTTCGGCTACGTTGCACTAATCGGTCGTCTTCGCGCCAAGACGCTTCAGCAGGAGCGGACGCGCCTTCTCTCGCGTGCCGGTGGCGAACCGGACGCTTCGCCGGCCGCGCTTTGGCTCTCGATAGGCGACGAGATCGTTGTTCGAATCGAAGGCGACAAAGCGTGTTTCCATTGTCAGAAGTTCGGACCGCACCGCCGGCAGTATGGCGAAGACGTCGAAGACCAGACCGCCCTTCTCCCGCACGATGGTTCTCCAAAACCAGCTCCAGACGTGCGTGCGCTGGTAGAGATAACGTCCCGCCGGTCCACCTCTTTTCAGCGCGCGAAGATCCGCTGGCTTTAAAGTAAGTTGCGGCGCGATCTCGACTGGCGTCAGAAGGAGAGGCCGCGCAGAGCGCAAGACCGTTGCCACCGCTGCCAGATCTTTGAAGACATTTGCATCATGCACGGAGAAGCTCTTGTTAGGCCCAAAGGAAAAAGTCGCCTCCGGCGAACGGCCGCCGACCATGATGACGCGTTCGATTCGCCCGGCGAGCGCCGGATGTAGTTTCAGAAAAGCGGCGAGATTCGTTAACGGTCCCAGCGCAATGTAGGTGAGTCGTTCCTGGCGCAGGGCGCGCGCGAGAGCCTCCGTCGCATCGGATTTTCTCGCCGCATCGCTGGGCGAGCGGGCACCGGCGTGGATGTCGGCTGTCGTTAGGCCAGCGCTCCTTCCAAAACGGCGCACCAGACCACGCGCCACTTCGCTGGTGCGCGGCAGAGCCGCATTTCCATAAGTGGTGCTGATGCCCGCGATTCGCAGCTCTGGAGAACGAAACGCCAGGATCAGGGCGAACGCGTCGTCGACTTCGCGCCACGGCGCTCCGATCGCCGGATCCGTGTCGATCCAGACCGCGGTCCGTGCCGCGGCCGCGCAGCTAATAAAGAGTGCGCCAAGAAGAACTGCGAGGCGCGTCATGTCACGAGGCCGCTGGCGCTTCGGAGTCGCGGTGCGTGATTTCACGATCCGACGCCAACGCCTTTTCCAGGTTGGCGATGTGCAATCGCGCCATGGAGGTGTAGCCCTCTTCGTCGCCTTCCCATTTCGCCATTTCCCGCACGGACGCTTCATCGTGTTCCCGCAGGAGCTTGACCGCGCGGCGGGCTCGCGCCTCCGGAACGCCCAGCGCCAGCAGCGCGGCGCCGCCCAGATCGAGCGCGCTGCCGAGGGTCTCTCGATAGACTTGATCCACGCCCTTGCGCAAAATTTGATAGGCATGCTGCCGGCTCGCGGCCCGCGCCAGAATGTGCAGATTCGGGAAGTTCTCCTGCACGAGATCGATCAACTGCAGCGCCTTCTCTTCGTCGTCGATCGCGATGATGAACATGCGCGCGCGCTCCGCCCCCGCGATCCGTAGGAGATCGAGCCGGGTGGCGTCGCCGTAGAAGGATTTTAAACCGAAACGGCGGAGCGTTTCCACTTGATCCGGATCATGGTCGAGCACCGTGGTGCCGATGCCGTTAGCGCGCAGCAAACGCGCGACGATGTGTCCGAAACGCCCGACACCGGCAAGGATCACGGGATTATCATGCTCATCGATTTCGTCCGGCTCGCGTTCCGGAATGCGGCTGAGATAACGCGGCTGGATGAAGCGATCGTTGAGGGTGAAGAGCAGCGGCGCGGCCGCCATCGAGACGGCGACGGTGGCGATGAGGAGGTTCGCCACCTCTGGGGTCAGGACGCCGTTCTGCGTCGCGAAGGAACAGAGGACAAAGGCAAATTCGCCGCCCTGCGCGAGCGCGAAGGCGAGGAGGAATCGTTGGCTCGGCTCCAGGCGAAAGACGCGCGCGAGCGTCAGTAAGACGGCGAACTTTAGCGCCAACAAACCGACGACGAGCAGGGCGATCGTTCCCGGTTGGCGCAGGATGAGCGCGAAATCGATGCTCGCGCCCACGGAGATAAAGAAGAGGCCGAGCAGTAGCCCCTTGAACGGTTCGATATCCGTTTCGAGTTGGTGCCGGTACTCACTCTCCGCCAGCACGACGCCTGCGAGAAACGTGCCCAACGCTGGAGACAGGCCGACCTTCTGCATCAAGAGCGCGATTCCGACCACGAGCAAAAGCGCGGTGGCGGTAAACATTTCGCGCAGGTGCGTGGCGGCGATGTAACGCAGGAGCGGCCGGAGCAGAAAACGTCCCGACAGGATCACGCCCGCGACCGCGGCGAGAACAAGCAGCGCTCCCTGCCAGGCCGGCAGTGCGCTGAGTCCATCGCGATGCTCGCCCGCCACGGCGGCAGCGCGCGGCAGCGTGGCGAGCAAAGGGAGCAGAGCCAGGATCGGAATCACCGCGATGTCCTGGAAGAGTAGAACTGAGAAGGCCGCCTGGCCGCCTGCCGTGCGCATCTGGCTCTTTTCGTTCAAGAGCTGGAGCACGATCGCGGTCGAAGACATCGCCAGGATCACGCCAGCCGCGAGTCCGATTTCCCAACGAATGCCGAGCGCGACCGCGGCCGCCGTGATCAGCGCCGCCGTCGCCACCACTTGTGCGCCGCCAAGGCCGAGAATAGGCGCGCGCATTTGCCAGAGCAGCGCCGGTCGCAGTTCGAGGCCGACAACAAAAAGCATCATCACGACACCGAACTCGGCGAAGTGCATTACGTCGGTCCCTTCCGTCCCGACGAGCCGGAAACAAAACGGCCCGATAATAATTCCCGCGAGCAGATAGCCGAGGACGGAGCCGAGCCCGAGCCGTTTGGCCAGCGGCACCGTGATTACGGCCGCCGAAAGATAGATGAAAGCGTAAACGAAGCTCATGCTCGATGTTCAGGACGCCGCAGTGTCACTTGAGATTCTGCGTGCTTGCGCGCGTCGCGCAGTGCAATTCTTTCTGCCCTCGCGAGATATCTTTACGCAGAGAGCGAAAACACGGGGAAGCTCTCTTTGTTTGCCTAATCCTTCCCGGGAAAGGCGACCCAGCCGTCCCCAAAAAACTGGCACTCATAGCCGAAGCCTTGCAGCAGGCGTTGAATGTCGCCAGCGGCCAGCCCGTGCGCCTGCATACGAGGGAGGTTTTCCTCGAAATAGATCGTGTCGATGCGGCGATCTCGCAGTAAGCGCTCGGCCCCCTGCAGGACCAGCGCGTCGGCTCCTTCCACGTCGATTTTTAGGACGCTGATGCGACCTTCCGGAAGCTCGTCGTCCAGGCAAACCACTGGGACCGAAATGCGAGGCACGGCCGGGTCGTCGGAGAATCCGCCCCAACCGGTCTCTTCGCCCGGCCAGATTTCAAACATGGCCGTGCCGGGACGCGCGCCCGCTGCTTTGGGTATAAGACTGACCCGGTCGCCGAATTGGTTTTCCGAGACGTTCGCTTGGAAGAGTTCGATGTTGCGGGGAGCTGCCTCAAACGCCAGCACTCGGGCCGAACGATTCAGGCCCGCCCAGAGGAGGGAGAAGTATCCCATATTCGCGCCCACATCTACGAGTAAGCCTCCTTTAGCAGCGTGTTCGACAATTCGTTGGGTCAGATTGAGTTCGTAAAACCCTGTGAACGCGATGGACCCGGAAATCGCGTCTCCCGGAACGAGATTATACATGGAAACGCTCGGACAGAAGGCCAGCGAGGCTTTCCGGTACAAGTGAGACCAGCGACCGTGGCGGCGTTGGAACCAACCAAAGTATGCGCGCTCGCGAAAACGATAAGGCAGGATTTGCAAGAGAAGGGGTAATGCCATGAGAAGTTTCAGCCTAACGAATCATAAATTTGCGGGTTGATCCGAAACCCAAAGCGAGACGCCAGCGTCTCCATTGCGTTCCCAGCACGCGGCGAAGATGAAACGGCCGCAATAGTTGCAGGTAAACCGGCCAACGCGCCAGACTCTCGGGGACGCGCCGATCGGCCTTGAGGGCCAGGCACCAGTCGACGGTCCGATGGAAAGAGGCCTCTCGCGAAAACCACTCGCACCATTGCGTGCGAGCCAAACCGCCCATGGTCACGGCCTCCGCTTCTCGCTCTTCGAGAATGCGCGGGATCTGCCCGACGTCCTTTTCCGCCACCCGCACCGTGAATTTTTCCCAACACGGCCCCGGCGGCGGCACCCAGTCGTCGGATAAAATCACCGGCACGCGCCCCATCTCCATCGTTTCGAAGATTCGGATACTGGAAACACTCAAGCCCCGCGGACAGAGAAAGAATTTACTCGCGCGGACGCATTCGGCGTAGCGACGATAATACTCCTGACGTTCGCTCGCCGACATTCGGTGGTGCAGAATACGCGTGAAATCCGTGGCGGTGTCTTGAAAGAAACTGCGCGGATGGTTCAGCGCGGGGATCGCGCTTCGGACGACCGCGGTCTTGGAGGACCCCATAAAACTGAAGAGATAAGGCAGGTCGTACGACGACGGCGTATAGGTGGCAAACTCATTTCTCGGCTGCCCCAGGTAGCCGCCGGTCACCACGCGCGAGGAACCCCAACGCCGGCCGATCGCGGTATAAACCCCAGGCAGAAATGGAATTACATAGGGATTCGAGGAAACGATAAAACACTTCTCGCGATAACGTCTCGTTAGGGGATGACGTCGGACGCGTTCGAAATGCCAGCCGGCGCCGTAGCTTTCCACAAAAATGATCGCAGCAGCGGTCTCGGCGTCGTCGGTCAGATGATGCACGTGGAACTTGTCCGCGGCCGCGCTTTCCCGCAGCGCTTCGAGAGGGCGACGGTGCTCCGGAGTTTCGTCGTTCGCAGCCCGGGCGGAGAGAAGAACAACGCGGGCCATGAGGAAGAAAGGTGGGCAGAAAACGAGGCGAAAGTCGAGCGCGCCGCGCGCTACCAGGGAGGGGACTCGAACCCCTAATCCTTGCGGAACCAGATCCTAAGTCTGGCGCGTCTGCCAATTTCGCCACCCTGGCTTGTCGTTTCCACGAGGGAAAATGCGATTCAGCCGAAATTTTTCAATCGAGCAGCGGCACCCAGCGTTTCTCCCCGAATGCAAATGTGTCCACTGGTCATCGGCCGCAGTTTATCCCCGCGCTGGATTCACGCAATCGACGAGTCCCGGATCTATACATCCGAAAGGCTCGCTTCTCCGCTCAACTTTGGGTTGAGTTTGGTGACGACAAGAAAGCGCCTCGGCGGAGCGAATTGCCGATAGGGGCGGCAAACCGTCGTTGGCCGTCCGAGCCTCAAGAAAAACGCGTTGCCGTCCGCGAGACGACGAGAAGCGATTGAAGAGGGATGATCGTAATTTTGAACCGGGCCGCGGGTACCGATGAAAAGGCTGCCGAATTGGATGAAGAAATTCGCCGACTCTTCGCGGCGGCCGGCGCGGAGGCCCGCATTCAACATCCAGATGAGGAAAAGGACATCACCACGCTCGCGCAGGAAGCGGCCGCCGGAGACGACGAGCTGATCGTCGCAGGCGGCGGCGATGGCACCATCAGCGCGGTGGCAGGTGCGCTAGCTGGCACCGGAAAAACGCTCGGCGTGCTACCGATCGGAACGTTGAATCACTTCGCCAAAGATCTCGAAATTCCGCTCGAATTGGCGGATGCCGTGGCCACCATCATGCAAGGCCGGGTGGAGGTCGTGGACGTGGGCGAAGTGAACGGTCGCGTCTTCATCAACAACTCCAGTCTCGGCCTTTACCCAGGCATCGTGAAGGATCGCGAAATGCAACAAGAGCGGCTTTCGCGCGGGAAATGGGCAGCATTCTTTTGGGCCACGCTGCGCGGTCTGCATCGCTTCCCATTTTTGAATCTGCAGCTCACGATCGATGGCGCACAGATCGAGCGCCGGACGGCATTTCTCTTTATCGGCAATAATGAATATGAAATCACTGGCTTCCAACTCGGCGGCCGCCGTTGTCTCAACGCTGGCAAACTGGGGCTCTACCTCACGCATCGCACCGGGCGCTTCGGACTTTTCCGGCTGGCCTTCCGTGCGCTCTTCGGTCGCGTGGAACAAGCCGAAGATTTCGATGCCTTTTGCGTGACCGAAGTCACCATTAAAACCCACAAGCACCATTTGCTCGTGGCCACCGATGGCGAAGTGTCAGAAATGCGGACGCCCCTGGTTTATCGGGCGCGCCCCGGTGCATTACGGGTCATGGTGCCGCAGACGACCGACGACTCCTCGTAGATGCGCATCATTGTTCACCTTTCTGATCTTCACTTCGGTCGCGTCGACCCCGAAATCGTCACGCCTGTGCTCGATCTCATTCGCGCGCAACAGCCGGATCTCGTCGCGATCTCCGGCGATCTCACACAACGCGCGCGCACGGCCGAGTATCTCGCCGCGCGCGAGTTTTTGCGCGAAATTCCGTTTCCGCAGATCGTCGTGCCGGGAAACCATGATGTGCCCTTGCACAATCTCGTCGCCCGTTTCACGCGCCGGCTCGACCGCTATCAGCGCTACATCACGCAGGATTTGCAGCCTAGCTACATCGATGAAGAAATCGCCGTCATCGGCGTGAACACCGCGCGCGCGCTCACTTGGAAAGATGGCCGGATCAATCGGCGGCAATTGGCGAGACTGCGAAAGGGCTTTCGAGGCATAGGCTCGGAGCGGCTGAAGATCGTGGTCACGCATCACCCGTTCGATCTCCCGGCCGGCACTTCGGGCCGGGTGGTGGGACGTTCGCGTCTCGCCCTCCGCACACTGGCCGATTGCCGTGTGGATATGCTCCTCGCCGGCCATTTCCACATCGCCGATACGGGACAGACGGCGACGCGTTACCATATCCCCGGCTACTCCGCCCTGATCGTTTCCTCCGGGACAAGCACATCGACGCGGCAGCGCGGCCAGGCGAATTCGCTCAACGTAATCCGGGTCGAGAACTCCCGTCTCTCGATCGAGCGGTACCTTTGGGAATCGGAAGTAACGTTATTTCATATCGAATCGGTCGAGCATTTCGAAAGGTCTAACGAAGGGTGGACCCGCGCGTGAATCCGGAGTCGACCCCAGGGCGCCGTTTCGCGCGCCAGCTTCGGTTTATCGAACGCCGCTTTTCCCCGGAAGGCGCGTTCGGATTGCACCTCACGCTCGGTTTGCTGGTCATGCTCCTGGGCTTCTGGATCTTCGCCGAGATCGCAGAGGACATAGGACCGAACGGCACCATGCTGGCGCGCGACCATGCGGTGACGAACTGGTTTCACGCGCATGCTACGCCCGGCCTGACGACGGCAGCACGCGTCATCACCACTTTCGGTTCGGTCGCATTTCTCTCCGTCGTATCGTTAGGCATGGCGGGCCTGCTGGTCTGGCAGAAAGCGTGGAATCGCCTCATCATTTTCGCCTCGGGGATGCTCGGCGGCAGCTTGCTCAACCTCCTCCTAAAGCACTTCTTCCACCGGCAACGCCCGATCCTGGAAAATCCTCTCGTGACGTTAAGTAGCTATGGCTTCCCGAGCGGCCACACCATGGGTGCGACTACTTTTTATGGATTGCTCGTCCTCCTGGTGTTCGCCACCTGGAGGCGCTGGTCGAGACGCCTTCTTTCCGTGCTGCTAGCCGGCTTATTCGTGGTCGCGATCGGGCTCACACGGATTTACCTGGGCGCGCACTTTATGACGGATGTGCTGGCGGCGTTCGCAGCCGGCGCGGTCTGGCTGGCATTCTGTTGGTCTGCCGGCGAGATCTTGAGAAAACACCGGCAAAACCGTATGAGCCGCGCGAAGATGACGCCATGAAGCTTTATCTCCTTCGTCACGGCATCGCGGATTGGCCGGACTGGGATCGTCCAGACGACGAGCGGCCGCTGACAGAAGAGGGCAAGAAGGAGATGCGCCGGATGGCCAAATTCATGCGCAGATTGAAGCCGAAACCATCGGTCATTCTTTCCAGCGCGTTTCCGCGAGCGCGGCAGACCGCGGAGATTGCGGCGGAATTTCTGCAGCTGAAACTGCGAGAAGAGCGCGATCTGCAGAAGGGATTCAACGTCGCGAAGCTGCGCAAGATTCTCGGCCGACACACGAAGGAGAATCCCATGATCGTCGGTCACAACCCCGGGTTCGTTGATGTCATCCGCGCGCTCACCGGCGCCAATGTGAAACTCGCCAAAGGCGGCCTCGCACGAGTGGATTTTGAGGACGGCGAAGAGAGCGGACGTTTAATCTGGTTGCTCCCGCCCAAGGTGGCCGAATAATCGCGGACGCCAAGGAGCGGCGCTCTCCAGGCCGCCGCGTTTACCCCGACGAAACGACGCGGCCTGGAGGGCGCCGCTCCTTGGTTGACTAACCCGGAAGATAAGCGCGATCTGATTCGGAGATCGTATCACGCGTGACGAACTCAACGTCTGGCGCTTCCTCTTTGTTCAGATACTGAATCTCACCCGCGCCCGCGATGTAGTGCGTGCAATGCACGACCGATTGCATCCAGCGCAGGCGCGTATCGCGCGTGGGGCTGATCTGGCGCTTGTCGTGTTCCGGTAGCGGCAGATCGGTATACGCGTTGCCGCCTTTGTGTAATCGGAGGCAATGGTCTCCGAGTCGGGCGCGCACCAATTCGCCCTCGTATTCGACGTCGACGAAGAAGTCGTCGATGTCAGTCGCCTGCGCTCGCATCTCCGCATCGCCTGAGCGGACAACCCGCATCCCTTCCAGCAGACCCATTCGGCGATACATCTCGAGACAAAAATCGGCCACGTTCTCCGCCGCGGTTTCCTTGAAGGATTCGACCAGCGGCGCATCGACATATTGCGGTAGCTGACGCGCCGTCTTGTTCTTCCATTCCGGAAGGACGCGCTTTGCGAAGAGCGGCGAGAACTGCTTTTGCAGCTTGTTCGCAAACTCGAAATTCAAGCGCTGGAGCGAGTCGCTCTTCTGGTCGCGCAAGATCGTCACCGTCTCGCGCGGATCGTGATCGCTATCGTGATAAAAGAAGACGATCTCGCCGCCGATTTTCTGCTGGAGCCGGCGCGCGGTCTGGATTTTCGCAAAGAGAAACCGCCGCGGAAAGATCCCGCAAGGTTGCTGTCCGAAACAGATGATGGGCGATGGCATGGTGCAGCCGCACCGTAGCACAGGCATCCTGCCTGTGGGGATGCCGGGCATCTTGCCCGGCATTTGCTTTTGGCGAACCACTCACCGGGCGAGACGCCCGATGTCCCCACCGGCAAGATGCCTGTGCTACGGAGATTGCCGCGCAAACACGGTTCGCTGCAGCAGCGCCGATAAAAAGAGAACCGTCGCGCAACCGATCACGTTGTACCAAAGATAACCGATATCCGTCGTCTTGAAGAGAATCAGAACCATCGTCTGCGAGATGAGAGCGGCGGTGAAGACTGCGTTCCCGCGCACCTTGCGCAGGAAGAACGCGGTAAGAAAGAGCCCAAGAATCGTACCGTAAAAGATCGAGCCGAGAATGTTCACAGCTTCGATCAGGTTCTCGACCAGATTGGCGAAGAGCGCGAAAGCGATCGCGATCATGCCCCAGCCAGCGGTGAGGCATTTCGCGACGATCAAGTAATGCCGTTCGCTGGCATCGGGGCGGATCAGCGTGCGATAAAAATCTACTTCGGTCGTCGAACCGAGCGCATTCAACTCGCCCGCCGTCGACGACATCGCGGCGCAGAAAATGACTGCGATGAGCAGGCCAATAATGCCGTGCGGAAGGTAATTGAGAATGAAGGTGATGAAGACGTAATCGGAATCTTTCGTTTCTATTTTCGGATCGAAACTTCTCAGTGTGGACTTCACATCAGCGCGGATCTTCTGGATCTGCTCTTGCCCAGCGAGGACACGCGCTTGGGCCGCATCGATGGTCGCCTGGGCGCCGCTCTCCAGAGACGCGGACAACGCGCGAACATCGGTTTGGTTCTGCGCAAAGGTCGCATCGTAGCGGGTCTGTAATGCCGCCAACGGCGCCGCAGCGTCGCTTTGGGCCGCCAGTTGATAGGCCGGCTGATTGAAGAAGATGGGTGGCTTCTCGAACTGAAAGAAAACAAAAACCATCACGCCGGTGAAGAGGATGAAAAACTGCATCGGCACTTTCAGGACGGCGTTGAAGAGCAGGCCGAAGCGGCTCCCAGCGACCGACCCGCCCGCGAGGTAACGTTGGACCTGCGATTGGTCTGTGCCGAAGTAGGAAAGCGCGAGGAAAAAGCCGCCGAGGAGCCCGGACCAAAAGGTGTAGCGCTGGGTCAAGTCTAACGAGAAATCGACCGCGTTTAGTTTGCCCATTTTTCCCGCAAGCGCGGTCGCTTGTCCGAGGGAAAGATCGCCCGGCAGCCGATGCAGGATCATGCCGAAGGCGACGAACATCCCGAAGAGGATCACGGTCATCTGCCATTTTTGCGTGATGCTGACTGCCTTCGTCCCACCGGCGGTGGTGTAGATGACGACAAAAACTCCGGTGAGCAGAATCGTCAGTTGCAGATTCCAACCGAGGATGGCGGAGATGATGATGGCGGGCGCGTAGATCGTGATGCCGGCTGCGAGTCCGCGCTGGATGAGAAAAAGCGACGCGCCGAGCAGGCGGGTCTTTTGATCGAAACGCTGGCCGAGATACTCATAGGCGGTGACGACTTTCAGCCGATGATAAATCGGGATGAAAACGGCGCAGACCACGATGATCGCAAACGGCAGACCGAAGTAATTCTGCACAAACCCGAGCCCGCTTTCGTAGGCCTGTCCGGGGGTGGAGAGAAACGTGATCGCACTGGCCTGCGTGGCCATGACAGAGAGGCCGATCGTGCCCCAGCGAATCGTTTCATCGCCGTGCAAATAGTGGCTGAGATCGGAATCGCGCCGAGTGCGCCAATAGCCGTAGAGCGCAATCGCGAACAGCGTGGAGATGAGGACCGCGTAATCGATCCAACTCACGCGAAATAGCGGGTGAGAGCGTAGAAGAGCGCGACTTCGAGCGCGAAGGCGATCACGACGGTCGCATAAGCGGCGCGCCAGGTCCCGAAAAGCGGGACGCGATCAGGGGCGGGATCGTTAGGCGGTTGCTGGGTCATCTCAGGCCTGGGGAGCGCGGGCGCCTCGCCCGCTGTTTTAGGCGCCTCGCCGAAAACTCCTCGCGAAGCTCGGTGGTGTCCCGCGAGGCGCGTGACACCGCGGGCGGGGCGCCCGCGCTCCCCAGCAGGGAAGGGAGAGTAACCGCAATCAAGGGTTGGCCTTGCCGAGCGAGATCATATTCGCGAAGAGACGATAAGCCCCAGGGACGCCGGCGGGGAGCTCGCGGAAGAAGGAGAGGCCGGTGTAAACGAACCAACCTTTCTCGACGCGCGCGACGAGGAGGCTGCCGTCCGCGGGTTTCTCGCCGGTGTCGTTAGCCGAAAGGATGGGCGTCCAGGCTTTGTCCCACTCGTTAGGGAAATAGAGGCCGCGCTCCTGAATCCAGCCGTTGAAATCGGCAGCGGTGATCTTGTTAGGGGAGTTTAGGACCGGATGATCGGGTGCGAGCATTCGCACTTCGGCGTCTTCCTCGGTGACGCGGTCGCGAGAGACTTTGAGCGGGTAGGGAACCTGGTCGGGCTTCGGTCCGGGCGAGGTGTTGTATTGCATCACGACCACGCCGCCGTTTTTCGCGTAGGCCAGCAGTTCCGGGAACCACGCGCTGAGTCGTGCGGGT
Organism: Chthoniobacterales bacterium; assembly: GCA_038258815.1. GTDB lineage: Bacteria > Verrucomicrobiota > Verrucomicrobiia > Chthoniobacterales > UBA10450 > JACCTI01. The sequence goes on from JBBSPM010000001.1 coordinate 111,589, forward strand.
TGGACGTTCGCCAAGCGCACGCCGAGCACGACGGCGTCGAAGCGAGCGAGATCGGCGGCTTTGATGTCGCCGTCGCTCAAAATCTCCACCGTGGAACCGATTTCGCGCAGGCTCTCTGGGATGGCGTCTCCCGCGCCGGGCACGTAGCCGATCAGCTTCGCATTGTTGGCCACGTCCGCGCGGATCACTTTGGACTGCGCGGCGTAGATCAGCGTTTGCGATTCGATGTGCGGGTAGTCGATGCGTTGTCGGCTGAAGGCCGGCTGCTTCGCGCCCCCAGTGGTAAGGGTGGCGCGCAGGACGGCTTCGCCGCTTTCGGCTGGCGGCGTAATTTTAAAAATGGCGGATGTCTCGCTTTCCGGGCCGACGAGATCGAATTCGCTGCTGGCTGGTTCCACTTTCCAGCCAGCGGGCGCTTCAAGTGCAACGCTGCCGCTGACCTTATCGGCGGATGCGATGACGCGGACGTTGATGCTCTTGACCGACTTATCGGGGAAGAGGAAAACCGGGCGCGGCAGTTCTACAAACGCGGGCGGCGCGATCACCAGCGGCTCCGTGATTTCACCCTGGACGCGGTCGACCTTTCGGAAACGCGGCTCGACTTGATAGGCGATTTCCTGGCCACTGAGGTCGAGAATGAACTCGATCGGAAACGGCGGCGGGTTCTCCGGACGACCGATGAGGGATTGGTCGGCGACAGTGAAAGTGCCGGTCGTGGCCTGCTCGCGCAGCCAATAGGGTTGTGTGAACGGAAGCGAATCCGGGAGCTTTACCGAAATCTTTTTCGTGAAGAGCGCGTCGGTGGCGAGCGCGCTGTCGACGGCCGTGGTTCCGCCTTGGTCGAAGATGCGCGCTGCTTTGAATTTCAGCGGAACGCTGGAGCGATTGATCGCTTCGAGTTGCAACTCGATCGTCTCGCCCGGCTGCGCGGCTGGCTGCGCGGAGACCGCTTCGAGATGCAACCCGAGACAGGCGCCGATGATTTGTTCGACTTCCGCGCGCTTTTTCTCCACCCAAGAATCGTTGCCTAACTTCGTGAGAAGTAGGCGCAGTTCGAGCAACGCCGGCACGGAGGCGGCGGGTTTTTCCATTTCGTAGCGCGCGATGATGCTGTCGATCTGCCGGGCGATTTCGCTGCCGCCTTTGACGCGGCTCCAAGTGGTATCGATGCCGGAAAAGAGGTCGCCATTCTCGACCGGTTTGCCGTCGAGGAATTTGAAATACTCTTCGTTTTCCCCGCGCTCGATGCTGACGCCGAAGCCCTGGCTTTTGTGCATGGTGCGGCTGGCCGCGGCGATCTCGGGATAGGATTTGCCGAGGAGCGGTTGGTAGCCGCCGGCTTCAATTTTGATCAGGCCCGCGGGATCGAAGGGGACGTTCCGCGCGCGGAAAAAGAACTGGGAGGCGTTCCAAAAGAGACGCGCCGGCTGCCACGGCTCGACGAACTTTAATTGCTCCGGAAACTTCTTCGGATCCGCCGCGAGCTTGAAGGCTTCGGAGGCGAGGATGGCGGAGGCGGTGTGATGCCCGTGCGTTTTGTCGTCGTCGGGCGGGAAACGGGTCGCGATCACGTCGGGCCGGAACTTCCGGATGGTCCAAACGGTGTCGGCTAGAATCTTTTCGCGGTCCCAGATGCGGAGCGTCTCGGCGGCGGATTTGGAATATCCGAAGTCGTTTGCGCGGGTGAAGAATTGCCGGCCGTGATCGATTCGGCGGGCGGCGAGCAGCTCCTCTGTACGGATGACTCCGAGTTGTGCGCCGAGCTCAGGGCCGATGAGGTTTTGCCCGCCATCGCCGCGAGTCATCGAGAGGTAGGCGGTGTCGAAGAGGGCGCCATTCGCCCAATAGGAAATGAGTCCGGTGTTCTCGTCGTCCGGATGCGCGGCGATGTAGAGGACGCGGCCGAGCACCTTGAGTTTGTCGAGCGCGAGGCGGATTTGGGCGGCGTCCATTTCGGACGGTGCTTCCGTGGCCGCTGCCGTCATCGAGAGGCTGGCGGCGATCATAATGGACAGAGCCGGGACCCGCGTGATTCGGAACAGGCGCATGGCAGAATTCGAGAACGGCGCTCGCTCAATCCTCACTTGGCGTGTTCAAGAATTTGCTCGGCGGTGTGGAGCTGGGTCTCATCCGGCGTCTTCGCCGCTTTCAGGATCTCGATCACTTTTTGCGCGGATGCGCTCGCTTCTTTTTTGTTACCGAGTTTGAGCTGAATCTGGGCGCGGCGCATGTGCATGTTGTAAGCGTCGGGGCTGGCTGCGAGCGCCTGGTCGATCCACTTCAGCGCCTGGTTCAAGTCCTTATTGTTATCGAGATAAAAGACGGCTGCCTGATAAGCGGTGCGGTCATCAAGCGGAGTGGTGCTCTTCGCGGCCTCGTCGAGTTGTTTGCTCAGCTTTTCGAAATCACCGGTCATCAGCTTGAGCGGCACGCGGGTCTTATCCCAATCGAGATACAAGGTGGCGGAGTCGCCCTTCACATCCGCGAGACCGATGGTGAAGGTCTCGACCACTTCGGGCAACGCGATCGGCTTCACCGTGATCCGCGCGGCGTCATTCTCCTGCTTGTAAGCGCCGGTGTTGGCGACCTGCGCGTCTTTCGAGAAAATCACGATCCACTCGTTCGCGTTCGGAATGGTGAAGACGGCATAGTCGCCGGCGGGAATTTCAGTTCCTTCCAGCTTCACCGCGCCGCTGAATTTCATCCGTGTGGGCGCGTTCGCACCGGTGCGCCAGAGCTCGCCATGCGGGACGAGGTCGCCGAAGATGACGCGTCCGTTCTTGTTCGGACGCGAGTATTCTACTTCCACATCCGTCAGCCCGACGCGCTGCTTGACCACGGCGTGTTGACTCGCCGCCGGGAACTCAATTTTTTCATCCGCAGCCAGCAGCGGGGAGACCAGTGTGAGCGCGCAGGCGGCAGAAAGTGTGAGGCGGAAGAGGCGTGGAGCGTGAAACATAAGCGAGAAATTCCTGAGTTGAGGTGAGCCGCAACATACAACGGTGCGCGGTGAGTCAACCGCACCGCCGCGACAAACAGCCTCGCACGAGTGGCAAAAAGGGGCGCTTCGCCTACAGTGGGGGCGATTCGCTCGCGGGCGCGTCCACACTTTTATGAAAAGCATGCACTACAGCTGGCACCAGCGTTTCCGGGAACTCTACGACAAGGCGCTGGTGAAATATCGAAACGAGCATCGCGGCATCGCGACGTTTTTCACCACGCGCGAGGTCAGCGTCCTGGCCGGCATCGGCGCGAAACCGATGGAGCTTTTCGATTACGCGGAGGATTCGTCCGATCTGGATCCGGAGACGGCGCTTCTGATCACGGCGGCGCGGCGCGATTACTTTCTCATCGTGCAAAACGGCGTCTGGTCGGAGAAGCAGATCCAAGTGGAAAGTCTGCCGCCGAAAGACGCGAAGCTGAAGGGCGTCGTCTGGTTGCCGCGCGCGATCGCGAAAGCGCAGGCGCGTTTGAAAGGTGAACTGCCGGACGAAATCATGTACGGCTGCGGCGGCGATCGAAAATTCTTCCGCTCGCACGACATTCATCCGGCGGATTTCATGCGCGCGGTCTGGGCGGCGCGAGGGAACGAGGAGAAGATTCTCGAATACGTAAAGACGAAGAAGTAAGGGTTGGGCGATCAAATGGAGCCGGCGCGCCCTCGCGCCGAAGTCTGATCCATGGCGGTTCCGATTCATCCTTCGGCCCGGGGGCGGGCCGGCTCCAGGCGCTTACGCGCGCTTTTTTTAGCGGCGGCTAGATTCGCGTTCACTTCTGAAACTTTGCGACTCGGACTGAGTAAGAGGGAAGCAAATCCCCTAACGAGTGGTTGCAGCCGAAAGTAACAAGCGCGTTACCAGCGAAAGTTTGTCGATGGAAGCCGCGTCTCGCAGTTTGGAGACGAAGGAAAATTCTTATGAAAACATACTTTGCTACTATGACATTCTGCCCGGCGCTGAAGTTTCTGGCGGTAACAGCCGCGATCACCCTGTCGCTCGCGCCGGCCTGGAGCCAGGGGGTCAAGATCACTCCCCGGGAGCGGAAGCCGGTCCCGCCCATCCGGCTGGTGAATCCGAATGATCCGGGGATTCTCGAGCCGGCCTTAAGCGCGACCACCGGCACGCCGGTGCGTATTCCACACACGGACCAGGCGAGCGGTCAGACCCAGCTCAACATCCAGGATGGAACTGTGACCGACGTGGATGCGCGCGGGGCTTTGAGCGCGCGCGGTGTCCCGATCACGCGGGTGCAAAGCCCGAACGAGGACATGAAGGAGGCGCTCAAGGACATGAGCGATGCGGCGAAAGACGGACGCACGACCGAAATGCGAGCGGCGGCGCAGGATTTGATGAACATCCTGCTCGGCGCGACGCAGGGCCGCATCTACGACGGCTTCGCCATGCTCAATTTCAATCGGGGCGCTTTCATGCCCGATCATGTGGCCGGCGAATACAAGATGAAAACGCTGCGGGATACGGGCCTGACTGAGCCGGGGATGGATGGTCAGCCGCGCAAGATTTGGGAGGCCAACGTAAGCCTTCTCTATTACGACGGGCAGATCGATTCCGACACGTTCCTCCTCCGCGTGCCGGTGGCGGCGCATGAGTTCGACACCGTGCGGATTCGTTACCGCATCTACTCGCTGGAGCGGGAGGAGTTCGCGCCCACCGTGGTGCTGCAGGACAAGCGCCTGCCGGGTAGCGTGCAGTTCCCGTTCAAAGGCTTCGACGCGGTCTGGGTGCCGATCAATGGCGGCCTCATCACCGAGCTGACGGTGAAGATGCCGCCGGTGCGTTTGCTGCGCGGAGTTTATACCTGGGGTTGGCGGGTTCATCCCCCGCGCATCCAGTTTTTGCAGCCGATTTATGAGCAGGTCAATGCGCACACTGGGGCCGTGGAACTGGAGCCGGAAGGACAAAGCTACGCCTTCAGGAACCGCGAGCTCTCGATTGAAGGAATCGGTGACGCCGCGCCGGAAAAGAAAATGTTTATGGCCGCGAAAGCGGCGGTGGAGGGCGCGAGCGCGGCGACGATTTACAACTGGTTAAAGGAGGAAAACCAGGGGCCGCGCGGAACTTGGCAGCAATGGGCTGATCTGGTGAAAGAGCAGCGCCAACTTCCGCCGGAAGCCTGGGATATTCTGGCCCAGGAAGGCATTTCGCCAGGCAACTTCGGGCCTTATCGCTTCGTCTCGGTTTACATGAATAACGAGATGTACGGCGCGGGGCCGGATGGAAACAAAATCGCGGGCTGGAATCAGGGCGACCGGTTCCAGGTGAAGCTGATCAATCTCGACCGGCACACGCATTACTTTCGGAATGTCGATTTCGGGCCGCGTTTGCATGACGACATCGCCCAGAGCGGCACCTCGGCTGGCAGTCACAGTTTCGAGATCATGAACTTCAAACCGTTCTATGGCGCGCCGAAAGTGGCCGAGGTGCAATGGCGCGCCGGCTGGGGGTTCCGGCCGCATTTCGATTGCATCCAGGGCGCGGATTGCTTCTCGCGTGCCTCTGACCGGGTGCTGACAAAACCGTTCTTCGACGGGCACAAGAATCAGAAGATGGGCTTCCAATACTCGGCCCTTGCCCGCGGGGGCGATTTCCGTTTCAATCCGCCGCCCTTCATCATCGGGACGGAAGCAGATCCTTCGCCGACCTTCTTGAGCGAGAGCGATGGCTCGCCCGGTCTCGCGATTGGCCAGCGCACGGAAGGCTACGGGATCGCGAAGATGTGCTCGAACGATGACTTTGGGCCGGGCTTTTGCCAGGAGGACATCAGCGCGTTTAATCCGGACGGGGTGAAGAACGTGGACACGAATGGCGACGGCGTGCCGGATGTGCTCTGGTTCCCGCCGTTCCTGCGCAACCCGAACGGGCAAGGTGGCGACATCATTCCACCTACGCCGGCCTGGAAGCCTTTCCTATTTCTCAATCCGCACAACGGCACGCTCTTCCTCGACCCGAAGGATCCAAGCCAGGGTTATTGGGCGGACCTGACCTACGCGCACGGGACGCCGATCAACGCCGGCGCGTCGCTCAACGCGAATATCGAGGCCGCGCGCGGCTCCGCCCAAGTCTTCTACCAGTTCGACGATCTCTTCCACGACAACGACATCTTCTCGCCGCACCCGACTTTCGAAACGCAATAGCCGCTTCGCGTAGGCGACCGGTGCTTGCAACAGAGTTGGGTTTGCCCACGGCTTGTTCACTGGCAGGAAGCAAACGAACGCTAAAAAATAGCAAGCCACCGGCAGCGCGCTGATCGCGGATGCGCCAGAATCATCCCGATGAAGAATCTGTTCCGCCGCTTCGCACCTCTCCTGCCTTCGCTCATAGCGTGCCTGGCGCTTTCATCGCCTCCTTCGGCCGAAGCAGGCGCGCGTCACTTTACCTACGTTTACGAGGCCACCACCGCAGCCCCCGGATCGATCGAATTCGAAAACTGGGTCACGTGGGGCACCAGCCCGCGAGACGATCACAGGTTCAACCAAGTAAAATTCCGGCACGAGATAGAGGTCGGAATCACCGAGCATTTCCAAGCCAGCCTCTACCTCGCCGATTGGTCCTATCTCGAGAGTCCCTCTGAGAATCGACGTGGCTTCTCCTACGATGCCTCTGCAGTCGAGCTGATCTATAATCTGACCAACCCGAAGACGAGCTTTCTTGGCTCTGCCATTTACGAAGAGATCGCCATCGGTCCCAGGGAGATCGATCTGGAATCGAAATTGATTCTGCAAAAAAATGTCGGCCGTTTTGTTATCGCCTATAACGCCACGCTCGAAGCGAAATGGGAAGGCTCGGACTACTCCGAACGATCCGGCGAATTCGCGCAAACGCTCGGGGTGAGCTACGAGGTCTCGCCCAGCCTCTCCGTTGGCGGAGAACTCTTGCACGAGATCGACCTGCCGGATTGGAGCGCGGCGGAGGATTCTGTCGTTTACGGCGGCCCGAATGTTTCCTATCGGCATCGCAACTGGTGGGTCACAGTCACGCCGCTCGTGCAATTAACCGACATCCACTCCGAAGTTGATTTTCAAACCCGAGCCATCGTCGGCTTTAGCTTCTAACCAATGATCGTTGATACGAAAAAATGTGCAGCGCTGGCTGCTCTTTGCGGGATGGTGCTTGGCGGTTGCCAGACCGGTCCGCAGAACGTCGTGCCAGAAGTCGCATCGCTCACTGGTCGCGGCCAACGAAGCGCCCCCGCCGCAGTGCTACTGCGCGGGCGGGAGTTGTATACCACCCGCTGCACCGAGTGCCATCTGCCTCAGCCGATCGCCAAGTATTCCATCGCGCAATGGCACACCATCGTCGGCGAAATGGCCCCGCGGGCTAAATTGAACTCAGACGACCGATCTGCCTTGGAAGCCTACGTGGCTGCTGTTCGCGCCGCGCCATGAGCGGCATTCGACACCCGGCGTGCCAGTGAGCGGAAGGTCACATCGAAGGCACCGACATTACCATGCACCTTGCGGGAGACACTCTGGTCGCCGCCAGCGGAGGTGGAAAGGACGCGGCGCCTCCGCCAGCGATCTGCTGCGCTAATTGGTCTTTAATCCTTCGAGCTTCGCCAGCTTCTTCGCGCGCTCGTCGAAGCTCCAGAAGGTGTCGCAGCCAAGGACGAGCGCCGAGGTGACGTGCAGGACGTCGTAAATGCGGAAGCCGTAGCGCGGCGTCTGCCGCAGGATTATTTGCCGAGCCTGGTCGATCAGGGAGTCGAAGGCAATCACGGCCCCCCGAATTGTGCCGCTCGCGTCTAAATGCTCGTCGAAGGTGGCGAGCGCGGCACTCGCGGCTTCGTGACTGACGCGATGTTGCCCGCCGGTGCGCGTCTCAAAGACGAGACGCTGGAGCGCGTTCGTAAACTCCAGACGCAAAAGCCAGGTAACGGGAAGAGGCGGAGCCTTTCCGCGACGGGCGGCTTCGGCTAATGCGTCCGCCAGCTCGGATTCCGGTAGATCAAGATATAAGCGAACAAAGTAATTGGTATCGGCGTAAGCCTTCATTCTTCCCCGGCGATGATGCGATTGAGTCGCTCAATCTCATGCGCCGCTGGGGGCACGTATCCGAGTTCCCGTAGATGCCGCCGGTGGGCTCGAAAGTCTGGCAGTGGCCCCATCGTGGCCGAGTCCGATTCTTCCCGGCGCAACACGTAAGCGGCGCCCGAGCGCATGCGGATACGGACGGAGCCATGCTGGTCGCACGCCTTCAGAACACGGGCTGGTTGCCGATTCAGATCGCGCATGGAGAAAGAATCAGGCGGTGGAAGGGCTGCGGTGCGTTTCAGTTTCTTTTCCTTCGGCCTCGCTTTCACTGCTCCCGACATGTCTGACGTTATGACAAACCTTCACCCTCTTCAAGATCGAACCCGACCACGCAGGGCGTGACGTTGCGCAATTTCGGGCCGAGTGGCGCGGGGACTTTCGGCAAGGCGGCGCTCGCGGGCACGATCTTTTTGATCACCGAGCCGCTCGACAGACCGGTGGATCCGCGAACGCCGAAATCGGAATTGCGAGACATATAGAGGATCCATCAACGGGACGATCGCTGAGGCGACGCAATGGAAATTTCCGCGCGCTTATTCTAAATGAGCCGCCGGTCTCGCGGCACCCGAAGCTGCGCCCTTCGCCATCGCCAGATCGGTGGCGTTGATCGTGCCCGTCAGGTTGAAGTCGAAAAACAGCTCTGAGCGCGGTGCGCCAGAGCGCGTTGTGATTCTGCGTTGCGAGAGCCAGCACGACCGGCCGGCCATGAGTGTAACCTGCGGATTTCGACATGATTTCAGCTCCTTGGGAGGTTGAAGTTGGAACGCTTTGCGTAAGGATAATCGCACGCCTCTTCGCGCGCGGCTGGACTTCAAGAGTAACGCAGTTGTTACTTTTACGGGGCGCTTATCGGGAGCGCTGCGCGCGGCTCAAATGATCCGAACTACGCCTTCGTTCCGGCCGACTCCGGGATGGTGTAGCCGGTGTGGCGGACCGTTTGGATGAGGGGCGGCTGACCGAGCTTCTTGCGCAGCCGACCGATGAAAACTTCCACCAGCTTGGTGTCGTACTCGTGCTCACGTTCCCAGACGCGTTCGCAGAGTTCGGTGCGGGTGAAGACGCGGCCCGGCTCGCGCATGAGGACGCGCAAGAGAGTGAGTTCGCGGGTCGAGAGTTCGATCGGCACGCCGGCGCGGTGCACCGATTGTTCAACCAGATTCAAGGTCAGATCGCCCGCATGCAGACTGAGCGCCGGTTCCTCCGCGTAACGACGGCTCAAGGCCCGCACGCGCGCCACCAGCTCCTGCATCGCGAAGGGCTTCGCCAAATAATCGTCCGCGCCCAGCTGCAAGCCCATCAGGCGATCGGTGAGTTCGCCCCGGGCCGTCAGCATCAACACCCGGCTGGAGACGTCTTGTGCCCGCAACCGGCGCAGAACTTCAAAGCCGTCCATGCCCGGCAGGCCCACGTCCAGCACGATGAGATCGAACGCCGATTCCATCACAATTCCGAGCGCCTTCTCGCCATCATGCACCGTGACAGGGTCGTGCCCGGCCTCGGTCAAGGCCGACTGCACGTGGCGCGTCAGCCGGACCTCGTCGTCAATAATAAGAATGCGCATGCGTGAAATCCGAGACTGTCACCATCGAAGCGACGGTGCGAACCGGCAAAAGTAACAGCGCTGTTACTTGCGTGGGACATGGCGTTTTGGCGCTCGAGCTCATGGGTAGGGACGGCGCGGTGCGCTGTCCGAGAGAGGTGGTTCGTTTTGCGAGGTGCGGAATATTTATTTGCAGGCGGCGCGTCTCGGTCGCCGCAGCGCGGCGACCCTACCCGTTGGGCGCTAGAACCGGACCGTCAGTTGCGTCCCGAAAAAATGGCCGAAGCCGTCACGCGCATTGTCGTTGTGTTCGAGGTCGTATTGGACCTTGAGCTGGATGTGCGCGGTGAAGCGGTAGGCGAGGGCCGTATCGATGCGCCACGCGTCGTGGCCCCATGGTTTTTCGCCGCCAAACCCATCCGGCACATCGCCGTAGAGCTGTTGGTTCCAGCGCATGGCGCCGAAGAGCTGCGGCGCGAATTTGTATTTCGCCTCGATGAAGTAGCCGAGCACGTCCGCGTTCCCGACCCGCGGAACTTCGAAACGCGCCTCATGCACTTCCGCCCAAATCTGGAGATGGTGCCACTCGAAGCTGACATCCTGCGCGATCAACGTTTCGCGGTAATCGCCCAAGCTGCGGCCGCGCGGCAAAGTGGAAGCAGCTTCTTCGGCAAAGTAGGAGCCGTTGCTGGCTGACAGACCGAGGTTCCAAGCCTCGTTAGGGCGAACGCCGAGGCGGCCGCTAATGGTCGGATGCGCAAACCCGACGCGCGCCGCATCCCATCCCTCCGGTCGTGAGGAAAGCGACGCGTTCTTTAACTCGACGGCATAATCGAAAAGGCCCACTCGGCCCGCGGCCGAAGCTCCTGTGGTATAATTCGGACCCCAGATGGTCGGGTTATATTCGTATTTTGCGTCGCTCAATTCCGCATCGAGATCCGCGGTGAAAGCAGGTGCGGCGCGATCCTCGATCGCGGTGTTGTTTTCGTAAATGAGCGGCGCGTTCAGGAACGGATTATCCCAGGAAAGATGACGCTGCACCCAGCGCCCGATGACGGTGGCAAATTTCCCGACCTGCACGCTGAAGCGGCCATCTTCCCACGGCGTGATCCGGACCGCGTATTCATCCAACCGAATCTGCGCGCCGCGATTGCTCGGATCGAAATGCCGATCGATCCGCACCTGACTAAAGAAGTATATTGCCGAACCAATTTGCGAGTCGACGAAGAGCGTCAGGCGCGGACTGAAAAGCGGCTGCGTGGTGGAGTCGATCAAGCCTGGCGCCGGCAGATCGAAGGCGTAGAACTCCGCGTCCAGTGTGCCGCTCAATCGTGTCCGGAAACGATCGTCCAGCGCGCTGACGGTAAGACTTTGATCGAGCCGATCGATGAATGCCTGCGCCTGCGCTTCGCATCCTAAGAAAGGAACGAGCAAGACGAGAAGGCGGCCAAGTTTCATGCAGAATGAGCCAGCACCGCCGCAGCAGCTTGAGCAACCCTGAATCGAACCTCGAACTCTGTACACTCGTCATCCGATCGCACCAGACGCAGGTCGCCTCCGTGCAGGCGTGCGACTTCGCGCGCCAGGTTTAATCCGAGACCGTGCCCGGGAATATTTTCGCCCATCCCACAGCGATGAAAGCGTTCGAAGATGTGCTCTCGCGCCGCTTCTGAAATTGGTCGCGTGGTGCTATTCTCCACGCACAGCACAACGTGGTCCCCCTCCTCCCGCGCGAAGACGCAAATGTAGCCGCCCGACACATTATATTTGCGCGCATTCTCGAGCAGGTTTTGCACAATCAGAGCGACGTAACTCCGCTCCCCCGCGATGCGGAGATCGGGCGGAAAATTAGTCTCCACCCTAATCTGCAGCTCGTCGGGCAACGCGCTCAGATCATCGATCCATTCTTCCAGCAACTGCGACAAGTTCACCGTGCCGAAGTTAATCTGGAGGCGCCCGGCATCCACCCGCGAAAGCAGGAGCAAATCGTCGATCACGCTCGTGATTCGGTAAGTTTGGTGAAGCAGGGCAGAGAGCTGATCGTAAACCTCCGGAGGGAAATTCTCTCGCGCCATCAGCTCATCAATCCCAGCGCGCAAGACCGTGACCGGCGTTTTCAATTGATGCGAAGCATCGGCGGAGAAGCGGGCCGAGCGTTGCAATTCTTCGCTGGTCAATTCCAGCGCCGCCTCGGCGCGCTTCCGCTGGGTGCGGTTCTCTTCCGAGGTCACTGCCAGTTTTTCCACCGGGCGCGAGAGACGCTGCGAAAAGAAATGGCTCGCGAGCAATCCCGCCCCGAGCAGGATCGCCCCGACCAGAATCACCTGAATCCGAATCTGCCGTCGCCGGGCGCGCGCGTCGGCCATCGGGTAAACCGCCACTTCGTAGGCCGACGGGTAGAGCGAGTTCGGATTGAGGCGTTTGTAAAAAACGAGGTGCGGCTGCTCATCGATTGCCATCTCGAAGCGATTCTCGTCGGCGGGCGTGGCGGTGCGGCGATTCAATTCCACGCCCAGCGCTTTTTGCTCCGACTCGGTCAAAGCCGGCAAGTAGGTCCGCCCCTGCAACCAAATCCCGCTTTCGATTCCCTTTTCGGAACGATCGCGGCCGAACTCGACCGGCTTGAAGCCGAGCACGAGCGCGCCGATCGGCTGGCCGCTCTGGTTGGAAAAAATCGGCATCACGACCAATTCATCCACCACCGTGGGCTGGCCGGCCGCCTCCCGCGGGAGATAGCCCAACTGTTCACCAGGCGGGAGCGACGGAATCGTCAGACTTTGCTCCTCCGCTGGCCGCAACTCGCCCACCTCCGTCGGATGTGGCGGCGAGATGACGGCGCCGCGACTATCGAGAAAACGATAGAACTTGGCGTGCATCTGATCCCGGGGATTGGAAGACGGGCGTCCGTCCTCCATTTCCACCAGGTCGCGCAATTCAGTGCGCGCGCTCGGATAGAGAAGATCCAGCGCATCATCTTCCAGCGCGGCATGGATGCGCGGGCGCTTCACCAAATCGACGCAGCGCTCGGCGAGAGCGGATTTCCGCATCGCCTGCACTCCGTGCAGCGTAGCCAGTTCGTTACGAAAATCCTGGATGAGATCGCGCTCCGCTTCGATCGCGACTTTGCGTTCGGCCAGGAAGAGTCCGAGTGAGGTCATGGCCACCACCATCAGCATCATCGCGACCAGGAGCTTGATGCGGAAGCTGGTCACGCCATTCTTCTTCCCGTTCTCTGGCGCACTCACTGGAAGTCCACCTGCAGGGTCGACCCCGCCTTCAGGTCCACCGGTTTTTCGCGGATCGTGCGGCTGTCGATCCAGGCTTTGAGCGTGTAGTGGCCCGCCGGCAATCCCTTGAGCCGGAAGTGTCCGTCGGGGTCGGTCGTGGTGAAGTAAGGCGTACCCAGCACGAGAATGAGGCCAAGCATGTGCTCATGAATGTCGCAGCGCAAGGTCACCAGCCCGGCCTGGTCGAAAACCACCGAAGGGATCGGACGCTCGTCCGGCCGGTAACGCCCGAGATCGAACCGCTTCGCCGGCGAGTAGGAAAAGATGTTGTGATAGGTGTCGTCTTCATTGGGAAATTCCACCTTCGTGCCGGTCTCGATCGCGAGCAGCGTGGGCAGAAAATTCATTTCTTTTTGCGCGACCTGCGTGGTCGGCCGCGTCCCGCCCTTGGCCGGCGCGCCTTCCAGATAGACGATGGCGAGCGGCGGATTGGTCGCGAGCACGCCGCCCTTGGTCACGACTTCGTAGCGCTTCGTCATCACCGGAATCGATTTGGTATCGGGCAAGGCCACGCGGCCCTCGATCGTGGCCTGAGCTGGCGCGATTTCGATTAAGGCGGAGTAGATCACGGTGCCGAGGGCAAAAATTCGAAGGCTCATCACGGGAGATCGTAGCAAGGCGGGTGGCCTCTTGGGAAGCGCAGCGGCAGATAAGAATAACGCTCGACGCGGCGTTTGAGCCACGACGCAAAAGTAACGTTGCTGTTACCTTTGGCGATCTTCGGCCCGAGGGCGGGCCGGCTCCATCGCTTCTACGCGGGCTTCTTCTTCGCCGCGGCGGCAGCGGCCAGATTGGCGTCGACCTCGGTCGCTTCGATCGGGTGGATGCCGTGGTAGTATTCGTTAGACTTGGCCAGCTCGTCCTTCCGCATGAGGAAGGCGTCGAAGCGTTCGCGCCGGCTCAGTTCGAACACCTTGTCCATCTTAATCGCCTCGAACGGACAAACCTCCACGCAAATCTGGCAGCTCATGCAAACCGAAATATCGATGTCGAATTGCGCCGGATAAAACTGCGGCTTCTCCATGTAATCCGGCTTTTTGTCCGTGCTCTTGACGATGTAAATGCACTGTGGCGGACATTCTTTTTCGCAAATCTTGCAGGCCACGCAGCGCAAACCAGCCTGGGCGTCACCGCCGTCGAAAACGAGGAACGGGAAGTTGCGGTAGTTCTCCGGCAGCGGCGCGCGCTCCTCCGGATATTGCACGGTAGTGAGGCGATCTTTCTCGAAGTAGCTGCCGACGAAGTTGCGCGCTGTCACCGCCATGCCTTGAAGTATGCCTGCGCCGATCATGTGGATTCCGGTTTATTTCCGCGCCTCGGGCGTCACCGTCAATTCAACGCGTTGGCCATCGCGCTCCACCATCATCTGCACTGGCTGGCCAATTTTCACCGCGTCGAGTGCGTAGGTGTAATCGTAGATGTTCGTGATCTTTTGGCCGCCAAATTCGACGATCACATCGCCGCCTTTCAGCCCGCCTTTTTCCGCCGGGCTATTGCCGCGCACGCCGCTCAACTTCACGCCTTTCACTTCCGTGGTGTAATCCGGGATTGAACCAAGATACGCACGCAGCGTTTCGCGGCCGCCGCCGCCGGCTGGGCCGCTCCGTTCCACTTTCGCGAGGTCCGGACGCTCCGGCGCGTTCACCAAATCGAGCACGATCTGTTGCGCGAACTTCGCGATCCGCTCGATGCCTTCGTAGTTGATCTTCTCGGCCGTATCCGTCGGCCGATGATAATCTTCGTGCGCACCGGTAAAGAAGTTCAAGACCGGCACATTCTTCGCGTAGAAGCTGGTCACATCAGTCGGCAGATAGGGATCGTCCTGCAACGCAAGAGCGAAACCCGCGGCCACGTTTCGTTTTTCAATCATCTTTCGCCAGACCTTCGATGAACCCACGCCTTGCACGGTCAGCTTGTTTTCGCGCAAGCGGCCCACCATGTCCGCGTTCACGTAGGCGACAATCTTGTCGAGCGGCACCGGCGGATGCTCGGTGAACGCCGCCGAGCCGATGAGCCCGATCTCTTCGCCCGCCCAACCGGCAAAGATCACGCCACGCCGGAACTTCTCTGGATGCGTCGCCTGTTCCTGCGCGAGCGACGCGGCCAGCTCCATCACCCACGCCGTACCGGAGGCGTTGTCGTCCGCGCCCGGATGAATCTTGTTCTCCTCGCCGGAATGGCCTAACGAACTGTTGCCGCCACGACCAAGATGATCGAAGTGCGCCCCGATCACAACATACTCGTCGCTGCCGTTCGCGGGCGGGAGATAGCCGGCCACATCGCGCCCGTTGTCCTTCAAATGCTCGACCCCGCAGGCGAGCTTTACTTTCACTTTCGGCACAACCAGGCCCCGCTCCGCGTGCGGATTCTCATCGTCCAGCGCCGTCTGCAATTCCTTCAACGTCTTCCCGCTCGGCACCAGGAGCGTGTCGGCTAATTTCCCGCTGATCGATGCCGCCAAAATCCCGCTGCCCGCGCTCGTCCCGTCATTCGTTAGGGCGAGCACCTCGCCGGCGTTCGGCGAATTCGGACCCGTCACCACGAGCACGGCCTTGGCACCGTGCTCTCGCGCCTGCATCGCCTTGTAGCGCAAACCTGCGTAGCGATTCAGATGCGCGCGGCGCGTCGGATCGACGTTCTCCGGCACGTAGCGGAGGATGAGCACGATCTTATCCTTCACTTCGAGCCCCTCATACGAGTCGTATGCCGCGCCGCCGCCATCCGGCACCGTCAATCCGTAACCGGCGAACACGACCTCGCCGTCCGAGTTCCCATTTTCGCTGAACGAAAGCGGGCGGAAATCCTCCCCGAGTTTTGCCTCGACCTTCGCCGTCCCTTCGCTTGAGAGCGCGAGATTGGTTTGCTCGGGTATCACGCGCTCGCCGGAATTAAACTCGAACGGTACGGCGTAGTCAGGGCCGAAGGATTTCAGCCCGACCTTCTTAAAATAATCCGCCAGCCACTCCGCGGATGCTTTCGCGCCCGCGCTGCCCGTCATGCGTCCCTCGCGTTTGGCGTCGGCCAGCCATTCCACCTCGTGCTGCAAATCCGTCTTCGTGATCGCAGGCGAAAACGCTTCGCCCGCTTCCGCTTTGTCGGTTCCGCGCGCCGACGCCTGCGCGATCGCCTGTCGTGCGGCCGCGTCATTCCAATCCGCGAGAAAGATCTGAGCTTTTCCGCCACTGGTCCGCCCGCTCGTCCAGGCGAGCTTCTTTCCATCGGGCGAAAAAACGGGCAACCCATCGAACCCATCGGTAAACGTCACGCGGACTGGTTCGTGTTCGCCCCTCGCGTCCACCATGAACAACTCGAAGTTCTCGAAACCGAGCTTGTTCGACGTGAAGATGATGTAATCGCCACTCGGATGGAAATACGGCGCCCACGACATCGACTTGAAATCTGTGATCCGCTGTTTCTCTGAGCCATCCAGCTTCATCGTCCAGACGTCGGCGATCATTCCATTCTCCTCGAAGTGTCGCCAAATGATCCGCTCGCCGTTCGGCGAGAAAAACGGCCCGCCGTCGTAGCCGGGCTCGTTCGTTAGGCGACGGAGGTTCGAGCCGTCCGCATTCATCAAATAGATTTCGCCGAAGTAGGCGGCGTCTTGCTCGTAACGCTTCCGCTCTTCCGGCGAAAGGTGATCCAGCGGAAACGCAGAACGCAGCGAACAAAACACGATCTGCTTGCCGTCCGGCGAAAACGATCCCTCCGCATCGTAACCAAGCGAATTGGTCAGATTCTTCATCTCGCTCCCGTCCTGCTTCGCGGAGTAAATCTCAAACGATTCGTCGTAATCCCACGAATACCGCCGCTGTTTCCCGCTCGCGCGAAAATCGAGTTCCGCCTGTTGTTTCGCGATCGATTCTGGATCGCCGTGGGTCGAGGCGAAGAGCACGCGGTCGGCCCCCGGTTGGAAAAACGCGCAGGTTGTTTTTCCTGCGCCCGGAGAAACACGCTTCGTGTCGCCTGTCTCGAAATCGAGCGCGTAAATTTGGTAAAACGGATTCCCCGCTTCGCGTTCGCTTTGGAAAATGAGTTGTTTCCCGTCCGATGAAAAATAACCTTCGCCGCTCCGCTTGCCTTCCAGGATCAACTGGCGCGCGTTCGCGAGGAAGTTGGCTTCCTGCGCCGCGTCGTCCGCCGGGAAAGCGGACAGCGGAAACCCGAGTGCGAGAAGAAGCAGAAGAGATTTTCGCATCAGCAGGATTGGTCGAGAGCGATCTTACTTTGTTGCGCTGGCCGGTGCCATCGCGTTCGCCAGATCCCCGATCGGATCGATCTTCCATCGCTCAGCAACGGCGCCCAGCTCCGCGTTGAGCGGCCAGCGGTCGGGCAGGGGATCGCCGGCATGTTCGGCGTTCGCGCCCTTCAAGCTCATACAGTTCGCGTTGTCCCCGATCTTGGCCATCTGCGCAAATTCCTCGGGAGTGAGAGTCACCTCGGGCAGAGTGGCCAGCTCTTCCACTTTCGTTTCAATGCGCTTCGCGTTCGCGCCGGCTTCCTGAATCAAGGTCGGGACGACGCATTCCACCGGCGCATGTTGCAGATTCCAAATGCAAGCGAGCTGCAACATCGTGAGTCCGTGGGCTTCTGCGATCCCGCGTATTTGCTCGATCTTCCCCGCACCGGCCTCGACCCACCCGGCCGGCCGGAACGTCCGGTGATCGCGCGCGCCGAATTCGTGACCGGGTTTCACGTCGTCGTGAAAAAGCCCGCCGTAATCGACCACCCGCGTCAGAATTCTCGTGCCGGTTTTCTCTGCCGCCGGAAGGACGAGGCGACCTGGCCACGGCTCCAACGGATTGAGAATGATCATGGCCCAATCGAGCAAACCCTGGAAGCGCTCCAGACAAAGAATGAGATCAAGCGTGAAACCGTTTGCCGGCCCGGGTGCGATGCCGAGCTGACTCGTTAGGCCGGCATCTTTTAGTTTCGCCATGCCGTTCCAGACCGCGTCGGCGGTAAAGCCAGACTCGTCGGGATTGTGCAGGAGCAGGAGATCGAAACGATCGGCGCGGCAGCGTGCGAGAGATTTCTCCGTCGCCTCGCGCAGGTAGCTGGCGAACTCGCTCGGCTTCCGCAACTGCTCGTTCGTAAAGCGCGGAAAACCTTTCGACCCGTCGCGCTGGCCCTTATAAAAATCATGCCCGACCGCGCCGACCAGGCAATAGCTATCGCGCGGAATTCCTTCCAACGCGCGCCCGAGAAGAGTGTCCGCTTCGCCTGCTCCGTAAACGTCGGCGGTTAAGAAAGTGCGAATGCCCCTTTCGTACGCAAGCAGAATGAGTGCGATGAGGCGGTCGTCATCGACGGCTTCGCCAAAGTGCATGAAGCGCCCCCCGCTCCACATTCCGAACGCTGTCTTGGTTATTTGCATTGCGTCAAAGTGCGCTGGCTTCTCGAAACTTTCACTGAGTTTTGACAGCACGTCGGCGAATTCCTATGCCCGGGTGGAGCTTTGGAACGGATTCTCGACCGGTATTCCTGCGGTGCGAAAGTCCACAACGTTCCGCGTCGCCACGGTTAGTTTGTGCGTGAGAGCAGTGGCGGCGATGAGACTGTCTTTGATCGGCATGGCGCGTCCGTTTTTCTTCAATCGTGCGAGCAGTGCGGCCCAAGTATTGGCCACGGCCGTATCGAAGTCGAGCACCTGAAGGCTGGGAACCCCCGCGCTAAACCATTGTTCGAGGCGGGCGCGCCGACGACCAGCGGGGAGAATCAAGATGCCGTATTCGAGTTCCCCGAGAATAATCGGACTTACCGCGAGATCGCGTTCATGCTGGCGCAGCCAGGCGATGACCGAAGCATCGGGCCCGGGCTTGGTCGGCTCGCTCAAGACGTTGGCATCGACTAAATATTTCAAAGCGAATCAGTGGATTCGGAGCTGATGGGCTGAAACCAATCTTTGTCGGGGCATGCGAGCAGCCAGTCCACCAAGCCTTGGTTGTCCGGCACGGGCTGCCTCTTCAGGAGATACTGGCCGGCCTCCAAGCGTTCGATATCAAATTTTTGACCGGAGGCAATCCGGTCACGTTCGCGCAGGCGCGCAGGAAGCACGACTTGTCCTTTAGACGAAATGATTGTTTCCACGGCGAGTAAGATAACGGCTTACTCTCGCGCGTAAAGCAACAGGCGAGTCGAAGGAGATTGTTTCCTCACCGATCGACTTCGCCATCACGATGTCGAGGCTGCCGAGGATGACCATGACCTCCTCGCTACCAAGGTGCGAGGAGCGGGATCAATTGCCGCGCGTTTCGGCGATAGTGGGAGAAGTGCGAGTCGAGCGTGAAGACCCGACAGTCGCGGTGCAATTCACTCAACCGAACCAGACACGCATCAGCCAAAGACATCGGCGCGTCCGAGTAACGTTCCATAAGCGACTGCAGCGCCGCAGCTTCTGTCTCCAGGTCGAACGCGATTTGAAATGCCCCGCGATGGAGAAGACGCAAAACGTCGGCCGGTTTGCCACCGTCGCGTTGCGCGAGGAAACAGGCTTCGCTGAGCACCGCTTCGCAAGTCAGAAGCGGCGGTCGCAGGCTGGCGAACTGCTGCACCGCCCACGCATGCCACTTGTCGCGATCGCTCAAATACGCGACGAGGGGCCCCGCATCGAGCAGGGTCGCAATCATTTCCCGTAGTCATCAAGATATTTTGGATTGGTCGACAAGTCGGGCGGCCCGCTAAAATGCCCGCATACGTCCTGCATGAGATCGTGACAAGTCGACTGGCCTTTCCCTTGGCGCTGCTCTTCCAGCGCGTGGCGCACCAGGTCGGATTGGGTGCGGCCCAGTTCGCGGGAACGTTTCAGGAGCCAGCGTGCCAGCGGGAGCGGGAGCTTTACGGATAGCGTTTTCACCGTCCAAGGGTATGACGAAGCTGGCAGAATCGCAAGACGCTCGGCTTAGCGGTCCACTTGGCCCGTCAGGATGTCGATGCATCGAAGTCACTGCGGGCGGGGATGACCGTGACGTTCCCGGATAACCATGAAAAACCTGCATTGCTTGCGGGATTTTCATGGTATTGAGGGACGTGATCAAGGGAGGATCTCAAACTGGATGCGCTCACCGTTGTCTATCCGGGTGAACGCCGCTATGCGCTGACGAAAAAGATCGAGGTGGTGCCTCTCTCGCAGGTGGTGGACGCGACTCCAGGGTCCGCAGAAATCCTCAGCGGGTAAACTGCGCGAATCAAAGTGGAGGCCTATCGGTCCACTTCGCCCATCAAGATGTCGATGCTGCCGAGGATGACCCTGACGCCGCTGTACCACGTCCGGCGGGCGTGAGTCGGGGTATTGGCAGGTGGTGGCGGGTCCTTCCCGAAATTACTGCTCACGCGAATCGGTGCGTTTGCCGTCTCCTTCGTGACCGCCTGCAAGCGCTCCTGAAACTGCCCGCGATACGGCGCGCCGGCGATGAGCGCGGACATCGAAATCTCCACGATCCGCGCCTTGCGCAGAAACTCCGGCACTCCCGCGCTGCGATCCGCCGGGCCAGCCTCTCGACGATGCCCGTCTTTCCGACGCCCGGCTCATCGACGAGGACGGGATTCGCCTAGCTAGCGCTTCTGCGAAAGAATTCGCGCCACGCACAGCAAGTCCTTCCGTCACCGCCGGACTCACGCGGGGATCAACTCGATCTTCACCGTGCGCCCCAACGCCCGCGCCGCGCGGGTCAGAGTCGCGAGCGTCACCGACGTGTTCGCTGGATCGAGCAACCGATCGAGTGCGGCGCGCGAGGTGCGCATCTGTTTCGCCAGCGAGGTCTTTTTCACCTGCTGCTCTTCCATCAGGTCGCTGAGCTTCAGCGCGAACGCGCGCTTGAGCGCCGCGGCCTGCACTTCCTCGAAGATGCCTTCCTCTTTCAGGAAGTCGTCGAGATTGCTGCCGTCGTGCGGGTTCTTATTCTTTTTCTTTTTTGCTGTGGGCATGTTTGCGTTTCAAAGCCAGCGCCTTGTCCTCCGATGGTGTTTTCTGTGTTTTCTTGATGAAGCCGTGCAGCAGCACGAGGCGGCGGCCCGGTGTATAAAAGAGGCAGCGGGCGATCCGCGTTGGCAGAGTCGAACGCAACTCCCAAAGACCGCCGCCGAGGTTGCGCACCAGCGGCATCCCGAGCGGCCAGCGGAATTGCAGCGTCTTGAGGTCTTCGCCGATGATCCGCCGTTCCTCACGAGCCAGGTCTTTCAGCCATTCGCGCACCGGTTCGCGGCCCGCCTCGGTGCGGAAAAAGACCACGGGCAACGGACGCGGATTGGGCACGGACGTAACGTATCATTTATGGTACGTGTGCAAAGCGAATTATTCGGAGTTCTTCCGTTATCCAGAGTCAGTGTTCAACCCGTCAGAGGTAGTGTTTCGGATCATGTTCCAGAGCGTTGCCGCAGCCCCGGCTGTAAAAACCGATGCTCTGGCTAAGTGCAAAATGTCGGCCTTGTCTTCACCAGCGCGAACCACGTCGTTCATCTCGAACGCCACTGAAATCCGGCGAAGAGAGCGCAGTTAACGGATCGCGTGTTTCGCATAGCCATAGCGACCACGTCTGGCGCAGACGGCTGCTGGAGTCTCGCGGTGACAGCAGCGGCCGCGCGTGGCACTTCCCGATCGCTGGCAAAGCTGCGAGCTTACCGCAACAACGCCTGCTTCGGTGAAATGAGCGTCTGTAGTTGCGGCTTCGCGCAGACCATGACGAGCCATCACGACGAAGCTGGTGCAATCCACAAACCATCCGGAAACTGGGGAGAGATTCGGTGGTAAATTGTACCGTTTGGTGACCATCATCACCGATCGACTTCGCCCATCACGATGTCGATGCTGCCGAGGATGACCATGACGTCGGCGACGGTGTGGCCGAGGCACATGTCTTCCAGGACGGTGAGATTGATGAAGCTGGGCGGGCGCACGCGGTAGCGGCTCGCACTGCCGTCGCTGATCAGGTAGAAACCGAGTTCGCCTTTCGGGCTTTCGATGCGGCCGTAGGCTTCGCCGGCGGGAGGTTTGAAGGCGCGGATTTTGATCTTCGGATTTTGGATGGGGCCGGGCTGGATCTGGGCGAAGGTTTGCTTCAGAATGTCGAAGCTCTCGCGCATTTCGCGCGCGCGCATCATGAGGCGATCGTAGCAATCGCCGTAATCGCCCAGCGGGACGCGAAATGAGAAGCGCGAGCAAGGCGGAGAGCGCGAAGATCGAGAGGCAGAGATAATTCGTCAGTGAGTTTTCCTGTCCTCAAGCGCTTTCAACAATTCCACGTTTGCACGTTCGATCTCGTTCAGGGCCGCGAAGACGCGGCCTTGATCAGCATCGGTGCCGCGGTAACGCGATCCGAGGCTCCTACTGAACGCCTTTCCGCGCTCAGTCGAGAAGATGAGGCCGTGCCGTGCGAAAATCTCGTTTCGAGCCTGCCAAAGTTGCTCCGCCGTGAAAGTCCGCAACTCTTCGGAAGTCAGTCGTCGCTTACTTGAATCGGCGATCAGCCAAGGTTTGTCTGGGGACGGATTTAGGGATGCGTCCTGGCGGGCCGCCCCAGCCATCGCTGCGGGTGAAGATTTCGATGCATCCGGCGCGCCAGGCTTTGCGTTAATGAGCTGCGCAGCGGGAGTTGGCCATGGAACGAATGCTCGTAACGGTTTTGCCGCACGTCGGCCAGCAGACATCACCCACGTTTCCAGAAATCTTGACCACCCACACTCTGTTATCGTGGTCTGATCCGCCCGTAAAGAAGCGACGACACGCGACCGGGCCGCCACTCGTTCTTCCATCGGAACGTCTTGAGCCGATTGGTGCGTGGAAAAACTTAGACCTGTTTCAGCGAGCACCAGATCATCAAGCCAGGCGCCCGTCGAGCTAGGCGGGCACCATCGAAACCGATGGATGGCAGCCCCATTCTCGACGGCCGTCAGAGTGCGACCGTCTGCACTCCATTCCACTGTGCCAATGCTGTGCGTGAATTTCCAAGCAGTTCCCACCGGGCGTGCAGTAGCTCCGTCCCAGATCTGAACATGACCCACAAACGGCCCACCTCCCTCATCCCACGTTCCGGTCGCAAGCCATCGACCGTCCGGGCTCCAGGCTACAGCCGAGAAATAATGTTCCGTCCGCATCGGGCTACCGACTTGCTGGCCGGTCGCGGAATTCCAGAGAAAAGCCTCCGATCCGTCGCGACCTCCAGCGACGTAGCGGGTTCCATCTGGGCTAAATGCAAAGACCGCGCTCGGAGCGTGTTCGCCAGCCGGTCCTTCCCTCGGCTGTCCGGAACCGGAATCCCACAACCGAATCGAACCATTCTGTATCGTTGCCATGAGAGTCCCGGTCGGACTGAACGCAATACGATCGACCGAAGGTCCTGGTTCGATAATTTGCCCGCGCCTCTGGTTTGCCTCCAAATCCCACAAGTGGACTTGATCGCTTCTGCCGGATTCTTTCCACCAATGCCAACCTGTCGCAATAGCTAGATTTTCGATCGCTGAGCCCCAACTCATTAAGGTGACCGGCACGGGAAATTCCAAAGAAGGCAACGCAGGTAATCCTGAGGGAACGCTCCAGAATTTCACGCGGCCGTCACCGCCTCCAGTCGCCAAGACCTTCCCATCGGGAGAAAAGATCGAACAACTCAACGGAAGAACCGGTGCGGCTCGGCCTTCTGCCGGATTCGGCTGGGGGAGCACTCCCGCTCCATGCTGGATCAGAACACCGAGCGGCGGTTTCGTCCTTAAGTCCCACAGAGTTCCGTCTCCCCTGCCGCGAGAACTGGTGAACACGAACCTGCGATCAGCGCTCCAGGTGGCCTGCACCTCGGAACGAAGGTCTTGTTCCCCAAGTGTCGCGGAGCGCTCTCCCGTCTCGCTCTCGGAAAGCTCTAGTTGCCCATCTCGGTTGATGCTCAGAAACTTCGAATAGCCTCCGGTTGCACCAAGCCACCAAGCGACGTTCGGAAGCGGCAAAGTAACGCCGTCTTCTGCAAATGATGTTCCGGGCCAGATTCGGACGGCACCTTCCCGCTCAAGGGTTGCGATGAAACGATTTCCCCGCGTCACGCCCACTCCGATCACGGCCATGCGGTGGCGCAACAGTCCACTGACAGGGAGGCCGTGGACAAAGTCCCACAACACCGCATTTCCATCGCTGGTTGCGATCATGAGCGCGCGGCTTTCGGGGGTGAAAACAATTTCTTGGATAAGTCCGCTTTGATCCGGAACGACCGCCGAGAACCCCTCTAACGCAACGCCATGCACAGACACCTTGCCCTCTTCGGTTCCGACTCCGACGAATCTCCCGTCGGGGCTCACCGCCGCGCAATCATCCGGTCCGATGTCCTCCCATGGGCCCGCAACTACCTGACCGCTCGGAACATCAAGGACAGCAAGCTTGTAGTGCGGATTCTGAACTAAGAGGCGACGCCCATCTGCGCTCAATGGAATAGTATTTGCCAGAATCGAAAATTGGAACGCTGGGCTAATCGGAATTCCCTCATCGAGTTTCCAAAAACGGAGAGTTTCCGACTCTGCAATCAGCGGGTTCTCCAAGCTCATCGCGGATGTTGACGTGATCAGGGTTCGGCCGTCACTGGTCAGGAGAATGGTCGCTTGCGGGGTGGGATCGCGAATCGCGTTGCCAATCATGTTTTGGGTCAGGAGATCCCATTTGCGCACCGGCGCCGTTTTTGTCGCCACAATGATAGCGGAATTGTCGGGCAGGAGAGCTGCAGACGTGATCCTCCCTTCCGCAATGATCTGCTTTCCGACGGGCGCCGCGGTCGCGGAATTGACGAGCTGAAGTCGATCGTCCGCAGCCAGCACGACGAACTGCTTGCCGTCGGAGCTGAAATCACAGCGCGGAAGCAATCGACCCCTGATCTTGACTCCTATACTCTTGCGCGCGGCTACATCGAGAACTTGAACCTCGCTCTCCAACTCAACCAGGAGACGTGCGCCATCCGGACTCACGACGATACGCTTCCCGCCCTTGATCGGAGCAATCCATTCGGGCAGAGCGTCGCGGTCGCCGCGACCGTACACGAGAGCCTGCCAGAGGGCAGCCGTCCCGACTTCTGAAGCATCGTCGCGGCGAACGGCGCGGCCGAGATGAAGGACTCCCTGCCGCCATTGCCCTGCCGCGAAAAGCTCCTGAGCGCGAGCTTCGTCAGACCGAGCTTCTTGCGCGGTTTGCGCATGCTCCTTTGCTTGCGCGGCGGAAGCGAGTTGCCGCTTCTTCGCTTCCTGGACGAACCAAACGCCTGCCACCAGCGAAGCGACGAACAGCGCGAAGACAACCGCAGCCGCGCGCCGCCGAACCCCCCGCCGTTGTTCGCGCTGTTTAAGGTCGTCGTAGTTTACGCCCAGCAAACCTGCGAGAAGTTTTAGCTTCGCGTTTTCCCGGCCATCTTTATTTGCACGGGCGTCGGCAGCGATCGGCTCAGTCCGCTCGCCAGATATTTCGCCATCAATCGCCAGGCGATAGCGCATTGGCGCTGGAAAGCATTCGTCGGCTTCGGTGAAGCCCGGTTTGCCCTCGCCCGCATTGGGCTCCCCATCGACGATCAGGGCAAGGACGCGGTCTTCGCGTCCCAGCTTCTTGAAAGTCCTGATTTCTTCGCCAACCCAGCGCGATTGCGCCGCACGTGGGGAGCAGATGACGATCAGATACCGCGACTCGCCCAGCGCTGCGTTGATGTTCGCTCCCAAGTCTGCCGAAACAGGAAGTTCCTCGCGATCGCGAAAAATTGGAAACAAGCGCGCCGGAATTTTCCCATCGCGGGATTCCTTGCCCACGAGCTGGCGCGGCACGCGATAAGTCTCAAGCGCCTTGTGCAGCCAATCACCCCACTTTTTGTCGGCATGGCTGTAGCTAAGAAACGCCCAGTATTTCATTGCCAAACAGTGCGCCTCTTGCCCTGCTTTGAATTCTAACGATCGACTTCGCCCATCACGATGTCGATGCTGCCGAGGATGACCATAACGTCGGCCACGGTGTGGCCGAGGCACATGTCTTCCAGGACGGTGAGGTTGATGAAGCTGGGGGGCCGGACGCGATAGCGGTACGGATTCGCGCTGCCGTCGCTGATGAGGTAGAAACCGAGTTCGCCTTTTGGGCCTTCGATGCGGCCGTAGGCTTCGCCGGCGGGCGGTTTGAAGGCGCGGATTTTCACCTTCGGATTCATGATCGGACCCGGTTGGATCTGATCGAAGGCTTGCTTGAGAATTTCGAGGCTCTCGCGCAGTTCGAGCACGCGCATCATCAAGCGATCGTAGCAATCGCCGTGGTCGCCGAGCGGGACACGGAACTTAAAGCGCGGGTAGAATCCGTAGCCGTCCACTTTGCGCAGGTCGTAGTTTACGCCGCTCGCACGCAACATCGGCCCAGTGATCCCGGCGTTGATCGCGAGTTCGGCGCTGAGTTTGCCGATCTCCTGCGTCCGGACCATCAGGATTTCGTTTGAGACGATGAGCTTTTCGAATTCGTCGAGGAAGCGCGGGTAGTCGTCGACTGCTTTCCGCGCGTGCGCCATCCAGGCGTCGCTGGGGTCCACACGGCAACCGCCGAAGCGCATGTAATCGCACATCATGCGCGAGCCGCTGAGCGACTCGAAGAGGTCGAGAATTTTCTCGCGCTCGCGAAAGGCATACATGAGCGGCGTGCCCCACGCGCCCATGTCGCTGAGGAGGAAGCCAAGAAGCGAGGTGTGGTTTTGCAGGCGCGTCAGCTCCGCGAGGATGACGCGCACGTATTCGGCGCGCTCGGGCACTTCGATGCCGGCTAATTTTTCCACACTGAGCGCGTAGGCCCAGTTGTTGGTCATCGAGCAAAAGTAATCGAGCCGATCCGTGTATGGCATGGAGCCGAGGTAGCTGGTGTTCTCGCCGATCTTTTCGTGATTGCGATGGAGGTAACCGAAGACGGGTTTGAGTTTTCGGACGATCTCGCCTTCGAGCGCCACGTTCATGCGGAAAACGCCGTGCGTGGACGGGTGCTGCGGCCCCATCGAGATCTCAAGCAGATCACCTTCCAACCGCGAGGTCATGCGCGGCGGAGCGTCTTCGAGTTCTTGAAAGCCGGCGCTCATGATTGCGGGGTGAGATTATCGTCGATGACGGGCCGCGCAGGATAATGTTCCCTGGCCTTCGCCAGCACTTCATCGTGCGGCGTGGGCTCGTATTCGTAATCGTCCGGTTCGACGTAATCCTTCCGCATCGGGAAATCCTCGAACTCATCCCACATTAAAATGCGGCGCAGATCGGGATGCCCTTCGAAACGGATGCCGTAGAGATCGAAAATCTCTCGCTCCTGAAATTCCGCGCTGCGATAGATCGGAGTGAGCGAAGGCAGAGTCGTGCGGTCAGCGCGATCAGCGGTCCGCAGGCGAAGGATGACCGGGCCGTCTTTCCGCTCGATCGAGTAGAGGTGGTAAACAGCTTCGAGATAACCGGGGATCGTTTCCTCGGAGACTTCGGCGACCTCTTTCTCTTCGCCGTCGACCAGCTTCTTCACTTTCGTGGTCGTCTTCACTTTGCGCTCCGGCCAATCGACGCCGGTGGCATTCGAGCAAAAATCCAAACGCAGATCGCGATCATCGCGCAGAAAACGCACGACCTCGACGGCGTGTTCGTTATCGAGCAAAAGCGATGGCTGATTGGCCGGGCCGGGATTGAGAATGACCTCGATGCCAGCTCCGGGCACCGCTTGTTCGGCGCGCGCCTCTATTTCCTCCAGCGATTCCATCGCTAAATTGTTAGCACGATCCCGCTGACGGTATTCTTTTTATTTTTCCGACCCCGTCGCTGCCCCGGCCATCAAATCTTCCAGCGCCCGCTCCAGTTGCACGAAATCGATCGGCTTGGTCAGATGCGCCCTAAAGCCGGCTTCCTGCGAACGGCGGAGATCATCGTCCATCCCGTAACCGCTCAAGGCGATCCCGCGCAGCCCGTGGGTGGCGCGCAATTTTTCCATCAATTCGTAACCCGTGCCGTCGGGCAGACCCACATCGCTGATGAGCACATCGAAGCTTTCGGCGCTTGCCGATTGCAGGGCGCTCGCGACGCTGATTGCGGAAGTGACGCGATGGCCAGCGCGAGTCAGCAGGCGCTGGAGCACCGCGAGAGTCGATTGGTGATCCTCCACCAGAAGGATACGCAACGGTGCCACTTTCGCGCGCGCCTCATCCGATCGCGCGGCTCCTTTCTTCGCTTCCTCTTCGCCTAACGACTCTTCGGTTGCGAGCAGTTCCACCCGAAAAGTTGCGCCCTCGCCGAGTCCGTCGCTCTCGACCTGGATGCTGCCGCCGTGGAGATCGAGGATCGCCTTGGCAATGGAAAGTCCGAGGCCAAGCCCACCGATCCGATGCTCCGCGGAGGCCGCGCCTCCCTGTTCGAAAGGAAGAAAGATTCGCTCGATGTTTTCCGGCGAAATGCCGATCCCGGAATCGCTGATTTCCAACGCCAGCCGACCCTCCAGATCGTGCGAGCGCACGCCGAGCCGGCCGGACTCGGGGGTGAACTTGACCGCGTTCTTGAGCAGGTTCCAAAAGACCTGCTGCAAGCGCGCGGGATCGCCGATCACCCGCGAATGCTCGGCCGCGAGATCCACTTCCACGGTTTGACCTTTCCCGTGCGCGTCGCTGAGCACCATTTCGACCGCCTGCTCGATGAGAGCATGCGCGTCGCACGGCTGGGTGCGCAGCGAGAGCTTGCCATGGGCGATGCGGGTGAGATCGAGCAGGTCATCGATCAGGCGTGCTTCCAGCGCGATGTTGCGCTGCATCATGCCGAGCTGGTCGCGCACATCCGGCGGGAGCCGGTCGTCGTGTTGCAGGTCAGCGGCGGACAAGAGCACGGGCGTAAGCGGGGTGCGCAATTCATGCGAGAGCGCGGCCAGAAATTCATCCTTGGCGTGAGAGGCAAATTCCGCCCGATCCTTGGCCTGGCGCAAGTCTTCGATGTCGGTGTTCGAGCCGATCCACATTAGCGTTTTACCCTCGGCGTCGAGCATCGGCACGGCACGGCTGATATGCCAGCGGTAGGCGCCGTCGATCCGGAGGAAGCGATGCTCCATCTTAAAGGGTTCGCGCGCGTCGATGGCTTGCCGCCAGAGCCGCAGGTTTTCCTCCAAGTCGTGGGGATGGACAAATTGCACCCAGCCCCAATCGCGAATTTGGTCGAGGCTCAGCCCCGTAAATTCGATCCATTGCCGGTTAAAATAATCGAACTCGCCGTTCGGTTTCGCGGTGAAAATCTTTTGCGGCATGGACTCGGCCATGAAACGGAAGCGCTCCGCTGATTCGAGGGCATGCGCCTGCGAAGAGCGCACGATCGCCTGGGCCTCGATCCGTTCCGTGATGTCTTCGATCGCGAGCAGGATGCGGTCGGGCACACCCTCGGCATTTTCCATCTGGCGCGCGTTCAGCAGGATGGTGCGCTTGCCGATGCTGGCAAAGGTGTGCGTGACTTCGAAGCCGTTGAAGACTTTTTTCTGCGGGATGATTTCTTCGAGCAGCTCGCGCAGCCGGGGGATATCCCATTGGCCGTTGCCGATCTCGTAAATCAAGCGGCCTTCGGTCGCCGCAGGCTCGACTTGGAAATCATTGTAAAAGGCTTCGCTCGCGGAGTTCACCCGCAGATCGGCCCGCAGAACGAGGAACGGCACCGGCGCGGCCCGCAGAATCGCTTCGGCATAATCACGCGCGGCTTTGATCTCAAGCTCGCGTTCGTGCAACGCTGCTTCCGTCCTCTGGTGCTCGGCAATTTCCGCCTGCAGTTGCGCGTTGAGCTTCTCCGCCGTTTCCGTTAGTTCATGCTGATGGATGGACGAGAGGATCAACCGCTCGTTCATCGCGGTGGTTAGTTCCTGCAAACTTGCACCCGCGCGAATGGGTGCCGGCCCAGCGGTTCTTTTTTTTCGTTTTCGCGGCCATTAAATTTAGGTTTGTTTTCCGAATCCCGCAGGCGGATCCAAGGCAGCGCACGGGCAGCGAGCGCTCCTCCGCTATAGGAAATCGGGGCGCATTCGTAAATTCACTTTCGCGCTTTCGTTTTAGGTTCCGGAGCCAGCTCGTGCGGCGTTTGGCCGACGCGTTGCGGTAGGCCGCTGGTCAATCCAGTATACTCGGTATGCCGAGGGCTGATCAGAACCAGGCCTTCATCGGTGATCACATACTCGCGGATGTCCTTGCTGTGGTTGCCGCCGCGCATTTTGACCACGACCATGATCTTGCGCAGTTGGCCATCGATCTCGACATAACGCAGCCGGATGATGTCATCGGTCAGAAACGAAATCGCGTAGTGGCTGAATTGGAACGAGGTGAAGGAGTCCTCGATTTCGACCGTGGTGAAAATCGTCACTCCGGCACCGGTCAGGGCCGCGATCATGCGGTAGAGCGATTCCCGAAAATCCTCACGAAAGCCGGGCGCGAGCGCCATCTCAAAGCCGACCAGGGAATCAATCACCAGCCGCTTCGCTTTCGTCCGCGCCACGGCATCGAGGATTTCCTGCATCGTTTCATCCACCGAAAGATCGAGCGGCCGCAGATAAAGAAGTTCGAGCAGGCCGTTCCGCTGCGGTTTCTCCAGGTCCATGCCGAGGGAGCCGGCCCGGGCCGCGTAGCCGAGTGGGCGTTCTTCGAAGATGGCAGCGATGCCGGGTTCGCCCGCGCGCAAGCCGGCGGCGAGAAATTGCGTGGCGAGAGCCGATTTCCCCGTCCCGGAAGGGCCGGCCACGAGCACGCTGTCGCCTTCGCGAATGCCGCCGTCCATCATCTCATCCAGTTCCGGAATGCCAATCGAAAGTCGCCGCGGGCGCGCCGGGACTTTCTTTTGCCCGCCTAGGCCGAAAGTGCGCGAGAAAGCCTGGAGCCCGTCGTTCGTGATCCGGATGGTGTGCAACCCCGGGACCGATTCCTGCCCGCGCAGCTTCACGATCTGCATCTTTCGCACCACGGAATTGCGCTCCACATTTTGGGTCAGCCAGAAGAGGCCGTCGGCCACGGTGAAGACGGGATCGTCGCGCATTTCGAGCGGTGAATACTCCCCGACCAGAAAGGTGGTCGCCTGCCACCCGGTCAGCATGAGGCCGAGGCGCTGGACGAAAGCCTGCAGTTCGATTTCGCCCCCCACGCTCAGCGCTTTGCGCACGAGCGTGCGGAAAGAATCCACCACCACGAAGCCGGGGCTATAGGTAGCGACTTCCTTTATGATCGCCTCCAGCACCGCGCCCAAGTCGTGTGCCAGCACCACCTCGCTCAGGTTGATGAGCCGGATCGTCTTGTTCAACTTGCTCGGATCGAAGAAGGAGTATTGCTGTTGGTAGCGCAACATTTTCAGGGTCGGCTCGCCCAGCACGGTGAAGTAAAGCGCGGGCTTTTCCGGCGTGGCGTTGGCAAACATGATTTGATTCGCCAGCGTCGTTTTGCCGGAGCCCGGCGCGCCCGCGATGATGTTGAAAGAGAATTCCGGCAGCCCGCCGCCCAGAATTTCGTCGAGTCCGCGCACCCCAGTTGGCAGTTTCCGAATCTTCACCTTCTCGAATCGGTCGGTCTTTTTCTCCGGCTTCGGCGCGGGCGTTTTTTTCGTTTTCATAAAGTTTCAAAGTCCGCCATTTCGATTTTCCAGCCGGGCCAGATGTCGTGCAAAAGGCCGAGCGTCAAGGAGGGCCCGATGAAGATCACCAGGAGGCCGAGCAAATGTCCCACCAGCGCGATCTCGCCTTCCGCGATCACGCCTGGGCCCAGCTTCGCCTCGATCTCGGCCACGCCTTCGAGCGTGCCGTCGTCGTGGACGCGGAGCTGGCGCAGCCAGGGAATTTCCACGCCGGCCAACGCCAATGCCCGCGAGAGGAGCGCACCAACGCCCGCGGCGCCCATGAACTTCGCGAGCGGCCCGCGCAACGCCGCGCAAGCGGGGAAACCGGAAGAATCCTGGGCCTCCGCGGCGGGGCGCGAAGCGGCCACGTAAGCGAGAAGTCTTCCGGCAAACTCTTTCGGCATTAAGGTGGCACTCATTGGATTAACCCCCAGCCTGCCTCCGAGTTTGGCTGGTGAGCCCGGGAAGGTCGACATTTTAACCAGAAACACGGGCGGGCCACCGAGACGAGGCTGTCTGCAGGCTCAAAGCGTGCAGGATTCCAAAGAGCCCTCGATCGAGTTGCGCCTTGATTGTCCCCAGCGGGATTTGCAATTTGCGGGAGATTTCGGCGGGCGGACAACCGGCGAAAAAACAAAGTCCCAACACGTCGCGCTCATCGCTTGTGATGAAAGCCAGGGCCGCCTGCACACGATCGCGTTCTCTAGTTTCCTGCGACCCCTTGGCCCGCAAAGGCCGCACCCGTGCGAGACGGGGAGGAGTAGCGAGCGCGGCCATTAGCTTGCTCCATAGCCGCAGCGTTCCGGCCGGGATAATACTTCCTTCCTTGGCCGTGAGACCTTTCGGGCATCAGGCCGTAGGGCTTGGGGAGCGATCAACGGCCGACTAAACTGTCGAATTCTGCACGCACCGTCGCGTAACATTCGCAGGCCATCTTTTCCAAACCGCGACGGTTCAGGATCGTGACTCGTCCGCGGGTGTAACGAATGAGCTTCGCGCGCTGCAACGTCGCGGCCACCTCCGTCACGCCGGCACGCCGTGTGTCGAGCATCTTCTAGAGGAACTCATGCGCGAGATCGAATTCGTCGCCGGCGACGCGATCATGCGTCAGGAGCAACCAGCAACAGCACCGCTGCTCGATCGAGTGGAGCCGGTTACAGGTGGCTAATTGTGAGACGGCCGCGGGCAATCGTTTCAAAATTCTGTTCGAGAAGCCGCTCCGCTGTTTTAGCATGATGGTCGCGCCCATGCATCGGGGACGCCCTGCCCGGAGTCAAAAAAGTAAAATGCTCCGTTACGGTGGCGGACAGTGGCGTTTTCGTCGTCCGATCGATGTCATTCCAATTTGGACGGTAACGGACAAAATCGACGTTGCGCGCTTGCTGTCGGACGGCAAAAAAAGGAGACTGCGCCTAGATGGAGCTTCGCCATTTGCGCTATTTCGTTGCGGTCGGAGAAGCATTGAACTTCACCCGCGCCGCCAAGGAGTTGCATTTGGCCCAACCGTCGCTCTCGCGTCAGATCCAGGATCTTGAGACGGAACTAGGCGTGCGCTTACTCGACCGGTCGCGCCAGGGCGTTAGGCTCACCCTCTCCGGCAAATCTTTCCTGGCTGACGCCAAGCGGGTGCTCGCGCACGGGGTGGCGATTGTGGAGTCAGTCCAGAGCTTGGATCGCCGGGAAAAACGCGAGCTGAATATCGGCTACGTCGCCGCTCTCATCTACGATCTTCTGCCGGCTACGCTCGCCGCGTTTCAAGTCACATTTCCCAATGTGCCGGTGCATCTGTTTGACATGACGTGCGGCGACCAACTGCGCGCTCTGGCCAACGGTAAGATCGACCTGGCCTTTGTCGGTTCCTGGGCAGTGCGGGAACGGAGCGGCCTGCAGTCGCGATCGATCGCAGCCTACGAGACCGTCGCGGCCTTGCCGAAGAACCATCCCCTGGCGCGGCGCGCAACCGTCAAGCTCGAGGAGCTGGAACCGATGTTTTTCATCGGCATGTCGGAACAGAGCCAGCCCGGATACCGGCAATGGCTCCTGGAGAGCTGCAGCCAGGCCGGCTACCGCCCCAAAGTGCTCCAGGAAGCCGAGCTCGAACGCGCGCTCCTCCAGTTCGTGGCAGGCGGCTTGGGCGTCGCGCTCTTACCCGAGCCGGTGACCAAAATTCCGCACCCGGACGTGGTTTTTCGGCCCCTTCGCCCCGCCCTCGTGACTCCTTTTTGGATTGCCTGGCGCGAGGAAGACCGCACGCCCGCGTTGCAAGCGTATGTGGATGTGGTCGCGCAGTTCGATCGCCGTCGGCGCGGCGTGGTTGCGCCCCCCCCCCCCCCGCTGAGCCTCCGTCGCGCGCTCAGCGAGCGCGTTGACCTCTCGCGCCTCGTCATGCCTCAGGTCTCAGGGCACAGCAACGAAGTATTATCCCTTCAAAGCCCGCATCTGCGGTGGCCTCCTCGCGCTGCGAGACAATTTGGCGACCAACCCGGGGCGCGCCTACCCACCCTCCAGGCGCGGCGCGGGTTTGGGAGCGAGCCCCGTTCTCGTCACATCAGAGTAAGGAGCTAGGCCCCGCCAACTCTCGATCGGCGTTGTCGCCTTGATCGGCATTTTCGCTATCGCTGGCGCCGCACGCGGTCCCGATTGAACTTAAGACCGCACCATTTCCGGCGGGCGGAAGAGATCGGGATTGCTCGGCGGTTCGAGATCGTGCGCACCGAATTCGGGCACGGGAAACTCGCTCGGGCGATCGCGGTGCAGGTGATCCGCTCGGTCGGCGCCGGTTAGTTTTTGCTCGTCGATCTTGCGCTGCAATTCCATAAACGCATGCAGCAAGGCCTCGGGCCGCGGTGGACAGCCGGGAATGTAAACATCCACCGGGATGAAACGATCGACGCCTTTGAGAACGTTGTAACCCTGCTTGAATGGCCCGCCGGAAATCGCGCACGCGCCCATCGAGATGACGTATTTGGGATCGGGCATTTGGTTGTAGAGACGCACGATTTGCGGCGCCATTTTCTTCGTTACGGTGCCGGCTACGATCATGAGATCGGCCTGGCGCGGCGATGGGCGGAAGACTTCACCGCCGAAACGTGCGAGATCGTATTTCGAAGCCGCGGTCGCGATCATCTCGATCGCGCAACAGGCGAGGCCGAACTGGAGCGGCCAGATCGAATTTTTGCGGCCCCAGTTATAAAGCTCCTGCGTAGACGTGACCCAAACGCCTTGCTTTTGCAGTTCGCTCTTTAGGCCTTCGTCGATGGTGTCCCTCATGCGGTGCTCCAGGATTTAGGATTGATAATGACGAAAACCGAAATCCGAATGACGAACCAATGACGAAGTCCGAATGACGAAAAAGCGGACGGCTGCACTCGAACTTCGGGTTTCGTCATTGATTCGGGTTTCGTCATTCGGGTTTCGTCATTCCCGTCTAAGGCGGGTCATCGCGCCCAGTTTAGCAGACCCTTGCTCCACGCCCAAACCAGGCCTTCGAGCAGAAGCAGAACAAACACGAGCATGGCAACGAAGGCCCCCACCGGAAGCCCAGTGAACGCCACGGCGAAGGGAATAAGGAAGATGGCTTCAACGTCGAAGACCAAAAAAATCACGCAGTAAAGGTAGTACTGCGATTGGAATTGCACGCGCGCTTCGCCTAACGACTCCACGCCGCATTCGTAGGTCGCGTTTTTGCGCGGACCGGGCCGTGGCGGTTGCAGGAAGCGGCGCCACATCCAGGCAAGCGCGAGGGGTCCGAGCGGGAAAACAAGCGCGACTCCGCAGAGAACGACGAGGAAGAAGTAGGGCGTTGGAGTCATGGGAGAAAATGACGAACTCCGAAGGACGAAACCCGAAACAATGACTCGGAGTGATATTGTAGCCACGTCCCTGCGGGACGTGCGGGGGCCGTTTTCGAAGCCCACCCACGTCCGATCCGCTTTCTGCTCCTGCCCCGCACGTCCCGCAGGGACGTGGCTACAACAACCGCAACTGCTCCACCCGCGGCCGAGATCCGATTGACGAACCCGATGCGCGACGCTGCTAGAGCTTCATCATTCGTCATCCGGCCGTCGCAGCCGGTGCTTTGGCGGAGTCGGCTTGATTCGGATTTCGTCATTCGAGCTTCGTCATTCCCGCCGCAGGCGGGCTACACCACACCTTGATCCATCATCGCGTTCGCGACTTTCCGGAAGCCGGCGATGTTGGCGCCGTTTACGTAGTTGCCCGGCGTGCCGAACTGCTCTGCCGTGGCGCGACAGGTCCGGTGGATCGCCTGCATGATGCCTTGCAATTTCCCGTCCACTTCTTCGCGCGACCACGACATGCGCATGCTATTTTGCGCCATTTCGAGACCGGAAGTGGCGACGCCGCCCGCGTTCGCCGCCTTGCCGGGACCGAAGAGAATCCCGGCTTCGAGGAAGCGCTCGATCCCCGGAATTTCGGTCGGCATATTCGCGCCTTCTGAGACCACGTAGACTCCGTTGCGGAGCATGTTCTCCGCGTCCTTTAAGCTGATTTCGTTCTGCGTCGCGCTGGGGAACGCGCACTGCGCTTTGTGATTGTAGAGCGGGTTATAGTCGAGCGACGGATCGGTCGCATTCTTCGAGTAAACCGCCTCGGGATATTTCTCCGTGTATTCCGCCAGCCGCCCGCGCCGGACGTTCTTCAACTCCATCACCCACGCGAGCTTCTCGCGCGTGATCCCGGCCTCGTCGTAAATATAGCCATCCGAATCGGAAAGCGTGATCGGCTTCGCGCCGAGATCGATCAGTTTTTCCACCGTGTACTGCGCGACATTTCCGCTGCCGGAAACGAGACACGTCTTGCCTTCGAGCGTTTCGTTCCGCGTCTTCAACATCTCCGCCGCGAAATAAACGGATCCATATCCCGTCGCTTCCGGGCGAATAAGCGATCCGCCCCACGTCAGCCCCTTGCCCGTGAGCACGCCGGTGAACTCGTTCCGGAGTTTCTTATACATCCCGAAGAGATAACCAATCTCGCGGCCACCCACACCGATGTCGCCCGCCGGCACATCGCGATACGGCCCGATATGCCGCGACAACTCCGCCATAAATGCCTGGCAAAAACGCATCACCTCCAGATCGCTCTTCCCCTTCGGATCGAAATCCGAGCCGCCTTTGCCACCGCCCATAGGTAACGTGGTCAGCGCGTTCTTAAACACCTGCTCGAAGGCGAGGAACTTTAGAATCCCGAGATTCACCGATGGATGAAAACGGAGCCCGCCTTTGTACGGCCCGATCGCGCTGTTCATCCCGATCCGCATTCCGCGATTTACTTGCACCTCGCCGGCATCGTCCACCCACGGCACGCGGAACATGATGACGCGCTCCGGTTCCACCATCCGCTCCAGGATCTTCGCCTTCCGAAATTCCGGGTGACGATCGAGGATGAGTTCGAGCGATTGCACGACCTCATGGACGGCGTTGTGAAACTCCGGTTCGGCCGGGTTCTTCGCCTTAAGCTGAACGATAAACTCTGCGAGGTAATCTTTCATGAGAGCTCGACCTATCGGCTCCGCAGCGACACCGCGCGGCGCGTGGCCCGTAGGATATGTCCGGAGTCGGCGCGAAACAGAAGCTTAAAATGAGGCGCCCTCATTTGACTTGACCCGCCTTCACCGCCTCGGGTCCCAACCTCGCTCCGTAGCATTTCATTGCAGTCTGTCGACCGATCCCGCTCGTCCGAACGTCTGCAGCATGAGTCACCAAGAAAAAAGCGTCGGCAAAATACAGCTGACGCAATCTCCTTTTACGCTTCGCAAGATTGAGGCCCACGTGTAAAAAAGCCGAGCAGTTCTGCTGCATCTGGATGGCATACGGGCGTTATTTCGAGATAGTCATAGATCACCCCGGGCTTCATACGCACCGCGTGATTCGGGGCACGGACCAATGGATCGTGGAGGCAAAAGCGGCCGCGCAGAGACGGGCGTGGGACGAGCAGTATCGGAGGAAGCTAAGCGTCGAACACCGACGATTGGCGCGGGAGAATAAGCGTCAGGCATTCGAGGAGAATTTGCGTGAGGCCGTGGAGCGCACGCACGAGGCCCAGGAAGAGATCACGGAACTCAAAAGAATTCTGCGATCCACTCTTGCCACCGACGATCGGAT
Organism: Chthoniobacterales bacterium; assembly: GCA_038258815.1. Taxonomy (GTDB): domain Bacteria; phylum Verrucomicrobiota; class Verrucomicrobiia; order Chthoniobacterales; family UBA10450; genus JACCTI01. Next base: position 149,143 of record JBBSPM010000001.1, read on the forward strand.
AGATTGGGAAAGACTGAAACAAAAAGGGCCTTTTGCGAAACGACCCCCCGAGCCAAAGCCTTACCTACCCACCGATCGCGAGCCCCTTCCCGACGATCCACCATACATACCGCTCCTGAATTTTTTTGATAAACTTGTCCCCAGCTCCAGCGAAAAGAAGCATAGGCAGTCGGCCGTCCATTTTGCTCTAGCGCACGGCGAGTGGGAAAGGCACGCGACGGCGGTCGATAAAACCAATCAGCAAATCTACGCCGAAAACGTTGCCAGTTTGGAAGCGTGGGAAACCGAGAAAGCGGTTTTTGAATCGGCGCAACGGGCTACGAATGAGGCCGTCGAGAATCAGCGCGGTCGCTACGAGAATCTAGATGATGACGCAATCGTGCAATACTGCGACCTGGTTCTCTCGCAGTCACAATATCCGTCACTCTTCCCGCGCGAGTTTGAAATCGCGTACGACTCCCGATCGAAGGTTCTGATCGTGGAATATGCGCTCCCGCCGCGAGACGAGCTGCCGCAATTGAAGGAGGTGAAATTCGTTCGGAGCCGAAATGAATTTTCGCAGAGTTTCCTGCCGCGAAAAGTCGTCGACGAAATGTATGACGACGTCCTTTTCCAAGTATGCCTTCGCACGATTCACGAACTCTTTGGAGCGGATTTGGTCCGCGCTCTGCAAGTCGTAGTGTTCAACGGAACGGTCCGGGCACCCGACCCCGGCACCGGAAATATTTCCACGACCACGGTGATGACCGTCTGGGCCGGCCGAGACGTATTCTCAACGCTCAGCCTTCACAGCGTCGACCCGCGACGTTGCTTCGAGGCGCTCGGAGGAAAGACAGGCGGGAATCTCGCCGAACTCTGGTCGGTGAAGCCGCTTCTGAGCATCGATAGCGTGGGATCGAATTTTGATCGAGCTGAGGGTGTCACGCCCACTTCATCGGAGGAGTGGCAGGCGTTGTGGCATCGTGTGGCGACGAGCGATGAACCGCAGTTCCTGACAGTGGCCGACCTCTCGCGGATCATCGAGTTTCCCGTCGGGGAGGTTCTTTCGGCGGTTGAAAGCCGACGGTTTGCCGAGGCGATAACCGCCCGCGGCTTGGCAGTCGAACCTGATGCACACTTCGGAGGCCCGCCTTACCGCCAAAGAGAAGAGGTTGCGCTATTCAAACCGTCTGGGACTTGGGTCGGAGGGGCCTACTTGGGAGCGGCGGCTTTGCTGAAGATGACGGTCAGCATCGCGGCAGCAGACGGCGAAATTTCCGAGAACGAACTTGAAATTGCGCGAACCCTGATTGAGCAAGATCTCTCTCTCAGCAAAGAGGAACAACAACGCCTGCGTATTCTCGAACAGTTGCTTTGCCGCGACCCGGCCCTTGCGAGCCGTTCTCTGGCGCGTTTCGCAAAGCGACTCCCGTCCGACAAGCGACGCGTTGTTGGAGAGACTTTAGCCCATGTGGCGATGGCGAGCGGGAGAATCACCACGCCCGAATGGCGAGCACTACGCAAAGCTTTCGCGGCTCTTGGCCTTCCGCCCAGCGCGCTCGACGAGACATTTCGCGCGACGGGCGTTGAATTTCAGGAAGTTCGAATTGCGCAAGCGCAGCCGCCCACACCCGGCGAGCGAATTCCACCGATCCCGGACGAGGGAGAGGCACCTCCTCCGCTTGCGTTCAAACTAGATACGACCCGGATCGCCCAAATCGTACGGGAGACTAACGAAGTGATCAGTATTCTCGCCGCTGTGATGAGCGATGAGCTAGAAGATTCAGCGGTGCCGGGTGAGGTGGCCACGGCCGACATTCCAAGCGGAAGTCCGGCATGGCTCGACGGCTTGGACCCGCGCTATCATCAAATCCTGAAAGAACTCTTGGTGCGCCCAATTTGGAAGCTCGACGAATTTGAGAGTCTCTGTGCACGCTTCAACTTCATGCCCCTGAGCGTGCAGGATACGCTAAATGAATGGGCTGACGAACATCTCGGCGACTTCCTGCTTGAGGGCGAAGATACTATCACCGTTCGAACAAATTTGGTTTCCGCAGACTGTGTTTTATGACTCCCATCAAACGGCGCGAGCGTGATGCCATTCTTCAATCGCTCCAAAGTGGTCTGGTTCCGAAGCTGGGCCTGCACCTCATTCAGGTAGGACGCAAAGACGAAGTCTCGACGCTCTTGGCGGACATCGAACGCATTGCCGACGGCGGAGCGGCATTCCGGGTCGTGGTCGGCCGTTTCGGAAGTGGCAAAAGCTTCTTCCTGAATCTGATTCGCACTCTCGCTTTGCAAAAGCGGCTGGTCGTCGCACAAGCCGACATGACGATGGAGCGTCGCATTCAAGCGACAGGCGGGCAGGCGCGAGCGCTCTACTCCGAACTGATGCGGAATCTCGCCACTAAAGCGAAGCCGGACGGCGGTGCGCTGCGAAACCTTTGCGAAGGATGGATATCCAACATTCATCATGAAGTGACGGCCAGTGGTGGTAGCAAGGAAGCAGTAAAACAGCGGATCGCCGCCGACCTGCGCGACGTTAGCGAATATGTCGGGGGATTCGAATTCGCTGAAGTGATGCAGAAATATTACGACGGCTACGTGGCGGGGGACGACGCACTCCAGGCTGCCGCTTTGCGCTGGCTGCGGGCCGAATATACGACCAAGACGGAAGCTCGGGAAGAACTTGGGGTCCGCCGGATCATTTCGGACGAAAATTTTTACGATAGCCTGAAGCTCATGGCCGCCTTCAGCCGGAAGGCTGGTTATGGCGGCCTACTCGTGAGTCTCGATGAAATGGTCGTCCTCTCACATCGCCTGCCCAGTTCGCGCGCCCGGCAAGCAAACTACGAGGCGATTCTCACGATGCTCAACGATTGCATGCAGGGTGCCGTCAGCGGCCTGGGCCTGCTGCTCGCCGGCACGGATGAGTGTTTGGAGGACAAGCGTCGTGGTCTTTACAGCTACGAAGCCTTGCGGACACGATTGGCGGAGAACCGGTTCGCGGGAAAAGATATTGTGGACTTCTCGGGACCGGTGCTGCGGCTCGCGAATCTAAGTTCGGAAGATTTGTTTGTGCTGCTGGCAAATATTCGACACGTCCATGCTTCTGGTGAGAGCACGCATTACTTGGTACCTGACGAGGCAATCGTGGGCGTGCTTCAGAAGGCCAGCGAGACGCTTGGCGCGGAATTCTACAAGACTCCGCGCGACATTGTACGGTCATTTGTGGGTCTGCTCAATGTGCTGGATCAAAATCCAAGTCGGACGTGGCAGGAATTTGTTGGAGGCAATTTCGTGCAGACTCCAGATCGACCCGGTTCGGTCGAAGAAGAGGTCGCGCTCGGAGTGGGCGCGCCGCGCGATGTGGAGGAGGACGATCTCCAAAGCTTCTCACTGTGATGGGAGCCGACGCCTTTTCGCTGCTTCACGCGGGCGTGCAGAAGGCGATCTGGTCGATGGGCTGGAAGGAACTGCACGCGATCCAGGTGGCGGCGATCGAGGCTATTCTCGGCGAGCAGGGGCACGTCCTCATAGCGGCGCAAACTGCGGGCGGCAAAACTGAAGCAGCCTTCCTCCCGATCATTTCGAAGCTCGCAGCGAATCCGCAGCCATCCGTTCAAGCGCTCTACGTGGGGCCTCTCAAGGCGTTGATCAACGACCAATTCGCACGTCTGGAAATCCTTTGCGAGCAGCTCGACATTCCTGTTCACCGGTGGCATGGCGATGTCCCTGGCACACGCAAGAAGCGCCTTCGCGACGATCCCGGTGGCATCCTGCTCATTACGCCCGAGTCCCTGGAGTCGAACTTCATCAACTTCGGCAATCAGGTCGCGCGGATTTATAAGAATATTGAATTTGTTGTCATCGACGAACTGCACTCGTTCCTCGCCAGTGTTCGCGGGATACACCTTCTCAGTCTGCTGGCACGACTCTCCGCAGCTACGGCGCGGAGGCCTCGCCTCGTTGGATTGTCAGCGACGCTCGGCGATCTGACCTCGGCATGCCGGTTCCTTGAGCCCGACGATCCGAGCACCGTCAGAATCATCAACGACGCGTCTGCTACACGAGAAGTGCGGTTCGGCATGAAGGCTTACCTTCAACGCGATCACCCGGAGGGGACGGACTCGCGGCGCCTAACCCCCCACGAGATTGCGGACCTCGCGGAGCAGATCGAGGAGAATGATCTCGGCGCGACGCAGCCACTGGCAACGAAACTTTCAGAACCGCCAATCCCCCGGACCGAGGTTCGACCGGCTGACGAACTGGATGAAATCGCGGACGATGTTCTGCGGGCATTTGCGAGCTCGACTAACCTCATCTTCGGGAACTCGAAAGCTTCGATTGAACTACTGGCCGATCGACTGCACGAGCGGGTTCGGCTGGAACGCTGGCCAGCCGATCCGTTCATCGTACATCACGGCTCCTTGTCGAAAGACCTGCGCGAGGAAGGGGAGGAAATTCTGAAGAGTGGCAGACCGACGACTGCGCTCTGCTCGAGCACCCTCGAAATGGGAATCGACATCGGAGCAGTGCGCGCCGTTGGTCAACTCGATGTGCCGTGGAGCGTCGCATCGACCGTGCAGCGCCTCGGTCGATCCGGCCGTCGCGCAGGCGATGCCGCGATCATGCGCATGTATGTACGGGACGATTCGCCGCACCGAAAAAGCACACTCACGAGTCTGCTGTTTCCGAACCTCCTGCGCGCCGTGGCAATTACTCGCCTAATGGTGAACAAATGGCTGGAACCGCTGGATAGCGACCGGCTGCATCTCAGCACGCTCGTGCATCAGATTCTGAGTTGGCTGCGACAAACAGGCGGAACGTCGGCCGCCATGCTCTACACGGCGCTGATCGCAGAGGGCCCGTTTAGGAACGTTAACGCGGAGCAGTTCGAAACGCTGCTGCGCTGTCTGGCGGCTAACGATTTGATCGAGCAAATGCCAGAGGGAGAGCTGATCCTAGCGTTGACCGGCGAGCGCGTCACCGCGGCGGCTGATTTCTATGCTGCGTTTCAGGGAACGGAGGAATACACGGTGCGACATGATGGCGAACAGATAGGAAAACTTCAGTCATCACTTCTTCCGCCGATCGGCGAGAACATCATTCTCGCGGGGCGCCGCTGGCGCGTGGACGAAATCGTGCCGGCGACCTTATGCGTCTTCGTTTCGCCGTCGCGTGGGGGAAAGGCGCCTGTGTTTCGCGGAGCGCGCGGGGACGTTCACACCCGTGTCAGCCAGGAAATGCGAACGGTATTGTTCACCGTAGAAGAACCGCCATATCTCGACGTCTCTGGAAAGATGCTGCTGGCCAGCGCGCGACGAGTCGCGAGCCTGTCCGGATTGACGCGGTGTGATGTTTTGATCCGCCCTTCGGCCGTGCAATGGTTCCCGTGGCTTGGCACCCGTGGGCTCGTCACCCTATCTCTCTGCGCCGCGACGGCCGGCATTGCTCATGAAGCCGATGCGCTCTCCATCACCTACCACACTTCGCCCGAAGGATTCCGCGAACACATACGGTCGGTGGAGAGCCGTCATTTCACCGCTCTGGAGTTAGCAAGCCGAATGCCGGTCAAAATCTTCGAGAAATTCGACGGCGCGCTCTCCGACGACCTTCTTGATCTCGCAAACGCTCGAGATCGCCTCGATCTCGATGCCGCAGTCGAGGCAGCCCAGACCGCGTTGCGCCACCTCCCATGACATTGCGAAAACGAATTTCAAAAGTTCTCTCTGTCGCTAAGTCCGGCGATCGCCGCGGGCAAGATTTTTTGGGGTCTTGTCGCGATCCTCGGAATTGGCTTTTTTGCACTCCCAACAGCAATCCTCGGATCCGGCTTCGTTAAGGAATTACAACAGACCAACCATACATCTGGGGTGTGCCTGCATTGCGGGCAAAAACACGACGCTAGACGGAGTGCGAGGCCCCCGTCGGATTATGCGAGCCATCGTTCCCAACAACGAACCACACCGCAGCCCTGCGCGCCACCCCTCCTGATTTTCCATTCCAGCCTTGATTAAAAAATCGCCGCCCGCTTTTCTTGCCGCGGGTGTTCGCTTCTCTCGACCAGATTTTCGTCTTCGCGAAGCAATGGGTGCTCTCGCTCCTTTCCGGCACGCCTGATTGGATGCAAGGGATCGCCTCCAGCCTGCTCAGCATCTCCGCGATGCTGGCGGTCTTCCTGGGACTCTTCGCGCTTATGTCGGTGATGGAGCGGAAGATTCTCGCACGCATCCAAAACCGTTACGGCCCGAATCGTGTCGGACCCTACGGCCTGTTCCAACCGGTCGCCGATGGAATTAAGCTTCTCATCAAAGAAGACATCGTCCCGCTCCGCGCCGACAAAGTGGTGCACTTCCTCGCGCCCATCATGGTGGCCGCGCCGACGATTCTCGCGCTTGCCGTCATTCCTTACGGGAGAAACATGACGCCGCTCGCGATCGATGGCGGCATCCTCTTTTTCTTCGCCGTCGGTTCCGCCACGGAACTCGCTGTCTTCATGGCCGGCTGGGGCAGTAATAATAAATTTTCCATGCTCGGCGCGATGCGCGCAATCGCGCAGATGGTCAGCTACGAATTGCCGCTCCTCATCACCGTGATACCGGTCGTGATGGTAGTCGGCTCCCTTTCGCCCGATGCCATTGTCGCCGCGCAGGATGGTTACGCGTTTGGTTTTATCCCGCGCTGGTTTGTCCTCACGCCTTGGGGCGCGGCAGCATTTCTTCTCTTCTTCATCTCCGGCTTGGTGGAATCGAATCGCACGCCTTTCGACGTCCCCGAAGGCGAATCGGAAATCGTCGCCGGCCACATGACGGAGTATTCCGGCTTCAAATACGCCACCTTCTTTCTCGCGGAATACTTTGGCATGTTCGCGATCAGCGGACTCGCCATCACGCTCTTCCTAGGTGGCTGGCACGCGCCGCTGCCGTTCCTCCAGTTCATTCCGTCCTACCTTTGGTTCTTCGGAAAACTCAGCGTTCTGCTTTTCGTTTTCATCTGGCTGCGCGGAACGTTGCCGCGCATGCGCGCGGACCACGTCATGAATTTCGCCTGGCGTTTCATGCTTCCGATGGCGTTCATCTGTCTGCTCGCGGCCGCGATCTGGCATTATCAAGCGCGCGGGTTGGCCGGTTGGCTTTGGTCGTTAGGCATCGTGGGCGGCGCGTATTTCGTCCTCTCGCGCATTCTCGAGACGGGGAAAACATTCGCCCCGCGCACCTATCGCTTTGCCGAATGAACACGGTCGCGTTCCTCTTCATCACAATCGTCATTCTGGCCGGCGCCCTCGCCGCCGCCACTTTACCGAAGCTCATTCACTCGGCGCTCTGTCTCGTGGTCGCGTTCATCGGCCTCGCCGCTTTCTACTTTTTGCTCGGCGCGGAGTTCGTCGGCCTCGTGCAAATCTTCGTTTACGTCGGCGCGGTCGCGGTCTTGATCGTCTTCACCATTCTCCTCACCCGGCGCGCGGATGAAGAATCGCAGCCCTACAAATGGAGCGGCGTCGTGATCGCGCTCGCGGTCTTCGGCGCGCTCGTGTGGGCCGTTCTCCACACCCCACTCGCCAGCCACGGCGCGCCGCCACTCGAGCCGCTCACGATCAAGCGCATCGGCGAAATCTTGATGACGGACTACATCTGGCCGCTGCAATGCATCGGCATCTTGCTCACCACCGCGCTCCTCGGCGCGCTCGTGCTCGTGATGGAGGGACGGGCGCCGTCCCGTCCAAAGAACAGGGACGCCACGGCGGGCGTCCCTCCACGCCTATGACCCCGACGCTCCAGCTCTTTCTCATAGTTTCCGCCGCGCTCTTCTCCATCGGCCTCCTCGCCACGCTTAGCCGGCGGCACGCCATCTTCATGCTCATCGGCATCGAACTCATGCTCGCCGCGGCGAACATCAACTTCGTCGCCTTTTGGCGTTTCGCTCCGCAACCGCAACCGCCCACCGGTGTGATGGTAGCCATTTTTTCGATCGCCATTGCCGCCGCGGAAGCCGCCGTCGGCCTCGCGCTCGTCATCGCCGTCTATCGCCATTACCGCACCACTAATGTGGAAAAGCTCAACCAGCTAAAAGGATGACACCTAACAACTCGTGCTCGTGATCGTGCTCGACCGCCTCCCCGCATGACACCCTGGATCATCACTAACCTCTGGCTGATCCCCGCGGTTCCCCTGCTGGTCTCGTTAGTCGTACTCAGCCTGAACAACCGCCGCCGCAAACCCGCCGCCGTGCTCGCCATCGGTGGCCAGGTCATCGCGTTCCTGCTCTCGATCGCCGCTTTCCTGCCCACGCTGCAAGCGCCCGGCTGGCGCGCCTTCCACAACTTCACCTGGTTCACTTTCGGCGAGCAATCGCTCCGTCTCGGCTGGGTCCTCGATCCACTCACCGCCGCGATGCTGGTCATGATCACGTTCGTCGCGCTCTGGATATTCGTCTTCAGCGCCGGCTACATGGCGGAGGACAAGAACTTCACGCGCTTCTTCGCGGTTCTGTCGTTTTTCACCGCCGCGATGCTCGGCGTGATCATCGCCAACAGCCTTCTCCTCCTCTTCATCTGCTGGGAATTAGTCGGCCTGGCGTCCTATCTCCTGATTGGATTTTGGATTCACAAACCGAGTGCGGCAGCTGCCGCAAAGAAGGCGTTCATTACCACGCGGATCGGCGACATCGGATTCTTCCTCGGTTTACTCTGGCTCTATGGACAGAGCGGCACGCTGCTGTTTTACGATGACGGCGCGGGGTGCCTGGAGAACGCCGGCCTCATTGCGCTCGGCGCCGCCGGCACTTCGATCGCACTCCTCATCTTCTGCGGCGCGGTCGGTAAATCGGGTCAGTTCCCGCTCCATGTTTGGTTGCCGGATGCGATGGAAGGCCCCACGCCAGTGAGTGCGCTCATCCACGCCGCCACGATGGTGGCGGCGGGCGTGTTTCTGGTCGCGCGCGTTTACCCGATCTTCTCGTTAGGCGCGGTTCACGGTGTCACGCCGTCGCTGACCGTTGTCGTCTGGGTCGGCGTGATCACCGCGCTGATGGCGGCGCTCATCGCGATCGCGCAATCCGATATCAAACGCATCCTCGCTTACTCCACCGTCTCGCAACTCGGCCTGATGATGGTGTCGTTAGGCGTGGGTGGCGTCGCGGCGGGTATCACCCACTTGATCGCGCACGGCTTCTTTAAGGCGCTGCTCTTTCTTGGCGCCGGATCCGTTATCCACGGCTGCCATCACGAGCAGGACATCCGGCAAATGGGCGGCCTGCGCCGGATCATGCCGGTGACGTTTCTCACCTATGCGATTGGGATGATGGCGCTTAGCGGCGTGCCTCTTTTCTTCGCCGGCGCGTGGACGAAGGAGGAAATCCTGCACGCCACTGCGCATTGGCCGTCTTCGCCCGTGCCGCACTATCTGATGATGGCTGGCGTCATCCTGACCGCGCTCTACATGACGCGGCAGATGATTTTCGTGTTCTTCGGCACTCCGCGTGAGCCGGCGAAACTCGCGCACGAAAGCCCTTCGACGATGACGTTGCCGTTGATCGTCCTTGCTGTTTGCACCGTGCTCTTGAGCGTCGTTCTCACGCCGGCCTGGCCGTGGTTGCACAATTATCTCTCCGGTGAAACGGCGACGGTAAATTTCAGTCTACTGATCCAACCGATGCTTTTCGTTTCACTCGCGCTCGTGGCGGCGGGCATCGGAATCGGTTGGGCGCTCTATCGGCACTCGACCGATCCAGTCGAAACCAAGCAACCGGCGCTTTTTCGCTTCCTCGAAAACCGCATGTGGCTCGATGAGCTCTACGATTGGACTGTGCTCGCCTTCGCGCGCTCCGTAGCCCGCGTTTCCGATTGGCTCGACCGCTATTTCTGGGATGGGCTCGTCTCGCTTGCGGCCGCGTTGGCGCAGCTCGCCGGGAGCGCGAGCAAAGGAGTGGATGAACACGCGATCAACGCCGGCATGGATAGTGCAAGCACGCGGGCGCGCGGCTTCGGCGGCGTGATCGCGCGACGGCATTCCGGCCAAATTCACACTTACCTCGCAGCGGTCGCGGTCGGCTTGCTCGGGTTGTTATTGCTCTACGCTTGGCTGGGATGATCACGGCGCTCATTCTTTTACCGCTGGTGGGCGCGTTGTTGATCAGCGTGGCACGTCCACATCAGGCGCGCTTTTTTGCCTTGGGCTACACGCTCCTGAGCGCGCTGGTGGCGTTATCGCTCTGGTGGGATTTCGATTCGGCGGCGACGGGAATGCAACTCGTCGAGCGACACGCGTGGATTCCTGCGATCGGCGCAGAATATCTCGTCGGCGTGGATGGATTGAGTCTGCTCTTGGTGTTGCTCACGTCGTTGATCGTGCCATTCGCGCTCCTCGCGCAACGCGCGGATCGCGGTCTCTGCGCACTCATTCTCTTCACCCAAAGCGCGCTCTACGGCACTTTCACCGCACAGAACTTTGTCCTCTGGTTTCTCTTCTACGAGATGAGCCTGCTCCCGGCATATCTCCTCATCAAACTCTGGGGCGGTGAAAACCGCGACCGCGCGGCGACGAAGTTTTTCCTCTACACCTTCCTCGGCAGTGTCGCGATGCTGCTCGCGTTCCTTGGGATTTACTTCGCGCGCGGGACGTTCGATTTCGCCACGCTGGCGACGATGGGGAAGACCGGCCTTTTCGGCGGTGACGGAATCTGGTTCGCCTTCGCGGGCGTCTTCCTCGGGCTGGCGGTCAAGGTGCCGCTGTTTCCGTTTCACACCTGGCTGCCGGATGCGTACGAAGCCGCGCCCACCAGCGTCTCGATGATTTTGACCGGGCTGCTTTCGAAGATGGGCGTTTATGGATTCATCCGGCTGCTCCTTCCGCTTTTTCCGCGCGAAATCCAGATTCTGGGCCCGTGGCTTCTCGGTCTGGCGGTGTGCTCGATTCTTTTCTCGTCCCTCGCGGCGTGGGCGCAGCGCGATCTCAAACGCATGGTCGGTTATCTCTCGATCAATCATCTCGGCTATTGCTTGCTCGCGTTATTCGCGATCGGCGCCAATGCCGCGCCGTCCACAGCGGAGACGCAGGCGGCGCTCAGCGGGGTGTTTCTGCAAATCTTCAATCACGGCCTGACCGCCGCCGCCTTGTTCTATTTCGTCGGCCTGCTCGAGCAACGGCGCGGTGCCCGCGGCCTCGATCAATTTGGCGGCCTCATGCAACGCACGCCGCTGCTCTGCGGCTGGATGACCGTGTCGATGTTCTCCTCGTTAGGCCTGCCGGGCCTGAACGGATTTGTCGGCGAGTTCCTCATTTTCAAAGGCTCTTTCGCGCTCGCTCCCGCGTTCACCGCAGCCGCAGTGCTGGGCCTGCTTTTCACGGTGATCGCTTTCCTCCGCGCGATGCAGGCGCTCTTCTCCGGTCCGCTGGCAGAGAGTTGCCGCGATTTCCCGGAACTGAAGCGCAGCGAGATGTTCGTGATCGTACCGATTTCGCTCCTCATGTTCGCGATCGGGCTCGCCCCGCAGTTTCTGCTCAACTTTTTCAACGCCAGCGTCGCACAGATGGCGCGGCTTTTTTCATAGGCCATGACCAGAGCACTCGTTCCAATCACGAAGATCGCGCGGTCGATTCAGTTACTCCGCGGGCAGAAGGTGATGTTGGATTTCGATCTGGCCACGCTCTATGGCGTCCCGACCGGCCACCTGAACCGCGCGGTAAAACGGAACGCCGACCGCTTCCCCCGTGACTTCATGTTCCGCCTGAGCGCCGCTGAGGTGGCGAACTTGAAATGCCAATTTGGCATTTCAAGTTGGGGCGGTTCGCGCAGCCGGCCTAAGCAAGGCGTGGCCATGCTCTCCAGCGTTCTGAAGAGCGAGCGCGCGGTGAAGGTGAATATCGCGATCATGCGCGCCTTCGTGAAGCTGCGCGAGATCCTGGATTCGAACCACCAGCTGGCGCGGAAATTTGTGCAGATCGAGGAGCATGTCGGGAAACACGACGCGGAGATCGCCGCCATCATTGATGCCATCCGGCGATTGATGGCGCCGCCGGCAAAGCCGGAACGCGAGATCGGTTTCCATGTCCGCGAGACCCCGCCTCGATACCGCACGCGCAAGCCGAAGAGCCGATGATCGCCTGGACCATCTATCTCACTTTCGCCGGCGCGTTCCTCGCGCTGCTCCTGCCGCGCGCCTTCGCGCGGCCGATCGCGCTGCTGACAACGGTGGCCGGCGCGGCGGCGACGATCACGGCGTTCTTCGACCCTGCAACGCCAGCCGGTTTCACCACGCTCGTTCGCGTCCCGTGGGTTCCGGCCTTGGGAATGGAATTTCACCTCGCGGCTGACGGCATCAGTCTCACGCTCGCCTTGGTCACGGCCATTACGGCCATCAGCGCGGTGCTGTTTTCCTGGAACATCAACGATCGCCCTAACGAGTTCTTCTTCTGGCTTCTTCTCGTCGTGGCCGGCTCCTATGGCGTCTTCCTGAGCGCCGATCTCTTCCTCTTCTTCGTCTTCTACGAACTCGTCATCATTCCGAAATATTTCCTCATCTCGATCTGGGGATCGACCCGGAAAGAATATGGCGCGATGAAGCTGACGCTCTATTCGTTTGCGGGCGGGGCGCTGGTTTTCATCGGAATCCTCGCCGCGTATACGACAGCCGGCACGCTCGACTTACAACAACTCGCGCAATTCCAATTCGCGCCCGCGCTGCAAGCTTGGGCCTTCCCCGTTCTCTTCCTCGGTTTTGCCATCCTCGCCGGCATCTGGCCGCTCCATACTTGGGCGCCCACGGGCCACGTCGCCGCGCCTACGGCGGGCTCGATGCTGCTCGCCGGCATCGTGATGAAACTCGGCGCCTACGGAGCGTTACGCGTCGCGATGAATTTGTTCCCTGAAGGCTTCGCGATGTGGCGCAATTGGATCGCCGTTCTCGCGGTCATCGGCATCGTTTACGCGGCGGCCGTGGCGTTGCGGCAGCGCGATCTGAAATTCGTCATCGGGTATTCCAGCGTCAGCCACATGGGCTTCATCCTGCTCGGCCTCGCGACCGCGAACGCGCTCGGCCTCGGCGGCGCCGTCCTGCAAATGTTTTCGCACGGCATCATCGGCGCACTTCTCTTCGCCATCGCGGGCCGCATGATTTACGCCCGCACTCACACGCGCGATCTCGATCAGCTTTCGCGGATGAAACTTGGACGCGCCCTGCCTTTCGCCGCGTTCAGCTTTGTCCTCGCGTCCGTGGCTTCGATGGGCATTCCAGGGTTCAGCGGTTTTGTGGCCGAGATCACGATCCTGATTGGTGCGTGGAAGGCTTACCCGCTGGCGGTTTGGATCACCGGCTTCGGAATGGTGCTGGTAGCCGCCTTCACTCTGCGCGCGCTGCGGAAAACGTTTTTCAGCCGAACCTACCGTGAGCCCGGGCTGAAGCAGGGACGCGGCTCACTCGACGACGACTGGAACGAGCAGACCGAATCCCAGCCTCCGATCACGCTTCCGGAAAAACTCGGTACCGCGCTTCTCCTGGCTGCCACTCTCGCGGTCGGCCTCTATCCACAAATGCTCCTCGACCGCATCCTGCCTGCGGTCGAAGCGATGAGGTTCCTGCGATGAGCTACCTCGAATTTCTCCGCCTGGTCTCGCCGGAGGCGCATGTCGTGGGGGCAGCGCTGGTGGTCCTGACGTTTGGTCTAACGAGATGGCGCTCCGCCGGATTATCCACCTTCCTCGCTGCCGTCGGTCTCGCCTTTGCTGCCGCTTCCATTTTTCACCTGCCGACAAACGCCGAGCTCTTCGGCGGGATGCTCGTCATCAGCCCGCTCACATCCCTCTTCAAATTCATCTGTCTCCTGCTCGCGCTCTGCACGGTGCTGCTCGCGCACGGCGATCGCCGGAATCTGCGGCACCACGCCGAATATCTTGCCCTCATCCTTCTCGCCACGGTCGGCCTCCTGCTCCTCGTCGGCAGTGAAGAGCTGCTCATGATTTTCATCGGTCTCGAGCTCACCGGCCTCTCGCTTTACATCCTCACCGGGTTCAACAAAAACGACCCGCATTCCGCCGAAGCCGGTCTCAAATATTTCCTTTTCGGCAGCACCGCGAGCGCCTTCACGCTGTTCGGCCTGAGCCTAATTTACGGCATGTGCGGCACGACGGGCCTCGCCGCGATTTCCGCAAAACTAGCCGACCAAACCGCCTCGCCGCTGCTCGCGGCCGGCATTGTTATGACGCTGATCGGCTTCGCCTTCAAAATCGCCGCCGCTCCTTTCCATCTCTGGGCGCCGGATACTTACCAAAGCGCGCCCATCTCCAGCGCCGCGTTTATCGCGTCGGGCTCCAAAGTCGCTTCCTTCGTCGTTCTCGGGAAAATCGTCCTCCTCGGCTTCGCTCCGCTGCCAGGCAGCGCCGGCTGGCACGCGCTGCTGCCTGGTTGGGCTCCGCTTTTAGCGGTGCTCGCCGCGCTTTCCATCGTCATCGGGAATCTCGCCGCGCTCGCGCAGAAGAACGTCCGGCGTCTTCTCGCCTACTCGGCCGTTGCGCATGCCGGCTACACCTTGCTCGGTTTGATCGCGGGCGGGAGTGCCGGCTTTAGTGCCACGCTCTTCTACTCTACCATCTACGCGGTCACGATCATTGGGGCGTTCGGCGTGGTCGGCTGTGTTCGGCGCGCCACGGGCGGCGATGACTTCAAACACGTCGCGGGCCTTGCCGTGCGGTCCCCGATCCTCGCCGGCGCGATCGCGATCTTTATGCTCTCTCTCGCCGGACTCCCGCCTCTCGCGGGATTTTTCGGGAAGTTCTACCTCTTCAGTGCCGCGTTTGGCGCTGGAGAAAGCCACGGGCTGCTTTGGCTGGTCGCGCTCGCGCTCCTCGGCAGCCTCGTCTCCCTCTATTATTATCTGATGGTGCTGAAGGCGATCTTCCTCGACGCAGCCCCAGCCGACAGCTCTGTGATGGCCCCGGGAAGCCTCCAGGAAATCGTTCTCGGCGCGCTCGCCGCCACGACCATTTTCCTCGGGATTATGCCAAGCGTTTTGCTTGATCGAATCCTCGCCGCACTGAACCGATAAGAGATCGCAGCAAAATCCGAAAAATCTGCTATAATGCGCGATGGCCAAACCCACCGGTGCTTCTTTCACCCGCCGCGCTCCCGACAACATCACCGAGGAATTGGTTGCAGTCCTCGCTTCGAAAGGTTCCTACGAATTCAAAGCGCTCTTCGACATTATCTTCGCCAATCTGCGCGAGCGGAATGCCGCCAGCGGTGGTGAAGAAATGCTCCGCCTTCGCACTTACGAGAAGCTCCAGGGCCTCGTAAACCAAGGTGCGGTGACCCGCACGGTGAACGGCACAACCAAGAAGTATAAGGGCGTCCAAGCCCAGCTGACCAAGCTCAACGCCGAGATGAAAATCTTGCGCGCAGAGTGGACGGTAAAGCTTCAGGCCAAAGCTGCCGCCGCCGCCGCGGGCTAAAATTGCGACCGGCAGACCGTTGCCGGCCTAGCTCTCGATTACGTCAAGCCCCCAAGCGGACCAATCCGCTTGACGTCCTATCGTTTACTCTCAGACACTCGCGGGATGAATACTCCCACGAACGGGGCTGTGCGCAGATGGCGTTCTGCGGTTGGTTATTTGATCCTGGCGACGGCATTTTTTGCGGCGCCTGCCTTCGGCGCTGACGAGGCCAGTCCCGCGCCGAAGTCATCTGGCACCGCCGCGTCTGCCGGCCCGAGTGCCGAGGAGATGCAGCAGATGATGGAACTCGCGAAACTGAACGAGAACCACAAGCTGCTCGCCGAACTCGCCGGCACCTGGGATTACACGGTCAAGATGTGGATGGCGCCCGACGCACCACCCTCCGAATCCAAAGGGACCGCCGTCCGCAAAGCCATGATGGATGGACGCTACTTCGATCTCGATGCCACCGGCGCTTTTGAGATGCCCGGTCCGGATGGAAAGATGATGAAGATGGATTTCAAAGGTTCGGGCCGGGAAGGCTACGACAACGCGAAAAAAAAATTTGTCTCCACTTGGGTCGATAACATGGGAACCGGAATCATGTACGCCGAAGGCACGTATGATCCTGCCACCAAGACTTTCACCTACACCTCGGAGCTGGAAATGATGCCCGGGGTGAAAACCAAAGTCCGCGAAACCGTAAAGGTGGTTGATCAGGATCACCACACCTTCGATTACTACGAGAATCGCGACGGCAAGGACGTGAAGACGATGGAGATCAACTACACGCGCAAAAAATAGCGCGGTTCAACTTTCGAACGCGCTGCCCGCCCCGCCCTTCGGCGGGGGCGGGTGGCGCCGAAATTAGCGGGATTCGCCGCTAAGACTTTTTAAGAGCGACGGCAACATCGCAGCCAGACCCTGCGGATGATTCGCCGCGGGATCGACCTGCCCGTGCGGCGTCAATCGATCGATGATCATCGGCAGATATTGCGCGAGCAAGGTCGACGCCATCGCCGGATCGATGCCCAGCTTTGCCGCCAGCGCCCGCACTTGCTCGGAGCCGAGCACGTTCTGAATCTGTGCCGCGGAGATGGCCTGGTTGCCTCCGGTTCCCACCCAAGACGAGAAAACATCTCCCAGTCCGCCTTGGGAAAATTTGCCCATCAGGCCCTGCAGCCCGCCATTTTGCTCCAGCATTCCGCCGAGCACTCCCGCGAGAGGGTTCGCCCCCTCGGGCGCATCAGGTTGGCCGGCGAGATCGCCGAGTAAAGAATCGAGTAATCCCATAGTGGTTTTGCTTTGTCGGCTATTTTGGTCGTGAAGGGTCGAATATTTTCGGGCGAATACGATCGGCGGCCGACGCCGACAGATCCGCGACGACATGAAGGCAGACCTGCGAAACATTTACCAGCTTTCATTGATCGGGCGGATTCCGCCGGCGAGTGCGGACAAACGCCGAAAAGTTCTCGACGCCCATCGGCGAACAGCGAAGCTGCCCTGTTTTCCGACAGAGCAAGATGGCCACAGGCAGAAAGAGGATCACGCAATATGCCGCTCACCACCGAAACTACGAAAGACTGCCAGGGCATCATCCACCTCGGCAGCGGAGTGATCACCGGCGACGAATTTGTGGAAGCCAGCCACGCTGCGCTTGAACTCGTCCGAAACACGCAAAACTTTCACTACGAATTCCTCGATCTTAGCCAGGCCACCGGCCTGCAGATCGCTGACGAGCATCTCGAGCAAATCACCGCGCAGGATCGCCTCGCGGCCACCTATCGGCCGAACGCCGTCGTTGTGATCGTCGCGCCACGCGACGACCTCTTCGCGCTCGGAAAAAGATGGGAGCAACTCGTCCAACCTTTCGGCTGGGGCACTCACATCTCGCGCCATCGCGAGGAAGCTCTCCAATGGCTGAGCGCGAATTTCCCGCCGCCGCCTACCGAACGGCTTGAAGCTGAAATCAGCTCCGCCACCCCGGTCGATTTCACAGAATAATCGGAATGGTCACGCTGCATTCGCACTCCGTTCATTAGCTTAACGGCCCTCCTGCAAGGAGCTCTTGCTAACGTCGAAGCGCGATGAGCGACCAAGCCATTCTTGATCCGCGCTTCGCGCAACGGGAGCGCGCGCCGGGCCTAGATCTCCTGCGGGCCATCGCGATCTTCGTCGTCGTCATCTATCACTCGGGCATCTATGGCTTTGCACTGCCAGGGAACGTGCATCGTTTCGGATGGATCGGCGTCGATCTCTTCTTCGTTCTCAGCGGTTATCTGATCAGCGGCCAGCTCCTGGCCGCTCTGGCGCGCGCGCCACGGTTGGATTTCAAGCGCTTCTACGCCCGGCGCGCGCTCCGCATTCTGCCCGCTTACTTTGTCGTCCTCGCGATCTATTTTTGCCTCCCGAGTTGGCGCGAGTTCCCCGAGATCTCGCCGCTCTGGAAATTCCTTCTCTCGGTGCAGAATATCGGGCTGCGCGGTGGCACCGCGTTCTCTCATGCCTGGTCGCTCGCGGTGGAAGACCAATTTTATCTGGTCTTTCCAGTGGTATTGCTGCTCCTCTGCCGCTGGCGACGCGCCGCCATTCTAGTGCCCGTCGCGGTCGTTCTCGGCGGGCTCGCTCTGCGCGGCTACCTCGCCAGTTCACATCCGCAGGCCGATGGCACCGGCGTCTCCGGTCGTGCCTTCCAAATACTCATCTATTATCCCACCTGGACGCGACTCGATCCGCTGTTGTTCGGCGTCGTCCTCGCAGCGATCCAACGCCACCGTCCCGTCTGGTGGAACCATCTCACCGCCACTGCGCGCTGGCTCTGGTTGCCGGCCGTCGCCGTCATCGCGTTCGCCCTTTATCTGGGCGACACCGACATCACGATCGCCACCTGCATCTGGCAATTTCCGCTGGTCGCTCTCGGCATGGCCGCTCTCCTGATCTGCTCTGTGAGCCCGCAACTTCCTTTCGCGCGACTCGAAGTGCCTGGCGCCGCATTCCTGGCCAGCATTGCCTACAGCGTTTACCTCAGCCACAAACTCGTTATTCATTTTGTTATCGGCTTCTGCGGCGAACACAATCTCGCCCTCACTTCACTCCCGGCGATCCTTCTGGTCGAAGTCCTCATCTATCTCGGTGGCGCGGCTCTTTATCTCGCGGTGGAACGCCCATTCCTGCAACTCCGACATCGTCTGGCGCCAAGATCGAGCCTCGACCACCAGGCGACCGTCTCAAACGGAACGGCTTCGGCGCGCGCGGATTCCCAACTCGGGCGCTGAGGCCGATCCGCAGGGGAGCAGTCCGCGAAGTCGCCAGAGGCTGCGGTGCAAGGCGTCGATCTGATCGTGTGTAGTCTTGCGACGCGATGACAACTGCGTCCCGCTGCGGCTCGTCAGCCGGAGCGGAGTCTAAGGATCTCGCCGACGAAGCTAACGTAGCCGCGCGTGCGCGAAGGTCCGTCATCTGGTTAGGGTTTATCAACCTTTTGAAACGCTCAATCACCGGGGCGAGACGTCCGGCATGGGCATAGCGTTCCGGGCAGCCGTGGCGCAGGGGCGACACTTTTATCGCCCTGCCCGTTCCAGATATTGAACGACAACTAGAGTGTCGCCTCTCCGCTTCTTCCCCCATTGGCGGACGTGGGTTTGGATCACGGAAAAGTCCTGGCCTCCAAACACGCGCGACACCCAATGCCTCTACAGAGAAAACGCTCGTGTAACCGCCTTCGCGAAGGCCAAAGAAGAAGTGCGTGACACCAAACCGTGGCGCCGGAACGGGGAGCGAGATCCCCTCAAAAAAAACGCAGGGCCATTGCTGGCCCCGCTAAAAGCTGACGGAAAGCGAACGTCAAGTTTAGATGTTTTAAGTGGCTCCCGAGCTTTGACTACTATTTAGCAATCAGTGTGCCAGCCGCCGGGCGCATTTTCACACAGCTAGCTTCAGCAGTCGACACACTCTCACCATGGGCGCATACAAACGTCCTCCAAGCCAGTCGCGATGCAGTCGTTCCAGCGATGGAGCAATGTAGGTGACTCACGTATATCTTCAGGAATGAATTTCTCCTAAGCCGCCGCCGACAAATTAGTCCCGGCGCGAGAGCGACCTGCCACGCTTTATTCGGTCGGGTCGAGCAAAACCGACCTTGGCCGCGAGGTTTCCCCGATGGGAGCGCAGCGCCGTCTCGATGATCTCGTTCGTGACAGGCCGACCGCAGAAAGCACTCATACTTCGACTACAATTTGCGCGCGAAAAAGTCGGCCACCTTCGGTCGCACCACTTGCATCGCCTCTTCGCTGAAGACGTGGCCTTGGTCTGAAACGAAGTCCGTCTCCACCTTCCCGCCGCGCTCTCGCAGTAGTTGCTGCAGCGGCTGCGCATACTTCGCGAACGGCACCCGTGTATCCTGCAAACCATGCACCATCAGCACCGGCGGCATATTCCCGATGCGTTTCTCTTGCGAATTCCAGACGCCGCCCGCTTGCTCCGCGACCGCGCCGACTAACGAGTTATCCGAAGCCGCCGCCAACGCAAGAAAACCGCCCAGCGAATAGCCGTAAATCCCGATCGGTCCATTCTTCTCGCGGCCATGCGCCCACACGATTCCGTCGCGCAGGGTCTGGAGCCATTGGCCGAAATGCTTCTGCATATCGGAATCCCGCGCGCCGATCGTGCCCGTGCGATTGAAGTAGTGCAGCAGATAAACTGAGTCCCCCGCCGCCGCGAGCGAGCGCGCCACCCGGCGCATCGCGGGACCGTCAAAGAGCATCCCGCCCGCACCGTGCAGAACGATCACGGTTCGGTTCGGCTTCCGCGTTGCGGGCGCAAAATAATCCGCGCGGATTGTCCGCCCGCCACTCTCAAAACTCAGCGCTGTCGGCCGAACTTCCGACGCGCGACCGTCCGCCGCGTCCAACCGCTCCCCGAAAATTGAGAGCAACATCCAAATGCCGAGTGCGCGAAAAATGAACCGAATCATGCCCGAAATATCACGTATCGTCCGCTCCATGCCGAAGATATCGCATTTGTGACCCGCGCCGAATTTCCCCGTGCCGGCTAAAACACGAGCACCTGATAGCCTGCGTCGAGCAGCTTCTTGAAGCTCGGATGGCCCTTGAATTCATCGATCAGCGGAATGTTCGCTTCCTTGATCTTCTCCGTCACCTCAAACGCGCCCGCGCAATAGCTGCACGCGCCCTCGATCTGCCCGCGCACCTTCTCGAAGAGTTCGTTATACTTGTGGTCCTTCTTCGCAAACTCCGCCGCCGCCTGCGTCCCGGCGCCATCGAAGATGATCCGCGCTTCGCCCCCGTCTTCCTTCGCGTATTCGAGTGCGCCCATGAACGCGTTCACCACGCGTCCGAGGCTTTCGTGGGTATCGCCCGCGGCGAGGATGATAAAGGCAGCTTTTGACATATTTGTTCTTGGTCGGTGTTGGTTGACTAATACCATACGCGTCCCGCGCCCCATTCAGTTGCAAACAGCCCGGCGCCGCAAAACCGTGCGTCGAAGCTGAGCCACGGAAATTCCCCCTGTCTTTCCCTTTCGAAACCGGGCCGCCGGGTGCAGGCTTCCGCTATGGTAAAAGGAAGCGAAGAGCGGAAAGCGGATTACGAGATCGAGAACTTCATCCTCGATCGTTGGTCGCCCCGGGCCATGAACGGCGGCCCCCTTTCCACCGCCGAGCTCTGCCGTCTCTTCGAGGCTGCGCGCTGGGCGCCCTCGTCTTACAACGCGCAGCCTTGGCGCGCGCTCTATGCCCGGCGCGAGACGGAGCAGTGGGACACGTTCTTCGGTCTCCTGGTGGAGGGAAACCAAGCCTGGACGAAAGACGCGGCCGCGCTCGTCCTGTTCATCTCGGAAAAGAATTTCGGGCACAATGGGAAGCCGAACACGACCCACTCCTACGACTGCGGCTCGGCCTGGGAGAACTTCGCCCTGCAAGGATTCAGCCAGGGACTGGTCGTGCACGGGATGGTCGGCTTCGATGCCGCGCGCGCCCGCACCGAGTTGCAAATCCCGGACGGCTTCGACGTGGAAGCGATGGCCGCAGTCGGCTGGCCGGGCGACCGGGAATCGCTCTCCGAGAAAATGCAGAAAGCAGAAAGCCCGAACGAGCGCCGCCCCGTCAGCGAAAGCATCCGCGAAGGCGCCTTCGCCTTCTAACAGCGCGGCGGCCGAGTTCCGCAATGGCAACGCCTCCTCCTCCGCCTGTCCATCAAACCAAAGAACACGTCACGAGTGGCAGCGTGACGGATAGACCGCAGAGCCGCTAGGGAAGCGGACAAGCGATTGGGCAATCGCGAGTTCAAACGGCGTGATCTTTTACATCTGGAACCAATCCGTCTTTGCCGCGTCGCTGGGCACTCACACCGGCACCGGCAACGGTCGAAAGTAGCCCTTGATACTTTTCTCCGGATCGCGAACGCAGATTTGGACATGCGTCTTCGCCATAACGCCGCCACCTGGGTACAACGCGCCGCCTTCCGTGAAAATCCCGCGCACCGTTTCAAACGGCTCCGCCCGTTGTTCCGCACGCAAGTCGTGAACGAAGTTCAGCACTGCGTAATCGAGCTTCCGCTTCACCAGGGCTAAATCGCCGCCGTGCGCTTTCTCGTTGACCGGCAACGCGGCGTTGGCCCGCGTCGCAGCTTCGGCAAACACGTCGTATCCGGCGCGGATAATCTCGAGCGACGCGGTATCGGTAAGATCGAGACAATTCCCGAGATCAACCACCGCGCCGATGACAAATGGCCCGCTGATCTTCCTCGCCGACGCGGGCGTATGTTTCTTTAAAAACCGCGTCCAATAGCGTGCGCGGTTCGGACTATTTTCCCAAAAATAGGCGCCGTGGCCGAGCCAATCGTACTGCTTCTCGCTCCGCCCCACCGGTGCGTCGCCCGCGAGGATTGCTTCACCGACCTTCTGCTCGCAACCGTGATCTGCGAGAGCGAAGGACGTCGCGAACATGGATCGGCCTACCGGTAATCCTTGCCCACTTTATTGTCTTTAGTGATGAAACCGTGTTTCAGCAGGAACGCGCGCGCGGACTTCTTCGACTTGTTGACCTTGCTTCCGGCCTTCTTGATAATCGCCACTTCCGTCTGGACTTGAGCAGCGTTGCGCGGGGCGATGACGGTGACCATGGCCCTCAATAAAGCCGAGCACGTGCCGCGTGCGCAAAGCAATTCAACCGCGCGTGCCGAATCGCCGGGGCCGCAGCCGGCCTTCGCCCCATTTCCCAAATCCGCATTCCGCGATCCGCGATCCGCAATTTCCCCACCGCGTCCTCGATCCAGACGCGCGATTGCGCATCGTCCTCCGGCAGCAGCGCCCCGATCTCGCGCAGACATTGCGGGTCTTCGTGATCAACTTGGCCTCTGGAGATCGCATGCTTTAAGCATTCGAGTCTCACCTCTGGCGAGGGAGCGATTAGGAGCTGAGCGCTCCGATTCGGGGTCGCGGTTACTTCCGCTGCGCAACCCGACGGCTCGGGAGAAGGCGCGGCCTGGGCCGAGCGTGCTCCGCGCCTTTGCGAACGATTGCAGTCAGGTGGCGAGAGAGCGGATGCTTCGGATTCGCGCGATAGAACCGCTGATACCCGTTGCTGCGACTGACGATCAGATCGGCCGCCTCGAGTTTAGCCAGTTCATCCTGAACCGTCCGCAAGGCGAGGAAGCTCAAACGCGCCAGTTCCCGCGTAAACAGCTCCTGTCCCGGGGTTCGTAAAGAGCAGCCGGAACACCTCCGCCCGAACAACCGGAAACAAACCATGCAACAACGTCTGTTTGATGCGACTTCAGTATTCGAATGCTTTAAACAGTCAAGTCAAGCGCATCGAGCGGGCGGCTGAACTCCCCGGGCCACGCTCCGGGGGCCATCACGGCGATCCTCCGCGCGATCCACTTGAATGCTTTAAGCATGCGACTCTAGGCCGGCTGGACCGGGAGGCTGAGCATATAGGCATCCCGCGGCCGCAACTTGCATGCTTAAAGCATTCGAATCCAGAGTTCGGGGATTTGGAATGGGAGGCGATCCGCATTTTCGCATTTCGCGTTCCGCAATTTCCCCACGGCTTCCTCGATCCAGACGAGCAATTGCGCATCGCCCGCCGGCAGCAGCGCCCCGAGCTCGTGCAGACTCTTCCGGGTCAAAGGCAACGTGCCAGGAGCGACGCGCAATTCGGGAGACCTTCGAGGAAGAGTTCAGGCAACCATGCCGTTCTTCGCCAGCAAATTGACGACCAAGCTCCTCCCTCAAATGATCGATCTCCTTCTGCGGCTCGCAGCCGCGACCCGGTTATGCGATTGATGCGTCACTGGCGTGAAAAAGGTTACGATCCATACCGATGGTGCTTGCCTCGGGAATCCCGGCGCCGGCGGATGGGCCGCCATCCTGGAACACTCCGGGCGAAAGAAGGAAATTAGCGGCGCCGAGCTCGCGACCACCAACAATCGAATGGAGCTGCAAGCGGCCATCGAGGCGCTCTTAAAGCTGAAAGAGCCGTGCGAGGTGGAGCTCTTCACCGATTCCGAGTATCTGCGCGCAGGCATTACCAGTTGGATCCACGGCTGGAAGGCCCGCGCTTGGAAGAAAAAGATCAAAAACAAGGATCTGTGGCAGGCCTTGGACTCCGCCACGGGAAAACACCGCATCGCCTGGCAGTGGGTGCGCGGGCATACCGGCGTCCCCGAGAACGAGCGTTGCGACATCCTTGCGTCAGAAGCAGCCAAACGAATCGAAGAGAGCCACACGCCCGAGCAGCGCGCCGCGGCGTTGGATGAATTCTTGAAGGCGCGCGCGCAAATTGCCGGTCAAGAAGAGCTCCCGCAGAATGACGCGCCTCTGATCTAGCGAAACAATTGAGCCGGCCACAGCGCCAATTCCATGAATTCAGCGGCGTGCCCATCGCCGAATCCGCAATAGGTCCCCGTCAAATTGACGAAACCAGGCTCATGCGTTGGGGGCCTGTAGCGACGCCGCTCTGTCGGCGTAAGGAGCGTTGCCTTCAATCACGCGCACTCACGGCGTCCCGCGATGGCGGGACCCGTCGCTCCAACGGCGTTCCGCGCGAGCCGGGAGATCGACCGACACCGCCGAAATTGAAAAGCCAATCTGGCGCGACAAAACATTTCTGCGCGAACGAAAGTCGACTTCGAAAGACCTGTAGGGTGCTCGAATGTTTTAAGCATTCGAGATTTTCGGGAGAGCAGGAACGGCGAAGATCAGGCGCGCCGTGCCGGTGCTCTCCCTGCCCGCCGGCTCGGAAGAACTCGCGGAACGGCCTTCGGATGAGCGACGCCGCTTCGGATCAACATTTTTAGCGCCCGCTGCATCGGGTGTTTCGGGTTTGCGCGGTAAAAGCGCTGATACCCATTGCTCCGGCTCACGATCAGCTCAGCGGCTTCGAGTTTGGCCAGTTCGTCCTGCACCGTTCGCAGCGCGAGGAAACTCAAGCGAGCCAGTTCTCGCGTGTAAAGCTCCTGCCCGGGGTTCGTGAAGAGGAGACGCAAGACCTCAGCTCGAACCATTGGAAACAACCCATGCAGTAAAGTTTGCTTAATGCACCCACATTGAGTCGAATGCTTTAAGCAGTCAAGTCAGAGGGTCTGGAACTGGCGACCGCTGGAGTCGGCGCGTTCGCATAATCGAATGCATAAAGCATTCGAGCTTGGCGGCCGGGGCGAGATTCGAGGAGATATCGCGGGCGGATGTTTCGTGGATGGAAGGCCCGCGCTTGGAAGAAAAAGATCAAAAACAAGGATCTGTGGCAGGCTTTGGACGCGGCCACGGGAAAGCACCGCATCGCCTGGCAATGGGTCCGCGGGCACACCGGCGTCTCCGAGAACGAACGTTGCGACATCCTCGCGTCAGAAGCAGCCAAACGAATCGAAGAGAGCCACACGCCCGCGCAGCGCGCCTTCGCTTTGGACGAATTCCTGAAGGCGTGCGCGCAAGTTCCCGGTCAGGGAGAGCTCCCACAGAATGACGCGCCTCTGATCTAGCGAAGCAACGGCACCCGGCGAAGGCGGAACCGATTTTGAGGATAAGGATTCGGCCCTCGCTGTCGCTTGCCGCACCCAGCCGAGAACCGACCCGCCGTTGCTTCGTATCCGCTACGACCGCATTTCGCGATGCGTAATTGACCCGTTAGCCGACCCGTCAGGCTGAGAGCGGAAGCGCACATCCTTGACTTGCGCTGCGCTTTGCCGATATCGACGCAGCGTCGCGCGGCGGCTCTGCGTGTCTCTTGTTGCGCAATGACACAACATCAGGCGAGTGTTTGGTGCCGTGCCGGAAGCAAATATGACAAGCCTACTGCTCGGCATCGGTATGAAGGCGCTGGTGAGCGCCGCCAAGCTCTGGAAGACCCAAGCGGACAAGCAGCAAGCGGACGCGCTCGAGGAGGTGCTCAGGCAACACGAAGCCGGCAAGCTTCTTGAGCAGAAGGTCGCCACGAGTCTTGCGAGTTCTCTACAGACCGTCGCTTTGCGAGGCACAGCGCTGGAGACTTTCCGTCGGCTGATTGGTGACGAGCTGTTCGCGCGCGAGCTCGCAATATCGCTCGCGGCAGGTCATTTAGCGCCTGCAGAACTCTCAGATGGGCTGATTAGACAGGACGCAAGCCTAGCAGAGAACCGAGAGGAACTCCTGAGCTTGGCAACGATTTGGTGCAATGCGATCTATACGACGATCGGCGAAATACCAGCTCTTGCACACGCGCTGCAACTCCAATCTCAACACCGAACGGAAACTGCCGTTTCGCACGCAGCGGTAAAGCTGGACGCCCTCACCACGTCAGTTGCCGCCGCAAGCGAAACGCAGGCAGTTGGCCTCGGAGATATAAAAGCGAGCGTTGAAGCTTTGGTCGGCCAAGTGGCTCGTCTGCCAATCACGCTTGCGGAGGTCGCGAGTGGCACCCAACCAGCTCTGCGATCGCGGTTCCAGCAGCGCTTCGACAAACTGCGCGACGAATTAATTCATGGGTCGGTTCGAGCGGCTCAAGACGGCTATAGCGAACTCATCGAGGA
The DNA here is from genome assembly GCA_038258815.1 of Chthoniobacterales bacterium. Taxonomy (GTDB): domain Bacteria; phylum Verrucomicrobiota; class Verrucomicrobiia; order Chthoniobacterales; family UBA10450; genus JACCTI01. The sequence continues at coordinate 175,572 of JBBSPM010000001.1, forward strand.
TCTGAAAGCGGCAGCGTCCATTGCAGACCGTGATCTGCTGTTTCGCAGTTATCTGAACTACAGCTCGGCGTTGATAGAGTCAGGGCTCTCTGAAGAATCTGCCGACGCCATTCGTGAAGCGGAAAAACTTTCCTCAACTGACCTTCGTCTCAAGCGCCACCAGGCAGTTTGGCTGTCGCACGAGGGTAGGAGCAGCGAGGCATTGGCTATCGTACAGGGGCTGCGTGCAATCGAGCCGGACAATCCGCAACACCTCCTCAACGAAGCCGCCCTTCTATTCGCGCTCGACCGCGTTGAAGAACTATTCGCTTTCCTCGAAGACCATCGTCTCGAGGATGCGGACTATTACTGCCTCGTGGCGCACACCGCGCTACGCCGCGGCAACATCGAGAGTGCGGAGGCGGCCGCGCGACGCGCATGCGAACTCGACGACCAGAACGAACGCGCGTGGATGGCCCTAGGATATTCCTTGGGCTTTCCAGTGATCGAGAAGCGGCAGGGACCCGAACCGAAGGTCTTCTGGGTGGATGTCGAGGAAATCGCTGTTTTGCGTGCCGCGATTGAGGCGGTGGAACGCGCAGCCGCGATTCTAAAGCGTCGGGAACGTATCGATGCCCGTGCAGAAGCGCTTGGTAATGCTCTCGCGTTCTACGCGGCGCTCGGAGAAGACGACAAGGCACTCGCAATCGGAAAAGAGCTGTGGAGCGAGGGAGCGCGCTCCGAACTCACGCTGCGGAATATGTTCTATCTGCAGATGCGCAACGGAAAGTGCGAGGAGGCGCTAGAAACCGCGGGCGCGATGATCGAAGCGGGGTTGAGCGAAGAAGGACTTTTCCGCCGAGCGCAGGCTCTGGTCGCGATGGGTCAATTCGAGATTGTGCTCACCGAATGGGACAAAGTCATTCGTGACGCGGGGCCCCTTGGCCCTCCTGACGAGTGGATAGAGTTGGCTTCTCACGCTTGGTGCGCTGCCCAACAGCGCGAACGCGCGTTAGAGATTCTGGATCAGTGGATTGAGGCACGGCCGAGCAGTGCTGATTTGATTCTAGAGCGCGCAAGCGTTCTTGAGGAGCTTGGCCGAAACGACCTCGCGGATGCGGCATTCATCCGCGCCGAAACACTGGCACCGGACTCCGCTCAGGTCGCGGCAGATTACGGGGCATTCCTGTACCGACAGAGTCGCTGGGGTGAAGCGATAAAGCGCTTTGACTGTGTAGGCGCCGCGTCAGTCGCGAGTCCCATATTTCAGCGGTATCTCATCGCCGTATTCAACTCTGGTAACATTGGTAGATGCGAAGACTTGGTTGCGCTATGGATGCAAAGCGGAAACCAGTTTGACCATAGCGTCTTCGCGCTCGGTGCACGTTGTGCGGTGATGACTAATGATTTCCCGCGCGCACGTAGCTTCCTTGAAGAATTACTCCGCCGTGGTCAAGGCCCTGAACTGGAGCATCGTAAGATGCTCGGACAGGTATACCTAAGACTCGACGAGCAGGAACAGGCGTACAACCTGTTGGCTAAAGCCGTGTCTGAGCAGCCGGATGACGCCGAAGCCCTGATGCTGTTAGCAACCGTGTGCACTGCGCGCGGTATGCATGAAGAGGCACTCCGACACGGGCGTCGAGCGGCTGACCTCGCGCCTCCGGACAATCCGCAACCACGCGCAGCTTTCTTCGCCGCAATGCTGGCGTTACCGCCCGGGTTTACGCCCCCCGCCGATTTTATCGAGGCGCACCACGCGAATATCACGGCATTAACCGAGCATCCATCGGGGATCTTACGCGCCGTAAAAGTGACACCAGTCCTCGGCGGCATGCGCGAGCTACTCGAGGAAAAGGAGCAGCAAGTCGAGCGCGTGATGCAAGTGGCCAAGGAGACTCCAGTGCCGATGGGTTTCCCCGCCACGCAGACGGGAACGAGCCTGTACGATGCTTGGCGCGGGTCGATCCGGAATCCGGCGGAGGTGATCAGGATGTCTGTCGGATCAATAGAAGCGCAGCAGGAAGAACTCCGCCATGCAGCGCATGGAGATTCTGTGACATTGGATTTGCTGGCGCTGTTCACATTGCAAGGCTTGGGCCTGCTCAATGTGCTTACGTCTCGGTTCAAGCGGATTTTCGCGCATATCAGCCTGCTCCATGCGGTCATCGAAAACTTGCGCATGTTGCGCGACCACCCTGGGAGCGGCCGTATGGGATTGCACAAGGGGCATTTCTTCCTTGAGGAGAGCAGCCCGGAACAGGAACGGGAAATGCGGAATGAATTAACCGCGATCCGTGAATTTTTGAAGAACGCGCCCGTCGAGCTTGTCGGGTTGCGCTCAGAGTCGATCCAAGATAAACGGCTTACACAAATCGCGGAGGCCTGCGCGTCGCCGTCAGTTCTCCCCATGCTCGTCGCGAAAGAGCGAAGCACGATGCTTTTGTCCGATGATCTTGTCATACGCAGAATGGCTGGTGATGCAGCGATCGGAGTGCGTGGATTCTGTTCGCAAGCTCTCCTTCGTAACGCGCGAGATAGTGGCGCTCTTGCCAGCGATGAGTACCAAGATGCGCTTTTGCGCCTGATCGAATGGGGATACATCTTTGTCGGCGAGGAGTCGGGCACCTTGGAGCGTTTGTTCCTCCGAACGAGCGGACCACCCACGCCACTAGCAAATTCAATTATACGCAGGATTGAGGACCCCTCGATCAACGCGATTACGTGCGTCCGCATCCTGTGCGAGTTCGTCGCGTTTCTGTGGGGACTTGGTGATAGCACCCTGAAAGCTTATAGGGAGACATGGGCGACGGCCGTGTGGAGGGCTGTCCTTAAAGCACCGAAGTCGGAAATCTTCGACCTCTTCGTTTCCGCGTTGGCGGTGCCATTCAAAGCGCGGCCCAACCAATTTATCACAGCAATCCGCACCGCCCTGCAGCAGATTCCGGAACTTCGCGAGATGCGCGTCCGCGTTCTCGCACAAGCTTTGCGTGTATGCGACGCGTTTGCTGGCGACGACGAAGGGCAGTTAACACTCTCTGAAGCAAACCGCAGGGAGTGGGCTGAGCAGCGGGAGACTCTGCATCTGCTGACAAAGATCGGAGGCGCGTAACAGCTACTCGCCGACCTGGAGTTCGCATTTCTCACTCGAGAAGATGAAAACTGCGGTCGCTCTGTCGCATTGCCGTTTCTCCTCGCCGCGATTACAATTCCGGAATGCTGGATTGGACTTCGTGCACACTCGTGGAGCGCTCATCGGAGAAGGTGAGCGGCGCGTGGGTCTTTCGCGGGACGCGCGTGCCGGTGAAAGCGTTATTCGAGAATCTTGAGGCGGGCGCGACGGTCGATCATTTTCTGGAGTGGTTTCCCGGCGTGGCGCGCGCGCAGGTTCTCGCCGTCTTGGAATTTGCGGAAGCGAGTCTCACCACCGCATAAGCCGTGCGCGTTCTTTTCGACCAGGGGACGCCGTCATCGGTTGAGAATTAGCTCAGCGTTGCGATCATAAGGGAGAGCAACCGCGAGCATGTTGTACTTCATTGACGAAAGTGGACACGATCATGGCGCTTCGCCTTACGAAGTGCTCGCCGCAGTGGCGGTCCAGGAACGGGAACTCTGGAATCTGATCCAAGCGATCCGCGACGGAGAGCTTGAGTTCTTCGGCGTTCGCTTCGCTGAAGTGGGGATTGAGTTTAAAGGCACGAAGCTATTGAAGCGAAAGACGTTTCGATTGGCGAGTGAGGGGGATCCCATTCCTGCAGATGAACGACGCGACTTGGTCCGTGCTCTCGTACAACGGGGGTATCAGGCACAGAAAACAGGGGTGCAGACTGTAGTGCATTTTCGCGAGTTAGTCGCCTACGGCCAGGCAGTCCTTGCGTTCGTTGAACGAGTTTTTCTCCTCATGGGCCGCTACCGAGTCAAGACCTTTGCGGCGATGGTCAATCCGAGCGCCCTCCGCCCCGATCCTGGCGATTATCTCCGGCGCGACTACGCATTCCTATTCGAGCGGTTCTTCTATCACCTCGAATCCGTTTCCGAGAGCGAGATGGGACTGATTGTCTTTGATGAGCTCGATAAAGCTCAAAGCAGAATACTTCTGGACCAGATGGGCGGGTATTTTCTCCGCTCCGAAGTCGGCTATAGACGGAGCGCGAGGATCGTGCCGGAGCCATTCTTCGTCCACAGCGACCTGACGACGGCCGTGCAGTTAGCCGATCTCGTGGCGTATTGTGCCAGCTGGGCTATAAGGCTAAATCACATGGACAACCCGGTCCGCGAAGAATTACAGCCGCTCGCGCGAATGCTCTTCGATCTTCGCTATGTCGGAAAGCGGTTGGACGAGCGGGACAATCGCGAATGGCCGGTCTACGGAATGTTTTACGTGGATGATCTCCGCTCAGCGCGCCGTCGATAAAAAACAAAGGCAATGCCAAGCGTCTCCGCTCAACAAAGCCTCCGCCGATATTAGATAGCAATTGTCGCACCTTTGCAACAAATCGTTGTCTCGGGCGAAAACCCGGTCAACACGCCACTACCGGACCGACGATGACGACCTCTCCGCGGATCACATAGACGATTTTCCAATGCTTTGTTCCGCTTGGCGCCGCCGTGTTGCGGTCGCGTGATAGCATTCGCGCAACGGAAACGGCCGGACGTTTGACGTCCGGCCGCGTTGATTGTGAGGATTGTCGCTGAGACAGCGCTACCCGCCGACGCCGATGCTGACCGGATTGCTCCATTGTCCCACGCGGCTGTCGCCGACGCGGTAGATGGCTTGGTAGATCCATTTCGTCGCGGCGCTCGGGAAGGGTTGAGTGTCGGTGTAGCCGGGGGTGGTGTCGATCGCGAGCAGGACGAAGCCTTTGCTATCGGCGCGGTCGACCTGGAGTTCGCATTTCTCACTCGGGAGGATGAAGACTGCGGTCGCTCTGTTGCATTGCCGGTTCTCCTCGCCGCGATTACAATTCCGGAATGCTGGATTGGACTTCGTGCCCACTCGTGGAGCGCTCATCGGAAAAAGTGAGCGGCGCGTGGGTCTTTCGCGGGACGCGCGTGCCAGTGAAGGCATTATTCGAGAATCTCGAGGAGGGGGCGACTGTCGACCAGTTTCTGGAGTGGTTTCCCGGTGTGGCACGCGCACAGGTTCTCGCAGTCCTGGAATTTGCGGAAGCGAGTCTCGCCACCGCCTAAGCCGTGCGTGTTCTTTTCGACCAGGGAACGCCGGTGCCCTTGCGAAAATATCTGGCCGGGCATGATGTGGTGACGGCGTTCGAAGCTGGGTGGGCGGAGCTGTCGAATGGTGAGCTTTTAGCAAAGGCGGAAGCGCAGTTTGATCTTCTCATCACGACCGATCAGCAGTTGCGCTACCAACAGAATCTGACGGGCCGCAAAATCTCAATCCTGGTGCTGCCGTCCGCGAGCCGGCCGAAACTGGAGCGCCATGGACAGGAAATCGCGACCGCCGTCGCCGCCCTGCCAGCCGGAGGGTATCTGAAGTTACAACTCGACTGACAAACGCAGAAACGGCCGGACGTTTGCACGTCCGGCCGCTTTGGTTATCGACGGAGCGCGTCTCCCAAGGACGCGGCGACCGCGCCAGACGCTGACGGCGATGCTTACCGGGTTGCAATGCCAGGCTCGACCAGCATGGCGGGTGGGGATTCGACCGCGCCGGGTGCGCCGCGCGAAAGCAAGGCGGCGCAGAGGAAACCAAAGTTCGCGATGGCGAGGTCGCCATCGCCAGCAGGCGGGTCGCCCGCGCTACCCAAGCGGGATCAGCGCGACTTTACTCCATTCGGTCGAACGTCTTTCCCTGCGGGTGAAATCAGTTGGTTGGCCTGCTCGGGGCCTTCGATGCCGAGGGCTTCGAGAATGGAATCGTTCACTTCCGGGCTGGCTTTGATCTGCCGGCCGAGGGCGCGGAAGTGGGGCTCAATGCCAGAAGGGACGGGGGTGGCGATCGCGGGAAAGGTGGGCGGGACGGGCGTGCCGCTGGGCGACGTATTGCCGCCGTAGCGCGCGAGGTCTTTTCGCGCGGTCCACTGTTTCTGCGCACTCTGTCATTGGAGGGTGGACTCGAAGTAATCGGCGTCGGATGCAGTCCGATCCGGACTGCCATTGCATGCGGGAGCGCGAAGAGGCTCGCCACCAAGGATGAATTTGGTAGGGTAATCCTATGAGCGTGGAGCAATTGGAGAGCGCAATTCTTGGCCTTAACGCCGAGCAGCGGCAACGACTGGCGCTCTGGTTCGAGGAGAACAGGCGGGAGTTGCTGGGCGACGAGCCGGACGAACTGAGTGAAGAGCAGGAGAAGGAAGTGCTTCGGCGGCGCGATCTGGCAGCAGCCCAACCCGAACTGTTGGAGCCCTGGAATGGCACGATAGAGCGTCTGCGCGAACACCTGCATGACTTTCGGTCCGAGCCGGACTGGCGCTAAAACTTCCGCTCGCTGAACAGGACGCGCTCGATGCTGCCCTCGGGTATGAGGAGCGCAAGGTGGGGTTGGGTGAGGAGTTTCTCGACGAGGTGGATCGCGCCGTCCGCGCCCTGAGCGAATCAGCGCTACATCACCGGGTCCATTTTTTGGACGTGCGACGTGCGTCGCTCTACCGGTTCAAGTTTTACGGCGTTTACTATACCGTGCGCGGGAACGAGGTCTGGATTCTGGCGATCTTCCACGGGCGGCGCCACCCGCGCGCGTTGGACGAGCGCGTCGACACGAGCGGCTAAATAAAAGTCCGCGATGGCGGGGTCGCCACCGCCGGCAGGCGGGTCGCCCGCGCTACCCAGACAGGATTACTGCGACCTCATTTCATTGGGTCGAAGCGGGAGTGGGTGGGAAATGAGGATGGCGTGTCAGGCGAAGTTGATGTTGGCGGTGAGACCCGATTCGCCGGCTCGATCGATTAGCTTGAGCAAATGCGCGCATTCGATCTGACGTGTGTCGCGCCGAATGAGGATGATCACTCCAGGATTTGGCTGTTCCAACGCCAGTTTCAGAAAATCGTCACGGTTACAGGTGATAACGAGGAGGTCGTTCGCAGCGGCATAGGCGAGCGCTTCGCTGTCGTGTGCCCGGATCGGCAATACCTCCCTGAGTTCGACGAGGTCGTGTCCTTCTCGACGGAGGACACCCGCCACTTCCGTCGGCACATCGTGGTCGAGAAAAAATCTCACACCGTGTCCGGCGGGCTCATTTGGCGCGCGACCAGGGCGTCGATTTCCGCCCGATGATCTTCGTAGTACGCGAGACACTCATACACTTGGGCGCGGGTCAGATCGGGAAAACTGCGGACCACCTCGTCAACATTGGCGCCGTTGACGATCAAGCCGACGACGTCATGCACTCCGATGCGGGTATTTTCGACGCGGGCGTTGCCGCCACGCACGCCGGGCGTGCGGACGATGTAGCGGTAGGATGTGGCGACATCGGGCATTGCCTGGAGTTTAGCGGCGCTGGCTAGATTCGTCAGCATCGAAGTTCGTTCGCCAGGGGTAGGCGAGATCTCACGACGACGAGTGCCGAGAAATCCAAGTTCGCGATGGCGGGGTCGCCATCGCCGGCAGGCGGGTCGCCCGCGCTACCCAGGCAGGATCAGCGCGACTTGCAGAATCTAGCAGTCGCCGTTTTCCCGGTCTTCAGGTTTGTGGCGGGCGAGGATGGCGGCGAGCGGATCGGGAGCGTGGAGAATTTCTTCGGGCAGGTCAAACAAGCGTTGCCACCCGCGCCGGCGTTCTGCTTGAGGGTCGTCCGCCTCAGCCGCGGTCGGTGGCTCGGCCGGGCGGCGGGCGAGGTGTGCATGCCAACGCTTCACGTCGTGGTAAAGCGCGTGAAAGCGGCGGTGCCAATCCGCGGCTTCGCCCTGGGCTGAATCAAGCCAACCGATCAGGTCGAGCCGGTCGATCGCAGCGAGGCGCGCTTCAGCTTTGGCCGCATCCTGCTCCACACCGGCGAGCACTGAATACCAGATGACGAGGAAAACGGGGGACTCACTGGTCCGCTCCGCATCCTGACAGGACCTGCACCAAAGCGTCTCCTGGAGGATTCCGTGGAGGACGGGACTGCCACGGAGCACGGCCCCCACCTCGTAGTGGGCCATCGTTTCGCCGAACGCTTTGCTTTGCAGGGTGTGCTGCTCGGCACCGCAGATGGGGCAGAGGAGGGCCGGCTTGAGGTGGATGGTATCGAACATTCCCACACGCTCACGCTCGTGAGTGGGTTGCAGGTGCGCAAGCGGGCGCTGTAGGCACAGGGGGAGCCTCAGGCGGTGATCGAGCTTTCGGCCGCGGAACCAATCAGACGCAGGACATCGGGCATCCCCTGGGGCTTTTCGATGACGGATTAAAGTTCGCGATGGCGAGGTCGCCGCGGCGACCGCTACCCAGGCTGGATCAGCGGGACCCCTCACTTGATTCGATCGAATGTTTTTTGGAGGAGTTGGAGGTCGCTCAGCGTGCCCACTCTCGCGCGTAAAATCGACCCACTTCTTTTCCCAACGCCTTCTTTGTTGGCCGGTCGCCAGCACGGGCTTTGGCGCGAGAGGTGGGATTACGAGCCCACTGCCTCGCAGCGCCACGTGGCGCATTGGCTCGGTTCCATCGAAGCGTTTTTGCACATCGAGAATTTCCAGGCCGGCTCGCAGGATTTCGCTGTCGTAATCAGCGGCGATTTCTTCTGCCAAGTGTTTCGTCGTAACCGTCGTGTCGCGAAACGTGATGCTCAACGCGTCGATTTCTGCGTCGTAGCTGATTTTCATGGCCTCGAAACGGTAACGGTGGCGCGATAGCCGAGCCGGCGGAGGAATTCTTCGCAGTCTTGCCAGCGCAGGCCGAATTGAAAGCCCGGCCTCGTTCCGCGCGGGCGGGACTGCGTTACGGCCGCGATGTCGGCCAGACCGAGTCGACCGATGATGTCGGACAAAACTTCCACGTCGGCTTCCTCAAAGTCTGCCTCCATCATGGCGCGTTCGGCCCAATCGACGAGTTCCGCCTGGCTGACCTTGCCGTGCAGATAGTCGGCAATCTTATCGGCGGTGATCTGGCGGGTGATCTTCATTCCTCGGTGGATTTTACATCCGCCGGTGGCCCAAATCGACAGAAAAACAGGCATCGAGAAAAGTTCGCAATGGCGGGGTCGCCATTGCCAGCAGGCGAGTCGCCCGCGCTACCCAGGCAGGATCAGCGCGACCTCATTTCATTCGGTCGAAGGTTTTTTGGAGCAATTGGAGATCGGTCGGGTTTCCGAGTTTCTCGCGGGTGGTGTCGACCCATTTTTTCTCGAGCGCGTTCTTGGTCGGGCGATCGTTTTGGTAGAAGACGCCGAAGACGCCGGGGAATGGGATTTGGGCCAGTTCATACGCAGCGATTTCATCGGTCACATCATGCCTCGCTTCGTCCTCGGGCGTGTTGTCGTATTTTTTCTCGTCGATGACGTTGAACGCGCCTTGCTTGCGCGGGTTGGCCTGGTCGAAGGCGCCGGGGAAGAATTCGACGCATTCACTCAGGCATTCGATGACGCTGAAGCCGGGATGATCCATGGCGCGCTCGATCATCGAGATCATGTGGTTGACCTGGCTGGCGTGGGTGCGCGCGACGAAGGTGGCGCCGCCGCTGATGAGTTTCTTCATCGGGTTGACCGGGTGGTCGATCGCGCCTTGCGGGTCGGTCTTGCTCTTGAACCCGATCGGACTCGTGGGCGAGGTCTGCTTTTTCGTCAGGCCATAGACGAAGTTGTCCATGATGACGTAGGTCAGGTTGATGTTCTTGCGCGCGCCGTGGTCGAGGTGGTTGCCGCCGATGCTGAAGCCGTCGCCGTCGCCGCCGAAGAGGAAGACGTGGAGGTCGGGCCGGGAAAGGCTGACGCCGCTGGCGAGCGGGACGGCGCGCCCGTGGATGAAGTGGGCGCCGTAGCCGTTCACAAAATACGGAAAGCGCGAGGAGCAGCCGATGCCGGCGAGGGTGACGATCTTTTCGTGATCGAGCTGGCGTTTCTCGAGGACTTTGTAGTAGCAGGCGAGGACGGCGAAGTCGCCGCAGCCGGGACACCAGGTGGGGTGATCGGCGGTGATGGCTTTTTTGGTGAGTTTCTCGCGTTCGGGAAGCTCGGCTGGTGCAGTCAGGGTTTCGGTGCTCATGATTTTTTTTGGAAATTAGCCGTCCGTCCGTCCGCGAAGCGTCGCTCGAAGCCACTTCGGGTTGCGACGGAGGTCCAGGACAGCGGCCACCAAAGTGTCGTTCCCGCCGATCCGATAGTAGATGCCGAAGCGAAAATGGGTCCCGAG
>JBBSPM010000002.1:0-178487 GCA_038258815.1 Chthoniobacterales bacterium
ATTACTTCTTCTCTTCGAAGAGCGGGAGGTATTTTCCGTAGCCTTCTTTTTCCAGGTTTTCGACTGGGACGAAACGGAGCGCGGCGGAGTTCATGCAATAGCGCTGACCGGTCGGCGCGGGGCCGTCATCGAAAAGGTGGCCAAGATGCGCGTCGCCCTCTTTCGATCGCACTTCGGTGCGGGCCATTCCCATACTCTTGTCGGTTTTTTCAACCACGTTTTCTTTCGAAAGCGGCTTGGTGAAACTGGGCCAGCCGGTGCCGCTTTCGAATTTATCGAGCGAACTAAAGAGCGGCTCGCCGCTGATGCGGTCGACGTAGATGCCAGCTTTGTGGTTGTCCCAATATTCGTTTCTAAAAGGCGGCTCGGTGCCGCTCTCTTTCGTGACGTGATATTGCTCGGGCGTGAGGCGTTTCTTCAATTCGGCGTCGGACATTTTTTGGTTTTCTCCGGAGGTTTTAGCGACTTTTTGCGGTTCGTTTTTCTGCGCCATGCTCTGATGCATGAAAAGGAAAGCGGTCGCGAGCGCTAGGCAAGCGACCACGATGAAACCGGGTGAGACGCGTTCTGTCAGTGATTCTGTTTTCATAGGGTCTTCTGGATGTCAGAGACATTAGATCGCTATTTATTCGCGAAATCTCACGCGGCAGATGCGCCGGGTGTGAGATCGATCTCTCCCAACTGCACGCGCAGACAGGCGGAATAATGCTGTGGTGCCACTTCTTTGAGCAGAATTTCTGAAGTGACGCATTGCTCCTGCGCGTATTCGCAACGCGGCGCAAAGGGGCAACCGGCGATCGGCCGCGAGACATCAGGTGGCGCGCCGGGAATGGTGTAAAGGTCGTGCCCTTTCGCGTTCAGCGCGGGGATCGCACGTTGCAAAGCTTGGTTGTACGGATGCTTCGGCCCGTAGAACAACTGCGCGGTGGGCGCGGACTCGAGCACACGCCCGGCATACATGACGAGGACGCGATCGCAGAACCCGGAGACAATTCCGATGTCATGCGTGATGAAAATGACGGCGCTCCCAAGCTCATTTTGCATCTTGCGGATCAGCTCGAGGATTTGCGCCTGCACCGTGACGTCGAGCGCCGTCGTCGGTTCGTCGGCGATGAGAAGCGCGGGCTTTGTGATCAGAGCCATCGCGATCATTACGCGCTGGCGCATGCCGCCAGAGAATTCATGCGGGTAGGAGCGCATCCGCTCTTCCGCGTCCTGGATGCCGACCTCTCGCAGCGCCGTGACTCCGCGGGCGAAGGCATCCTGGCGCGAGAGCTTTTCGTGGATAACGAGCGGTTCGATGACCTGATCGCCGATCCGCATGTAAGGATTGAGCGACGTCATCGGGTCCTGGAAAATCATTGAAATTTTCTGTCCGCGGATGGAGCGCAGTTCCTGCTCGGGGCAGTGTAGGAGATCGGTTTCTCCGAACATCGCGCGACCACTTTCGAATCGACCCGGCGGTTGCGGGATGAGACGGAGGAGCGAATAACAGGCGACAGATTTTCCGGAACCGGATTCTCCAACGATGCCGAGTGTTTCGCCTTTCTCGATCGAGAAGGAAACGCCATCGACCGCACGCACGATGCCAGCGCGGGTGTGGAAGTAAGTGCGGAGATCGTGGACGTCGAGGAGCGGAGGCATACAATTGTGGCGCAATTTTCCAACTTGCCGATTCGATGGAGTACGCAAGTTGGAAACTTGCGCCACTTTAGTCTTTGGAAGCGCGTGGATCGAGGGCGTCGCGCAGGCCGTCGCCGAGGAAGTTTAACGAGAAGAGCGTGAGGGCGAGCGCCAGCCCGGGATAGATGAGTAACCAGGACGCTTCCTCCATGTTCTCTGCGCCTTCCTTGATCAAAACGCCCCACGAGCTCATGGGCGGTTGCACGCCGAGGCCGAGGAAGCTGAGAAATGCTTCCAACAACATCACGCTCGGCACGGTGAGGGTGGCGTAAACGATGATCGGACCGAGCGCGTTTGGGATCATGTGGCGGAGGATGATTTGTAGCTTGGGCAAGCCGAGCGCTTCCGCCGCTTCGATGAATTCCATCTGACGCAAGGATTTGACCTGACCGCGGACGATCCGAGCCATGGTGAGCCATTGCACCGCGCCGATGGCGGCAAAGAGGAGCACGAATTTTCGGCCGAAGAAGACCATCAGCAGGATGACGAAAACGGTAAACGGCAGCGCGAAGATGATATCCACGATGCGCATCATGATGGCGTCGGTTTTGCCGCCGAGAAATCCGGCGATGGTGCCGTAAAGAACGCCGATCGTAAGTGCGACAGCGGTGGCGCAAAGGCCCACGGAAATGGAGACGCGTCCGCCGTAAAGCAGCCTAACGAGCAGATCGCGCCCGAGTGAATCGGTGCCGAGCCAGTGCTCTGCGCTGGGTGGAGTGGCGCCGAGCTGGAGGTTCTGGGTTTCGTAGGATTGCTGGAGGAAGAGCGGGCCGAGAAAGGACGCGAGCGTGAGGAGAAGGAGGAGAATTGCGCCGGCGACCGCGAGCTTGTTTTTTGCGAGGCGATGCCAGGCATCGCGCCAGAGCGAGGTGCCTTGTTCGACGGGCTCTGTGTTCGCCACCGCGTTCATTGAGGTAGGCGATGGAGCCGGCGCGCCCTCGCGCCGAAGGTTGTGATAACGCAGGACGTTTCGATTTTTGAGAGTTCGTCCCGGGGGCGGGCCGGCTCCATAGAGGCCAGTTCCAACGATGATCCTTTTGTCGGGAGGCTCATGCGAATTTCTGCCGCGGGTCCATCCAAACGAGAACGACGTCGACGATGAGATTGAAAAGAACAATGAGCGCGGCGTAGAAGAGGACCGCGCCCAGCACCATCGTGTAGTCGCGATTGAAAGCCGCGTTGACGAAATAGCGGCCGAGGCCCGGAATCTGGAAGATGCTCTCGACCACGAACGAACCGGTCACGAGTCCCGCGACTGCGGGGCCGAGATAGCTCACCACCGGCACGAGTCCGCCACGTAGCGCGTGACGCATGACCACACGCACCGGCGCGCCGCCTTTGGCACGCGCGGTGCGAATGAAATCTTGCGAAAGGATTTCGAGCATTCCGCCGCGAGTGAGCCGCGCGATGTAGGCCGCATACAAGAGGCCGAGGGTGATGGAAGGCATGACGCGATCGATCCAATCATCCCAGCCGGAGACGCGCACCCACTCTAAATGGAGGGCGAAGATAAGCACGAGCACGGGACCAATGACGAAATTAGGGATCGAGATTCCCGCCATCGCGAGCGAGCTGGGAATGTAATCGCTGGCAGTGTTAGGCCGCAGGGACGCGATGATGCCGGCCGGCAAACCGATAGCGAGTGCAATGAGGAATGACCAAAGCGCGAGCTCCGCCGAGACCGGAAATGATTCCGCGATTAATTCGTTCACCGTCCGGCTGGAGTATTTCGAAGAGGGACCGAGATCGCCGCGTGCGAGATTTTTCAGGTAGTCGCCGAGTTGGAACCACAGATTACGGGGCGAGCCGTCTTCGTTTACCATGTGGTAGTAGCGCTCAAGGTTTTTCCGAATCTCCGGGCTGACGCTTTTTTCGGAATCGAACGGCCCGCCAGGCGCGAGCCGGATCATGAAGAACGTGATCGTGGCGATGATCACGAGCACCGGGATCATCTGGAGCAGGCGGCCGAAGATGAAGCGGAGCATCGCGGGCTAGTCTGCCGCAGGCGTCGGGATTTGCCAACGCGTTCGCGTCTGGCCGCGGCGGAGAGGGCCGTGTCCCGCCCGAACGGTCATCCCGAGCCGCAGAGACGGTCGAGGGATCTCGCGGACGCGGGGTGCGTATCCTCGCTGGGGGATAACTGCCCACGCTGAGATGACGTTCGCGCTGCGGCGACGCTTGTGTGCCGGCAGAGCGCTTGGGAGATCCCTCGACCGTCTTCGCGGCTCGGGATGACACGCTCGGGCCTTGAGCCGGTTTTTGATCGTCTCGGTCAAATTCGGAGGGAGTCGAGGACGAACTGCCCTACACCATTTGCGCGATGAACTCCCGCGCATCGAACGGCTGGATGTCCTCCAGCTTTTCGCCCGTCCCGACGAAGCGCGTCGGGATTCCCAGCTCGTCCTGAATCGCAATCACGATCCCGCCTTTGCCGCTGCCGTCGAGCTTGGTCACGATCAAGCCGGTGAGCCCGACCGCTTGATGAAACTCGCGCGCTTGGGAGAGCGCGTTGCTGCCGGTGGTCGCATCCACCACGAGCAAGGTTTCGTGCGGCGCTTTCGCGTCGTGTTTGGCCAGGCTGCGTTTCACCTTTTCCAGCTCGCCCATGAGGTTGATCTTCGTGTGCAGGCGCCCGGCGGTGTCGCAAATCAGGAACTCGATGTCCTGCCGATCCGCCGCTTGATAGGCGTCGTAGCAAAGCGCGGCCGGGTCCGCGTTGTATTGGCCTTTGATCACGTCCACGCCAATGCGCTGCGCCCATACCTCTAATTGTTCGATCGCCGCCGCGCGGAACGTATCCGCAGCCGCGAGCAGGACGGTGTGCCGGTTGCGCTTGAAATAATGCGCCAGTTTCGCGGTGGATGTCGTCTTACCGGTGCCGTTCACGCCCACGACCAGGATCACTTTGGGGCCGGCCGGCAATGGCCGGATCGGCGGCGGCGCGATCGGCAACACGCGCGCGATTTCCGCCCGCGTGACTTCGTTGATATCCTTGGAGGTAATCGAAGCACTCAGCGCGCGTTCCTGCAGCGCCGCCACGATCCGCAGACTGATCGGCACCCCGAGATCGGAGCGAATGAGAGCCTCCTCCAGTTCATCCCAATCGACGGGCTTGCCGGAGAATTTTTGGACGATCGTCTTCAGGAAATTCATGAGCGAGCGGCAGGTTAGCGCAGTGCAGGCTCGAGCGCGCGCGAAGAATGCACTGTTCGGATGAGCGCAATGGGGCGCGCGTATCGGACTCTCTTTTAGGTATTTATCCTATAGCGCTGGTAGGCCCCTGCCCAATTGTCGGGCCGGTGCGCTTCATAGAGCTTCAACCTGCAAACACAGAGACGAGGCGATGTGGCCTTCGTTTTTTAACAGGATGGAAACCTCACTACTATGATCGCACCCACCTTATCAAATCTTCGCGTCGCGGACGGCCTTTCGGACGAGTCTCTCATGCAGAGAATCTCGGAGGAGGAAGCTTCCGGCATGGCATCGCTCTACCGACGGCACGCGAAAACGCTGAAGAAGGTCATCTATCAGGTGTTGCAGGATGAGGCGGAAGCCGAGGACGTCTTGCAGGAAAGCGTTCTGCAGATTTGGCGGGAGGCGAAGAGTTATTCGGCCACGCTCGGGAAGCCGCTCGGTTGGCTGGTCACGATCGCGCGTCGCCGCGCCATTGATCGCGTGCGCCGCCGCGCTGCCTACGCGCGAGCGAAAGATCGTTTTGAGACTTACGTGGAAACCGAGCCGCGCAGTTGGTTGCAGGGATGCACGGAGGAAGATCACGCGGCGGCGGACATTCGCCGTTTCCTGGAGAGGGAAATGAGTCGGTTGCCGGAATTCCAGCGGGAAGCGCTGCGGCTGTCATTCTTCAACGGGCTGAGCCATCGCGAGATCGCATCGCGGACGCATACGCCGCTTGGGACGGTGAAGACGCGGCTGGAACTCGGCTTGCGCAAGCTCTCCACCAGCGTGCGCGCACAGCGGAATAAGATTTGATGTGGAGGGAGGGTCTCATCGCTGCGAGGTCACCCACGTCGTCGCGAACCGTGCAACTTCACGCGCGTTTTTGAGATCGAGCTTCTCTTTGATGTGAGCGCGGTGGGCTTCCACCGTCTTCGCGCTGACGTGCAGCTTCAGCGCGATGTCGCGCACTTCGATCCCTTCGCCGATTAGCTGCAGCACTTCCAGCTCGCGATCGGTGAGGCGATCCACCGCCGAGCGCGACTCGCCATTCGCGCCGACGTGCTCCGCGATCATGCGTTTCTGCATCGCCGGGCTTACGTAGATGTCGCCGTCCAAGACCGTGCGCACCGCTGCGATCACGGAATCGAGCGCCTCGCGTTTCATGAGATAACCACGCGCCCCCGCCCGCAATGCGCGATCCGCGTATAACGACTCGTCGTGCATCGACAGCACCAGCACCGGTGTGTGCGGATGCTCGGCTTTGATCGCCTTCGTCAATTCAATCCCGTTCGTGCTGCCGTGCAGCCCGATATCGACAATCGCGAGGTCCACCGGCGTCCGCCGCATCGCCTCCAGCGCGGCCGGGCTGCTCTCAGCTTCGGCCCGCACTTCCAAGTCCGGCTCGGAACTCAGCATCTGCACCACGCCTTTGCGGAAAAGCGGATGATCGTCCACCACGATGATGCCGCGGCGTTTGGAGGCAGGGGGTGGAGTTTTCATCGTTTGTTCGGAATGACGCAGGTGATTTGCATGCCGCCGCGTTTCCGCTTCTCGATCTTTAATTCGCCGCCGAGCACATTCGCGCGGTAGCGCATGATATGGAGCCCCAGCCCTTTGCTCCGCCGCCGCGGCGAGAAGCCTTTGCCATCATCCTCCACCGTCACGCAGACGTTTTCCGCGTTCTTATCGAGCGTGATCAACAAATTCTTCGCGCCGGAATGTTTGACCGCGTTCGTCACCGCTTCCTGCGCCACGCGGTAGAGATGCAGCGCCACGTTATCATCGGTCACGCGCACACCTTTCGCCGCTTTGAGATGGCACTTGATCTCGCTGACCTCGCCCGCCTGCGCGCAGAGGCCGCGCAGTGCTTCTTTTAATCCCGAGCCTTTCAGGTCGGCCGGCTGCAATCCTCGCGCCAAATCTCGCGTCAAGCCGACATTGCGATTCACGATCTGCGCGGCTTCTCCTAGTGTCTGCGCCGCAGTCGGGCTTTCTCCCTCCACCTTCTTCGCCGTCGATTTCAGGAAGAGCGCAGTCGCGGTCAGCTCCTGGCAGACCATGTCGTGCAAATCTTCGCCGATGCGGCGTTTCTCGCGCTCGCTGATTTCGAGCAGCTCCCGCTCCAGTTCCTGGCGCTGCGCGATGGTACGGGTGAGTTCTTTATTCGCCGCCACTAGTTCCCGGGTCCGCTCCACCACCCGCTTCTCCATCTCGTCGCGGGCGTGCAAGAGTTCCTCCTCCGCGCGATGTAGATCGCTCGCATCGCGGGCGATTTTGGCGAAGCCCCGCAAAGTGCCATCCGGATGATCCAATCGGCGCATGACGCCATCAATCCACACCCGCTTCCCATCTTTTCGCAGATGCCAGCGCCGATCCAAGGCCACGCCTTTGTTCATCGCGATCGTCATCTCTTTTTCCACCTGGCCGGCGGCGCGATCTTCCGGGGTAAAGAAGAGTTCCCCCCGCTGGCCCACCGCTTCCTCCGAACTCCAGCCGAAAACCTTCTCCGCCCCCGTGCTCCAGAAAGTGATAGTGCTGTCCTGATCGAGCAGGACCATCGCGTGATCGGGCGCTCCTTCCACTAAGAGTTGGAAGCGTTCATCACTCACGCGCAATTCCTCCGCGTGGATTTCCTCCTCGGTCACATCCTGAGCCACGCCGGCGACGCGGGTGATCTCGCCGTTTTCGTCGGTAATGGGAAAACCGATATCTCGAATCCAGCGCACCTGGCCATCGGTTGGGCGCAGAATGCGATACCTGCGCGCGAAAGTCTTGCCCGCCAGGGCTTCGGCCAACCCGGAGGCCGTGTCGGCGCGATCATCCGGGTGCACCAAGTCGAGTCTTCGTTCCTTGTTTTCCAGCGGCTGGCCAAACGTCTTTTCGTAAATCGGGTTCACATATTCCAGGCGCATGGTTTTCGCGTCCAGGATCCAGAAGACGTCGGACGAGTTCTCCGCAAACTGCCGGAAGCGCTCCTCGCTCTCGCGCAAAGCCTCCTCGGCTTGCCGGCGCTCCGTCACATCGCGCGTCACGCCGCCCACTCCTTTCACGCTCCCGTCCTCCGCCAGAAGCGGGAAGAAAATGTATTCGTAGAGACGCTCTCCGATCGCGCTCGTGAACGGCGTCTCGTCCTTGAGTTGTTGCCGCGTCTCGATCACTTGCGCGATCTGCGCCTGCAGCCGCGCCGCCAGTTCCGGTGGGTAATCCAGCTCGAAGAAATTTTTCCCCAACGCCTCCTCCAGCGGCTTCTGCCAAAGTTTCAGGAGCGACTGGCTCACGTAAGTAAACCTTCCCTCGAGATCGAATTGGTAGATGAAATCCGGCACCGACGACATCACCGAAGTGAACTGCTTCAACTGCGCCGCCATCTGCTCCGTCATCGTCCGCAGATCCTGCTCCGCCAGCCGGCGCTGCGTGATATCGATGAACGTGGCCACCACCCCCGCGATGCGATCGTCCTGCGTCCGGTAGGGGGCGATCCGCACCAGGTACCAGCTCGCATCCCCGCGCTGCACCTCGCGTTCCACCATCGAAAGATTATCCAGCACCTGCTCCGCATCCTGCATCAGCTCGGCGTAAACCAGCCGGTGCGTAATGTCGGAAAGCGGGCGCCCGAGATCGGCCGGGATGAGATTGAAAATCTTCTGCGCGCTCGGGGTGAAGCGTTGGATGCGCAATTGCCGGTCCAGGAAAACCGTCCCGATATCCGTCGACGCCATCAGGTTGTTCAGATCGGAATTCGTCCGGCTCAGCTCTTCCACGCTGCTCTTCAGCTCGTGGTTCACCGTGCTCAACTCCTCGTTGACCGACTGCAATTCCTCTTTGCTCGTCTCCAGTTCCTCGGTCGCGGACCGCATCTCCTCGTTAGACGCCTGCAGTTCTTCATTCGAGGCTTTCAGCTCTTCGTTCGACGCTTCGTCCTGCTCCACCGTGGCGCTCAGTTGCTCCTTCAGGTACTGGATTTCGTCATCCAGTTCCCGCGTTATATCCGTGTGCCGTTCCGCGCTCGGTGCAGACGCCGGCTTTTCTGTTTTCTCGAAGAGAATCAGGAAGAATCCCTGCGCCCCTTCGTTCGCCTTCACCGGGCGCACCTGGATCGTCACTTCCTCGCTGGTGTGATCGATCTCCACCGTCTGCGCCGCCGCCGCGAAAGGCGCCTGATCCTGCGCCGCGCGGAAGAGCGCCGTGCGCAACTCGATCCGCAACGCCGGATGCACCATCGTCATGATATCCGCCGTGGGCTCGCCCGCGCCGAACTGCAGATACCGCCCACCGTGCTCGGAAAGATGCACGATGTTATGACTCTCGTTCACCACCACGGAAGGCGGGCCATAATCCTCCAGCATTTTCAGGTGCAACTCCCCGAAGAGCGTGGCGCGCCGCTCCTGTCGGGTCCGCAACGCATCCGGCGCCTCGCTCTTCGCATCCTCGGCTTCCGCGGAAGTCAAAGCCGGCAGTGTGCGCGACCGCGAGGGGACGGGCCCGGTCCGATAGGGCGGCGGGCCCGGCAGAATGGGAATCCGCCACGCCGGGCGCGGGATCGAACGCCGCACATAGATGCGATGGTGCGCATCCACCGCCGAGAAGAGCGATTCCACATTCTGACTGCTTTCCGAACCGCCCACGAAAAGCAGCCCGCCTGCCCGCAGCGCGAAGTGAAAAATATCAAAGACCTGCTCCTGCGCCGGCGGCGTCAGATAGATCAGCAGGTTCCGGCAGGAGACCAGATCGATCCGGGAAAACGGCGGATCGCGCAGCACATTATGCGCGGCAAAAAGCACCTTCTCCCGCAGATCCTTCCGCACCCGGTAACGCCCGTGATCCTGCCGGAAAAAACGGCGCAACCGCTCCTGCGAGACATCCGCCTCGATCGTCGATGGATATAATCCGCCCCGCGCATCCTGGATCGCATGCTCGTCCACATCCGACGCAAAAACCTGGACCGACGGCGGATTCGGCAGCCGTTCCGCATGTTCGCAAAGCAACATCGCGAGCGAATACGCTTCCTCCCCCGTGGCGCAGCCCGCCACCCAGAGGCGGATCTGATCTTCCGCCTTCTTTCCCGCGAAGAGCTGCGGGATATGCGCTTCCAAGGCCGCGAAGGCCGCCCGGTCGCGAAAAAAATGCGTCACCCCGATGAGCAAATCTTGCAGGAGCGCCTGGGACTCCGCCGGATGTTGACCCAGAAACTTCAGATACGCCGGGATGTTTTCCAGCGAGTTCACCTGCAGTCTCCGCGCGATCCGTCGTAGCACCGTCGCCCGTTTATAGTGCGAAAAATCGTGCCCGGTCTGCGCGCGGAGATGCTTCAGCACCTCGCCGATTGCCTTCTCGTGATCCGGTTCCCGCGTCTCATCGGCTACCGTCTCGCCCCCCGGCGCGTCCTTGTCCTTCATCTCCGGCTCTTCTGCCTCCGGTACTTCCGGCGGGATCGTCATGCGGTTTTCGTTCCGCACGAACTCCATCAACTTCGGCGCCATCTTCTCCACCGGCAGCACCCAATCCACCATTCCCGTGCTGATCGCGGTCAACGGCATGCTGTCGTACTCCGCTTCGTGCGGATCCTGCGCCATCGTCACCCCGCCTTGCGCGCGCACATGCTTCAATCCGATCACGCCATCCGAATCCGTCCCCGTGAGGATCACCGCCACCGCCCGCTGCCCATAGGCCTGCGCCAGCGTCCGGAAAAAAAGATCAATCGTCACGCGCCGTCCCTGCGCCTGCTGCGGTGGGACGAGATGCAGCGTGCTGTCCTCAAACGTGAGCTGATGATTAGGCGGGATCACGTAAACGTGGTTCGCCTTCACCTGCACGCTTCGCGCCACTTGCTCCACCGGCATCGTCGTCTTCTGCTGCAGGATGATCGCCAGGTTGCTCTCGTAATCCGGCGAAAGATGCATCACCACCACGAAGGCCAGCCCGCTCTCCGCCGGCATGTCGGCAAAAAATTGTTGGAGCACAGCCACCCCGCCCGCCGATGCCCCCAGCCCCACCACCGCCACCGGCTCCTTCGGATTTCGCCGCCTCACCGCCGCTCCGCGATTGGAGGGCAGCGGAGCATCCGAGGATGCGGGATCGAGCAAAGATTCAGGAGAGTCTGGCATATCGGGAAACGCGTGGGGCGCCCGGCCCGCATCGTCCAACGTAACGTTGCCAGCACCGTGCTCCTAGTGGAAACGCAAGCCGCCGTTTCCTTGGCCGCGCGCTCGTACTCACTACGGCGTCGTCGGCGTCTCTCAGATTTTCCCTGATGCGGCGGTGCGGCGATCGCCCCATATACGGAGCCTCGGCCCGAATCTACCGTTAGAGCGATGAAGAAGGTTTATCCTCCAGTCCATCTGCCCTTGGGACCCGCGGCCAAGCTCGCCGCCCTCCGTCGGCTGGATGACGCGCGCACCTGGAATACGATTGACGACATCCGCCACTGCCTCGGCTGCGGCGCTCAATTTTCCGGTCATGAGACCCAGTTTTTCTTCGTCGCCGACGGCTCGCCCTTTCTGCGTGCCCATTGTCCTACGCCCACTTGCGAGGCGCCATTGAGCGATTGGGTCTGGCCCCGCGAAAGCGTCTTCATTCCCGGCGCCCAGGAACGAGCGCTGCAGTCGCCACCCCACGGCTTCTCCCACAGCGCCCGATGATGGAGTCGCCCAATATGGAGTCGGCCCGCCCCCGGGCCGAAGTCTGCAACTTTTCTCCAGAAACTTCGGCCCGAGGGCGGGCCGGCTCCAACGCCTCATTTGGATCTTCGCCGGCTCCATTCCATCGACTCTAAATTGCCAGCGGAGGGGGACTCGCCTCCCGGCCTCGGGTTTTTCCCTATAGCGCTTTCGGGCACGAGCCCGATTTACTTCCCCACTGTCACTTCGGCATGCTCCGGGTATGGACGGCGACCTGATTCTATCTCTCGGCGATCAAGAGAAGCTCGCCGCTTTACGGGAAGTGGATTTGTACCGCCAATGGCACTCGCTGGATGAGGAGCGGCGCTGCCTCGAATGTGGCCTTCCCATCACCGGCCGTCAGATCCAGATCGTGTTGTATGCGGATGGGAGTGGGCCCTTGCGCGGGCAGTGCCCCACTAGCAAATGCTCCTCGATTCCGATGGATTGGAGCCTGCCCAGAGACGCCGATCCCATCATGCGCGAGACAGAAGAGGCCGCAGCCACGGCCCATGCTTTCGTCAGCCCGTAACTTGGAGCCGGCCCGCCCCCGGGCCGAAGTGTCTGGAATGGAAAAGAAGCACGCGTCACACGATCAGCCCGGCCTCATCATGACGCTGGCGAGAACGTCGGCCCGAAGACGGTAAGGATTTGATCGCCTCCTTGGCGCATCAGAAGAGCGATATTGGCTTGTTCATCACGCTGCCCGCTCCGACGCGGACGCTGACAACCGAGGCGACCGCGGCCGGATTCTACACCAGCGCGAGCGGGAAGAAGTTCGCGCGCATCCAAGTGCTGACGATCGAAGGTCTGCTCGACCACACGCAACGAGCGGAGCATCCGGACTGCGAGCCGAATCTGAATTTCAAGAAGGCAAAAGCGGAAAGGACGGACGACCAACGCGTCTTCGAGTTGCCGGGTTAGCCGAAAAAGCGAGCGCCTGCTCCTACTCCCGTCCAAGCCGCGCCTGCTACTTCTTCTGGTCGGCGGCGGCTTCCGCGGCCTGGTCGTGAGGGGTTTCCTTCTGTTGCGAAACGATCTGGCCGGATTTCGCGTCGACCAGGATCTCGGTGATGTCCTTGCTGCCGGGAGTGGCGATATCGAAGGACCAGACGAGGTGTCCTTTCTCGTTCTCGATCTCGGCGCTCTTGATCCGCCCGTGGGGGACTTTGGCGAGGGCGATGTGTTCAGCCTCGTTCTGGGTGATTTTTGCCTGCTTCATGAGCGCGGCGTCATCGGCGGATGCCGCGTCGGCGAGGGCGAAGGCGGCGCCGCCGGCGAGGATGCTGAGGGCGGTGATCTTCCAGGATGTTTTCATTGCCGCATTCGACCCGCGGATGGGCGCGGCGTTCAAAATGGAGATGCCGTTTCTCAAGGTGCGCGGCGCGAGACCCGGATTCTGATTCTCTCAATCGAGCGCGAGCTTCGGGTGCCAGATCATCCACGCGCGGCAATGGGCTATCTTCGGTATGCCGTCGCTTTATTGACGCGGGCTCGACATTCGGGGCTGGCCCGCCGTTACAGCACGCGATCAATGCGCTTTTTCCGCCGGCTTCTGCCGGAAGAGCAGGATCAGCGCGACGATCACCACCAGAAGCGCGAGCGACGCCGTGTACCGGCTCAGGGCCAGACCGCCATCCGCGTGCGGCTTATCGAGAAAATCCCCCACCACGGCTCCGAGCGGGCGGGTCAGGATGAATGCCGCCCAAAACAGCAACGCGTGCGACAGACTGGTGAAGTAGTAGAGCAGCGCGGTCACCACGAGCAGGCTTCCGAAAACCGCGGCCGCCCCGAGATAACCCATGCCATTGGTATCCGCGACCCAATCCCCCAGGGCCGTGCCCAGCGTTTGCGAGAACATTATTGTGACCCAGTAAAAAATCTCGACCTTCGGCGTATTGACGGTCTCGACCGAGATGCTCCCGGTCGACCAACGCCACGTGATCAGCGATGCAATGACGAGGATGAGCAGAATGGTCGAGCCACCGGTGTAGCCGATGCCGAGCGATCGGGTGCAGTAATCGGCCAGGGTGGTGCCGACGGTCGTCGTCGCGACGATGGTCAACCAGTAGAGGAAGGGGTGGAACTTCGCCGCTCTAATCTGCACGAAAACAGCGGCGACGAAGATCACGCCGAAGATGGCGGTGCCGATGAGGTAGCCGCTGCCCTGCGCTCCGGGAGTCGTTTCGCCCAGCCACGACATGGTGACGGCGTCCCCCCCGGTCTCGCCCAATGTCGTCGCGAGAATCTTTATGATCCAAAATAGCAACGTTACCTGTGGGACTTTGGCAACGAGTTCTGAGGTCGTTTTGTTCATTTCCAAGTTTTCCTGGGCAGAGGGCAGCTCAGCCAGCGGGTTAGCAACTTCGTGATAATGGTCCGGCTGTCCCCATGGTCTTCGAGTAGTAAGATCTGCACCAATTGTTCAATCGGAAAATGAGGTGCTTTTGCGCGTGCGGGGTCACCGAGCCGCGCGCGCTAAAGATTCGCGATCAGCGCCTTTTCTTCCGGGAGCAATTGCTCCTGCGGGATTTGCTCGATCTCTTTGCGGGCGTCCAGGGGATGGCTGTTGGCGGCGAGCACGGCAGCATGCACGGCCAGCGCGGATGGTGTGAGCGCGCGCGCTGGCGTCTGGATGTTTTCGTAAACTTTTAGCGCCTCCGCGGCGCGGTTTTGTTTCAAGCGCGCCAACGCCAGCAGGGTGCGATGCGGCAGGCTGGCGGGTTCGCGGTCTACCAACGTCTCCGCCAACTGCGCGATACTATTGAGCTCTTCCTCTGCCGGCGGCGTGAGCAAGAGGAGCCGCAAATACGCCTCGTCGTTCTGAATTGCCGTGTCGTTAGGCCACCCTTTCAGCATTTCCTTGAGAATGCCGTGCATCCTCTGCGTCTCACGCCTGCTCGAGGCAATCCGCAGTTGGCCTTCGTGCGCGGCGCGCAAATTTGGCGCGGTCGTGGCGGCCTGGGCGTAGGCACTTTCGGCGATCTCGAGGTTCCCGTTTTTCTCCGCGTACGGCGCCAGCGTCATCAGTTTCTGCAAGTCGCCCGCCGCGGCTTCGAGCGCGCGTTTCCAGTTGTTCTCCGCCGCGGTGGTTTCGCCGAGCTGCGCGTTGCAGCGCGCCAGATACATCCGCTGCATCGAGGGATCGAGCGGGAAACGTTCGCTCTCGAGCAGTTGCTTGATCTCGCCCCAGCGGTCGAGCGCGCCGAGCGCATCCACGTATTGCAAAAAGACCTCGCGGCTCTGCAATGCTTTTGCGATTGGAATGGCATCGAGAACCTTTTGGTGTTCGCCTTTACCGTTCAGCCAGGTGGCGAGCGTGCTCACGTCCTCGGCCTCGCCGTTTTGCCATTGCGCGATCGCGCCGGCGATCAGCGCGTCTTTTTCCGCGGGCTGTTCTTTGATCTTCAGGTCGACGGCCAGCAGTTTCTGCGGCGCGCGCGCCCGCGGATGCTGCTCGAGACGCGCGATCAGGTCCGCGGAGGAGACGGGCGAGGTTTCGTCGGTGGCGCCGAGCGCGCGCTGGGTCAGGAGCACGAGCGCATCCAGCGCCACGTCGTCATCGCCTTCGGCAAATTTCGCCAGCCGCTCCAGGACTTCCTCCTGACTCTTGCGCGCCGCCGCCGGGTCGGCGCCGCCGCTGGCCTGCGCTTGCAGGAGTGTGGCCTGGAGTTGTTCGCGGCGGGTGGCGGCAGGGGAGGCGAGAACTTTTTGCACGGCCAGTTGCGCCTGCTCATTGGCGCGCCGCTGCAGATGCACTTGTGCGGCCAGCAGCCAATCGCGCGGGGCGGGCGTCGCTTTTTCACCGGTCGTTAGGGCGGCGACCGCCTTTGCGGCCCGCGACGGCTCACCAGCGATCAAGGCCAGCGCCGCTTCATCGCGCAGATCGGCGGGAGTGAGCGGCTGGAGCTTGGCCAGTTGGTCCCAGAATTCCAGGCCTTGTGGCTGACGGGTGCGGGAAAGGAAGCGTGCCACCACGCGCACGGCCGCCGGTTCGGTCGTGCGCAATTGATACGCGGTCACCGCTTCCGACCGCGCATCGCTCCAATGTTCTCCCTCGATCAGGGCGACTGCTTTCTCCGCATGACGGCGCGCCTGCCAACCCTTGATCCCGTTCCGCACCGGCCGCGCCAGCAGGAGCGCACCCGCAGCGAGAACGAGGACGGCGACGACGATGAGAACGAGGCGCCGCCGCCGCGCGCGTTTCTGGCGCAGCTCTTCGGCGGTGAGCATGAAATCGGAAGACATGGGCGGGGAAATGCGGATGGCGAAAGGCGGAATGCGCGATTTGCCTGGGATCTGGTGATTCGTTATCGGTTCGCGGGTCTGGTCGCTGTTCGCTCTGCAATCTAAGTCGCTTCGCGAAGGGATTGAGGGTTTAGTCCGCTAGGAGGCTGACTAGCAAACGATAGCAGATTGGCCCCGTTACGGGACAGGCGCAATTTTCACGAGCTTTCCGAGATCAGCCGCGAACCGTTCCTCTGCCTCCGCCGCCGTGACCACCAAGGGGCTAATGTAGGTCACCTGCAGGACCTGCTGGCCTCGTTCCCGCTCGCCCTCGATGACGGTGCGGAACGCGAGGGCAGTCAGCTCGTCGCCATACGCGTGAACGGTGCGATCAGGACTCTGCTGGTGTACGAGAGTTCGTCGCACCGCGGTCGGGCCGACGTAGTGAAAAGCGTGGGCGTGAAGGGCTGGCTGAGTGTCCACCCCCGGCCGCAGAAATTCAAAATGCCGGAACGGCAACGCCAGTGCGCCAACCTGAAAAACCGGCAAACCATAATCCTGCTGCTGTTGCCAACCGGCGTTTGGCAAACACCGGTCGGGCCGATGTGCCCGCGCCTTCAAGATGCTGACGCGGCCCGGATCCCATCGAAAGAAATAGCCGTAAATGGCAAATCCGGGTTCGGCGCCGCTGCCTGTCAGCCAGCCCGCGCCGCTGCCCTCATCGTACGCGAGCGTCTTCCGAAACTGCGCCACTGGCAGAACGCGCAGACCAGGGGCAGCTTTTGGCCAGGATACGCTCCAACGGAGACGCTGCGCAGAATCGGCTTCGCTGCTGTGATACCAGAGTTCTGCGCCAGCTTCCACCGCTACGATCCAGATCAAAGCACTGAAAACCGCAAAGCCGGGAATCACTGCGAGCACTGCCCGAAAGGAGATACCCGTGCGGTCCGCGCCGCCTGGTTGCACCGACCCATCGGAGCCGCCCTTCAAAAGCATCACAACGGCCAGGCAACCAACGAAGACGACCCCCACGATCGTATAACCGGCGAAATCATGCCAGCGATTCACCGCCTCCAGGCCATCATTCGACGCGATCCAAACGAGGAAAACGGCTCGCGCAACATTGGTCGAAAGTGCCAGCGCTACCGCTGCCGCCAGCAAACTTGCACGCCTGGCGAGATCAAACCGATTAAGCTCGCCGAAGAGCAAGCCGATCATGATCGACGTTTGCAGCGACCGGACCCCGCTACATGCTTCGTCCACGCCGACCACTCCGGTCGCCAGCCGGAGAAGGTTACCTTCCAACTGGACCGGAATGCCGAGCAGGCTCACCGTCTCTGCCGCGATGCCCGCGACGATGCGCATGAGGTGGTTCGTAACGCCGCCTTCGAGGTAAGTTGGCCATGGCACCGCGACGAGAATAAAGCAGACCGGAAAGGCGAAGTGCCATACCCAGCGCCAGCCACCGATCCGCCACAGCGCGAGCAGCGTCAGCGTGACAACCGAGCCCGCATGCAGCCAGCCCAGAAGCCGCAAATCCGGGACTCCTTTTTCAAAAACTCGCAGCGGCAGCAGCAACGCCAACGTAAAAAACCCCAGTGCCGCTGCGCAGTTAAGTGTTATTCGTTGTCGGTTATTACAGCGTCCGGATCGGCTCGTTGGACGTTGGACGTTGAACGTTGAACGTTGAATGTTTCCCCCTCCTCCTTCTTCCCGAGAACCATTCACCGATAGCCAGTAACCGCCGGCGTGCGGCCGTCTCTCCCATCTCAGCCAAAACAGAAACGCCGCAAAAAACGGCACAAACCAGCCGTAGCTGTATTGCTCGTTAGCCGACCATTCATTGCTCAACTGCCGACAAAGAATGAACCACAACGCGCCCAAAAAAAGTCCCAGTGCGACCATTCGAAACGCCGTGCGCCCGGGCGCCGCGGTGGTTGCGAGGGCAGGGGAAGAAGGATCGGCAGCTTGAAATTCCAACGTTGTGCAGGCTACTGAGTTTCAAGGCGATTGCGAAACGCGAATTGCGGAACGCGAAATTGTAGCCACGTCCCTGCGGGACGCGCGGGATCGACGTCCATTCCGCAACGCGGGAGTTTCTCGTTTGCTCTTTTCCTTGTTTCCACCTCGCCCTCACACGGCCCACAGGGCCGTGGCTACAGGTCCGCACCGCTCCGCCTTTCCATTCCACTTTCCGCAATCCGCAGTTCGCCTTATCCTTCACCCGTGGATTGGAAACACATCGCGACCCTCTCCGAAAAAGAGCAAATGTGCGCCTGGGTCGAAATCGGAAGGAGTCGGCGTGGTGCTAAACGATAAAGAAAAAGGAACTTCGCGAAGTTCGCGATGAGGACGCTGCAAAAGACGCGGATATTATTTCAAACCCTCCAGTCGACCAGCGGACTATCGAGCAGCGCGAAGCCTACTCCGGATTGGTCGAACAGCAGCGCTGGTTCATAAAGTTCGCCAAAAAAATGAATCTAGAATTGTAGCCGCCTCGCTGGGGCTCTCATAAATTTTAATACCCCTTTGATCGAATCGACAACCAAATCACCCGCCGCCACGCGGTCGCGCCATCCTATTAACCAATCACCCATAACCAATAACCAACCAGGCTCCGCCTGGTTCTGCCTCCAAACTTCGCCGAAGCAGGAAAGCAAAGTGGCCACGCTCGTGCAGCGCGAGGTCGGCGTGGAAGTGTATGCGCCGAAGATTCGGTTTCGTCGCAGCCGCGCCGGCAGACCCATCTGGTGGACCGAGGCGCTCTTTCCCGGCTACGTCTTCGCCCGCTTCGATTACTTCGCCGCGCATCGCCAGATCCGCGCCCTCGCCGGCGTCTCCACCGTCGTGCGCTTCGGTCAGGAGCCCGCGCGGCTCTCCGATGAGGACATGGCCAGCCTGCGCGCCGCCATCGGTCCGGAGGGCATCGTCGAAATCGCCGGCTTGGCCGAGCCCGCCTCCGAAGTCCTGATCATCGAAGGCCCTCTGCGCGGTATGCAAGTACTGGTCACCCGCGTGCTGCCGGCGCGGCAACGCGTCGCCGTCTTGCTCGAATTTCTCGGCCAGGAGCGCGAAGTGGAGATCGACGCCGCCAGCGCCATCCCCGCGAATCCCCGCGCGCCCTCCGGCGCCGGTGGCTTCAGCCGCAGTTGACCGGTGATCGCGGGCGACTCACCCAGGAGGGGCGCTCACCAGGCCGCCCTCTTTTTATCTTTCAAGGAGCGGCGGTCTCCAGTCAACCGAGGGTACGCAGGCCGTTGCCGCGCCACGGTCGCCACGGCGACCAGGACGGGTAAACTGCATGCTACAAAGTGCTACGACCGCTTGGTGCATCGAACGGCCGGGAACACGAAAACCAAAGTCCGCTCACTTTCTCTTAACAATCCCGTAAATAGATGGTTGACGCCATCTCCGCTCCCAGTACACAAAGTCTCCACGTTCCTGTGTCCAGACTGTGACACGCCTCAATATCGTTGGTTGCGCAAGATCGGTGGCTCAAAAATGAGCTACGCGACCAAGGGCGGCAGCATGGCCGCGTCCGCTGGCACGAGCCTGCGGACGTGTTATCGGATTGGAATTCATCCCCGGGCAACCGCGCGCCATTCGCGTCAGCGTTTCAGTGTTGATAGCCGGTCCGCGCGATGAATTTGAAATCCCGGCCTCGTCCGACCTGGTCTGCGTCACGGCTTATGGCAGCCCTTCAGTTCTTCCGCACTTTCCCTCGGCCTCCCCTCAGCGGGTTAATCCACTTCAGCCCGGCAAACCGCGTAAAATCCGCGTCCGTCGAATGGAGGACCAAACCGCGCTCGATCGCCAAAGCCGGCGAGCGCTACACCGCGCTGCGCGATGTCATCGCGCGAGGTGCAGCCGCGCCATTCCGCGCGTTGCGTGGGAAAGTGGGAATGTGGAAAAGTGCGAACGGTTCCTCACCTTCTGACGCTCTCACTCCGACCTCTCTCCGAGGCCGCTTCCTGCCTCTCCGAGCTGTCGCGCTACGAGCAGAAGCCGTAAGGCATCCAGGCCGGAGGGTAGGCTCTTCGCTCCGATCTGTAAGCGCTACGAGCTGGAAGCGCGAGCCGGCCTCCGATCTTCGATCTCCGATTCAGACTTCTGGACTTCATATTGCGCTGGGCAAGACGCCGCAGTAAACTCCATTTCGTGATCAAAGCTCCCACAAAGCATAAATCTCACCCTGGCACTCCGGCCAAGGGGAAGCTTCCTGCCCCGGCTTTGTTCTGGCGCAAAGCTTCTCACGGCGATTTGGATCGGGCCGGCGACTTCATTTTGAAAAACCTCGGGCTCATGAGAGAGCAAGCGACCGTCCGTGGCGATTCTCGTTGATACCGGTGCGCTGGAATTACTGCGCCGCCGGACGAAAAACGTCGAACAGATCGTTCTCCGATTTTTCCCGCCTGTCATTTGTTCTCACGTCCCCGCGGAGTTTCTCTATGGTCAGGTGTCCGTAAGCGTCTCACCGTCCGCGTTCCTTCAAGCGCAGGAATTTCTCGAATCGTTCGATCTCCTGACGCCTGGGCTATCAACCGCGGCGATTTATGCTCGGCTTCGTGCGACCCTAAAAGCGACCGGTTCCATCCTACCCGACCCCGATTACTGGATCGCGGCACATGCGATCGAAGAAGGAATGCCGATCATCTCGACCGACAAGCATTTCAAGCTCATTCCAGAGATCTCGCTGCACCTCGTGCAAATTCCTTGATGTCCGAAGCGATATCCACTCCGACTCGCACTCCGACTCGGCTTTCTCGTTCATTTAGACTCCGCCCTTTGCGCGTGGGATAGCCCCACCATGACCTTGACCGCTGATAGCAAGAAAAGAGTGGTGCTACCGAGCGCAGTCCCCGGAGATGTCTTCGTTTGGGACGAGACTGTCGACGGGCTCGTCTTGAAACGCGTTTACCGCCCCACGATTCGGACGAAAAGAACGAAAGCCGAGGTTTTGAAAGCAATCAAAAACTGGAAGGCGGTGCCGAAAATCACGTGGGAGGAACTGCGAAAGATGACACGCGAACCATGACCTTGCTGGACCGAAGGTTCCGAGCAGTGAACAACACCAGCCGACAATACCTCGCGCCCGCGCTAGCAAATTCTTTGCACGCGGAAAAAGTAAATGGCGAAGATGAGGTGTCGGATAGAAGAAGAGGTTTCAAAGTGCGAAGATCGAAGGAGTGAGCGCTGCCCCCCCCCACAATTCTTCGGAACGTTCCGCCGCCGGTTGCGCGGCAATCCCGCTCGACCTAATTTCGAGAACGTGAGCACATCGGAGATCAAACACACCCTGGAGCAGCTGACGGCAGAGGAGCGGTTCTACGCGGCCTCCTATCTCACCGTGCTCATGCATCGGGACGACCCCGAGTACCGTGGGATGCTCGACGAGCGAATGACCCGGATGGACGCAGGAAGGAAGGTCTCGCTTGATGAACTACTCAAGGCACACGCTGCCATGGAAGTGAAAGGGCTGTGACGGATGCGTGGCGGCTGGTCTTCCAAGACCCCTCTGATTCTAAACTTTCTACTTCCTCTTCCGATTTCTGGGCCCCGAAGGATGTGTCGTGTGAAGTGCGCTAGGGTGAAGTTGCCGCCACAAGCGATTGCCATAAAATGAGTAGCGTAATCGAAACCCCCGCCACTCTTCGCGAAGAAGTATTGCGCGATCCGCGCTATCCAGTGCATAAAATCGCCGACCGGCTGATGCCTTATCTCCGCGTGCTGGTGGAAGATTTCCATCCGCGCATTGTCGTCCTCTTCGGCTCCTACGCTTACGGCGATCCCGCCCCGCAGAGCGATGTCGATCTGCTCGTCGTCAAGGAATTGCAGTCCACGGCCCTCGGAGACGCGCTCTCCATTCGGAAGGCGTGGCGTCCATTGCACCGTCCCGCCGGTTACCTTTCTGTCCATCTCTTGCTGGAAAGCCCGGAGCGACATCAGCATCGACTCGCTCATGCGGCCGGCTTTTACGACACGATCAACCAGCGCGGGCTGCGCCTGGCATGAACACCTCCGAGGATGATCCTGCTGATTGGTTTCGCTTCGGTGCCGAGAGGCTCAAAGCGGCCGATCACATCCAGCGAGCAGAGGTGCAACCTGGACTGGACTCGAATTATTGCAGGAAGCGACAGAGCGTTATTTGAAGGGGTGGCTGATCGGCCAGGGTTGGCAACTGGAGCGCACCCACGATTTGGGCAAATTGATTCAGTCGGCCAGTGCTTATTCGCCGGCGTTCGAGCGATTCATGGATTTCGGAGAAGATCTCACGCAGCAGTTCTGGCTGCAGCATTATCCCGGCGATGAGCTGACCGAGCGGCCCCTCAATTACGACGAGCCTCCGACGACAAACTGGCGAACTACCTCCGAAGAAGTTCTTCCATAAAATAACTCCATGAAAAACCTGGAAATTCCCGTTCCAGACGACATCGACCTGATCCTGGGTTCTGATTCCCCTGAGGACGTCACGGAGCTGGCGCGTTTGCTCCTTGCCATCAAGCTCTTCGAGATCGGCCGCTTGAGTTCTGGGCAGGCCGCCGAGATTGCCGGCCTCTCACGCAGACGTTTCCTCCTGGAGTTGCCCCGCTATGGCGTTCCAAGTGTTCTCTGGGACGAAGAAGAAATCCAGGCCGAGTCCCGTCCGATTGAGTAACCTCAATGCCCCCGCGCATCGTCTGTAACACTGGCCCTCTCGTGGCGCTTTCCTTGTTGGGTTTGGAAAATATGTTGGCGGAACTTTTCCAGCCGATCATCCCACGAGCTGTGCTGACCGAGTGGCTGGATGGCGATAAAGGTCGCACCCTCCCTCACGGCGTAAACGTCATCGAAGACCCGCCGATGGATCCGCTCCTGATGTTGCAACTGGATGCGGGCGAGGCGGCGGTTATCCAGACTGCCATCAATCAGTCGATCCCGACCGTTCTAATCGATGAAAGGAAAGGGAGGAAAATTGCCCGGCGCGTGTATGGGTTGCGCACCATCGGAACAGCAAGGGTTTTGGTGGAGGCCAAAAAGGCAAGATTGGTACTGAAGGTGGCGCCACTTTTTGAAACCCTTAAGGAGGAGTTTTATTGGATCGCGGATCCCATTGTGCGTTGGGCGCTGGAAGAGGCTGGAGAGAAATGATCAGCCTCGACCTGAGCCTTGGAGGCCACTGCATCCCAATCGACCCATTCTATCTCACTTGGAAAGCGCGCGAGTTTGGTAAGAACACGCGCTTCATCGAGTTGGCGGGGGAAATCAACACGTCGATGTCCGGTTCCAATCCATTTCAGCGTTTCAGTTTTTAGCATTTGAAAGCCCGGCCTGCCTGCTCGCGAACACATTCGGAGTTGCTTCGCAGCCGTTACGGCAGCTTTTGATCTGAGAGCGTGAGTGATCCTATGAAGATCCTGCTCAAGCACATGCGATTTAAGGGCGGAAGACGAAGGTCGGAAGACGGACGACGGAGCCACAGCGGATGAAGACTGAAACGGCGAAAGATCTTGAGGTCTATCAGATCGCTTATCGCCTCGCGATGCGCGTGTTCGAGTTGAGCAAACGGTTCCCGACCGAGGAGCGCTGGGCGCTAACGGGACAGATACGGCGGTCTTCACGTTCGGTGTGTCTCAACTTGCGCGAAGCTGGCTCCGCCCCGTAGGCAGTGTTTCACGTCTACGCCATTCAGAGTGTCGTGAATTCACGCATCTATGTTGGTCAAACCCAGGATCTCATCACTCGACTGCGAACTCACAATGCTGGGAGGGTCCAGTCGACAATGAAGGATCGGCCTTGGAAACTCCTCAAGAGCCAACCCTGCGAGACGCGCGAAGCCGCCCGTTGGCTTGAGTTCTCGCTCAAATCATCCCTCGGCAAGAGGAGACGATGGCTGAAAAATTAGAGCGGGGCTACCCTCCGGCCTGGATGCCTCACGGCTTCTGCTCGTAGCGCGACAGCTCGGAGAGGCAGGAAGCGGCGCCGGCTTCCGGCTCGGAGAGAGCTACAGCTCAGAGAGAGGGGGCGAAGCGCCGTTACGAAGCTCATTTCGTGAGTAAACTGACCGATTGCGACGGCCTCCGGCTTGGAGGCTACCCTCTGGCCTGGATGCCTTACGGCTTCTGCTCGTAGCGCGACAGCTCGGAGAGGCAGGAAGCGGGCTCGGAAAGCGAGGCGAACGAGACCGATACGTCTCTCGATTTCGCACGCGATTGCGGCTACATCGATTCGGAAGCTCACGCCGAACTGACCGATCATTATCGTTCCGCTGGGCGAATGCTGGGGGCCATGCTGAAAGACCCATCGAAATTCTTGCTCACGGCTCCCTAACACCGTCTTCCGATCTCCGTCTTCCGTCCTCCCGATGTCCGGTTTAGGCATGTCAGCATGTCCGGAACGTTCGACGCGGCTGTTATTGCGACTGCGTACGCGGAACTGGCCAGCACCATCCCTTCGATCATTGATACTCGGAATGTTTACAAGGGAGGCGAGTCGCTCGCGTCCCGCGTCCGGAAGGCATAGTTGAGAACCGCAGGACACATCATTGCATTGCCGGTGTTAAACGGTCAGATCTGACCTACGTCCGCTCGTGAGTTGAAAGAGAACGTCGGAGCATGGCGGCGAGAAACGTCGGAACCTTGTCGAGAAGGGTGGGACACCCGAAAGTGAGGTCGATGGAAAACCCAGCGGTGCCCGCGACCGAGCAAATCCTTGGCCTTCAATTCTTCAATGGCGCAGCCGCCGAAGCAGTCGCCACCATCTCGCGAAATGGTGGTCTGCTCGTCGCTCCTTCCGGCACCTGTTTCGAGCGCTTCCTCGAAGATGCAGATTACCGCCGTGCCATCATGTCCGCCGATGTCGTCCTGCCAGATAGCGGCGCCATGGTCGCGCTTTGGCGGCTTCGGACGGGCCGCCTTGTCAATCGCACCTCTGGTCTCACCTATCTTCAAGCCCTTCTTCCACGAATCCGGCTCGAAGAAACACTCTTCGTTCTGCCGCACGAGCGAGCGCAGAAGCATCTGCACGCGTGGAGCAGGGGAGATTCGCGATCCCCGCGTAACGGCTCCGGAGCGATGGGTAGGCTTTCCATCCGCCATTCGCCATCCGCAATCTCGTCCTATCTCGCGCCATTCTACGATCGCGTGGTCAGGGATGAAACTTTGCTCGCCCTCGCAAGGTCGTGCCGCCCACGACACATTGTGGTTGCGATCGGCGCTGGCGCGCAGGAAAAGCTCGGCTGGTATTTGCGCGAGCACACCGGTTATCAGGTGTCCATTCATTGCATCGGCGGCGCGCTCGGGTTTGTCACGGGCGATCAGGTGGCCATTCCCGCATGGGCGGACCGGTTCTATCTCGGCTGGTTCCTCCGCTTTCTCTCACAGCCACGCTCATTTCTTCCGCGCCTCTGGAAAGCGCGGGTCCTGCCCGCGCTGCTCTGGCGGCACGGTCCCCGCCTGCCGCCCATGCAATTGCATAGCGAAGCGCGTTACCGGCGTCCCTCAGTCGGGACACCGTGAATGCAGGACGATATTTCGATCCGGGGTGGGTCCCCTTGCAGGATTTCGGCGTCTGGAAATTTCAGTCCTTTCAGCGTTCACTAAATGTTAGTTCTCGGCCTTAACGCCTACCACGCGGACTCCGCGGCCTGCCTGATTCGCGACGGCTGCCTCGTCGCTGCCGCGGAAGAAGAGCGCTTCCGCCGGATCAAGCATTGGGCCGGGCTGCCCACCCGCGCGATCGATTACTGCCTCGCGGAAGGGGGAGCCTCGATCGGCCAGATCGACCACATCGCCGTCAATCGGAAACCGGGCGCGAACAACTGGCGCCGGCTCGCCTTTGTCCTGACGCATCTGCCCGATCCGCGCCTGATGTGGCAGAAGGTCCAAAACATCCGCAGCGCATCCTCCGTCGGCGAAGCGCTGGAGAAAGCCTACGGCGGTATTCAAATCCCGGCCCAGATGCACCATGTCGAGCATCACCTCGCGCACCTGGCCTCGGCCGTTCTTCTTTCCGGCTTCGACGAAGCCGCCTGCCTTTCCGTCGATGGCTTTGGCGATTTCGCCAGCACCGCGCTGGGGTGGGGGAGCGGCGGGCATATCGAGATCGATCAGCGCGTTTACTTTCCGCATTCGCTGGGGATTTTTTATTCCGCCATCACCCAGTTCATCGGCTTCCCGCATTACGGCGACGAATACAAGGTCATGGGCCTCGCACCCTACGGAGAGCCAAAGTACCTCCGGCAAATGCGAGAACTGGTATGCATACAGGCCGACGGCACTTTCCGGCTCAACCTAAAATACTTCCGCCACCACACCGATAACGTTGCCTACAGTTGGAACGATTGTTCGCCCGAGGTCGGCATCCTTTACACTGCGAAACTCGCCGAGCTGCTCGGACCTCCCCGCTCTCCGCAAGAGCCTCTCGAACAAAAGCACAAGGACCTCGCCCGTTCCGCCCAGGCCATGTACGAAGAAGCCTTCTTCGCCCTGCTCCGCGCGCTCCATCAGCGGCATCCCTGCGACAACCTTGCCCTCTCCGGCGGCTGCGCCATGAACTCCGTCGCCAACGGCAAGGTCTATCTGAATAGCCCCTTCAAAAAAATGTACATCCCCGCCGCCGCCGGCGACGCCGGCGGAGCCATCGGCGCCGCCGCCATGGTCTCGGCCACCCTCGCCGGGAACATCACCGGCCCCGACCACAGCGTCCGCACCCGCAATCTGCACGCTCCCATTTCCCCTCCGCCGGAGGACGGTTCCGCCGTGGCGGACCTCCGCAATCCGAATTCCGCAGTCCGCAATTCCCCGCCCTCCTCCTTTCCCAATAACCACTCACAAATAACCGATAACTCGGCTTCGAAGAAGAGCCCCAATAACCATTCCCCAATAACCAATAACGCGGCGTCGAAGACGCCGTCCTCCGCCACCGGCGCCCCCCGCTACAGCTTGGGCAAACCAGCGCCGACCCTCGCGGGAACAATCAGCGCCGGAATCTTCTCCCCCTACCTCGGACCCCAGTTCTCCGACGCCGCCTGCTGGAAACTCCTCGAGCCCCGCCGAAAGGAGCTTTCAGATTTCAGCTGTCAGCTTTCCGAAATTTCTGACGAAGCAACCCTCTGCACCCGCACGGCTGCGGCGATCGCAGAAGGCAAAGTCGTCGGCTGGTTCCAGGGACGGATGGAATGGGGCCCGCGCGCCCTCGGCAACCGCTCCATCCTCGGCGACCCCCGCCGCGCCGACATGAAAGACATCCTGAACGCCAAGATCAAACGGCGCGAATCCTTCCGTCCCTTCGCCCCCTCCATCTTGCGGGAAGCGGTCAGCGAATGGTTCGAGCAAGACGACGATGTGCCCTACATGATGGAAGTCTTCCAGATCCGGGAAGAGAAACGCGCCCAGCTCCCCGCCGTCTGCCACGCCGACGGCTCCGGCCGCCTTCAAACCGTCCACCGCGAGATCAACCCCCTTTACTATCAACTGATCTCCGCCTTCTGTTCTCTGACCTCCGTCCCCCTAGTCCTCAACACCTCCTTCAACGAAAACGAACCCGTCGTTTGCCGCCCCGAAGAAGCGCTCGACTGCTTTCTGCGCACGAAGATGGATGTGTTGGTGCTCGGCAGCTATTTCGTCGAACGAAAAGCGGCCGAGGTGGAAAAGAAAAAGTTGGAAAGTGCCGGAGCTGCAACGTCCCCACCTTCGCACCTGTGACCGTCTCACTTCCCACGTGCTCACCAGCGCCCATTCCTGGTTGCCACCGCTGCCGCGGAAAGTATCATCATCAAGAATGAGCACAGCCGAGATCAAGCAAGCGATCGAAGCAATGCCGGATGATGAACGCGCCCGCCTTACGGTCTGGATTGTCGCGCGCTATCCGGTCTTACGAGTCGAACAGTTGATGGGACGTGCGGCCGGCCTCGTCGCTCGGGGCGAGTGGGCGCCCACTCCGCCGACCGACGATAACCGCCCGAAAGGAAAGCTTCTCGACCATGCTTTGCGGGTGGCAGAGGGGCGTGATTTAGACAAATAGGGTGCCTCGCCCCAGGATATTGATTCACTCGGAGTGGTTTGACTACTCCCTTCAGCGACTTGGGAATCTGCGCGATGTTGAGGATATTCTGGCGAAAGAACTCTACCGAATCGCTTGCTACGCAGATCTCGTTGCAGTCCTGCCCGGTTCAAAAACCCTGCGCATTTACCAAACAGATCGGCTTCTTCGAGAGGACGGGCAAATTGTGCGAGTGCTGATCTATTTTGTGCTGAGAGAAGATGACACGGTCGATTTGCAGCACGTGGAAGCAGTCGAAGAAGGGTAATGCTCTTCGAGCGATTTTCGCTCTTTCATCAGCTGATTTTAAAGCCCGGCCTCGCCCCTCAAAAGCGGCTGCGTTACGACTGCCTTCCGATCTCTGACCGCAGTTTACTCGCCGCGGCGAGTTCCTTTGGTCCTGAACACCTCCTTCAACGAAAACGAACCCGTCGTCTGCCGCCCCGAAGAAGCGCTCGATTGCTTCCTCCGCACGAAAATGGATGTCCTCGTGCTCGGCAGCTATTTCGTCGAACGAAAAGCGGACGGAGTCGTGAAACCCAATAACAAAGAACTCATAACGAGTAACCGCGAGTGA
The DNA here is from genome assembly GCA_038258815.1 of Chthoniobacterales bacterium. GTDB lineage: Bacteria > Verrucomicrobiota > Verrucomicrobiia > Chthoniobacterales > UBA10450 > JACCTI01. The sequence continues at coordinate 28,339 of JBBSPM010000002.1, forward strand.
GCGAAGCCCACACGCTCATCATCGAAGCCGGCCGGACGGAGCAGCAGTATTGGCGCGACCTGTGGCGCTACCGCGAGCTGTTCTATTTCCTCGCCTGGCGCGATATCCTTGTCCGCTACAAGCAGACCGCGATCGGCGTAGTCTGGGCGCTTCTGCGGCCCTTTCTCACCATGGTGGTTTTTACCATCGTCTTCGGGCGAATCGCCAAGCTGCCGTCGAACGGCGTCCCGTATCCGATCCTGGTGTTCGCCGCCATGCTCCCGTGGCAATTCTTCTCCACGTCCCTATCCGAAGCCAGTAACAGCCTCGTCGGCAATGCCAACCTTATCTCGAAAGTCTATTTCCCGCGGCTCATCATTCCGGCCGGAGCGGTCATCACCAGCATGGTCGATTTCTTCATCTCCTTCATCCTCCTCGGCGTGCTCATGCTCTGGTACGGCTTCCTGCCCACCTGGCGCATCCTCACCCTTCCGATCTTCACCATCATTGCCTTCCTGGCTGCCCTCGGCCCCGGCCTATATCTCACCGCGTTGAACGTGAAATACCGCGACTTCCGCTACGTCATCCCCTTCATCGTCCAGTTCGGCCTGTTCATCTCCCCCGTTGGCTTCAGTAGCGACGTCATCCCCGAAAAATGGCGCCTTCTTTATGCGCTCAACCCTATGGTCGGTGTGATCGACGGCTTCCGCTGGGCCATCTGCGGCACCACGCCTTTGAACCTTCCGACCTTCGCACTCTCAATGACCGTCACCGCCTTCTTCCTCTGGCTCGGCATCTGGTACTTCCGGAGAACGGAACGCACCTTCGCTGATGTGATCTGAGCTGCGAGCGAAAAGGAAGATTGCAGCTTGAAGATTGGAATTTGAATGGGATCCATTGCGAAGATGAAGGCTTATACTTCCGTGCAGTAATTCCGCGGTGGCATCGACAAAAGTCCCAGTGAGCGTTTGAGCGATCGATAGCACTTTCGATCATTCAGAGAATTGCTGGCCGTACGTCGAGTGTCCCTTCATCCCAGTATGACAATGGCAATAGCGAGAAGGCTCGGTTTTGGCACACCGGCTCTGATGGCGCTGAATTCCAAGCGTAAGCAATTTGCTCTTTTGGAGGCTGTTATTTCTTCGGGGATAACCCACTTTGATACGGCGCCCTACTACGGATACGGGGCTGTGGAACCTCTGATCGGAGAGTTTCTGGCTGCACATGGTGCATCCGTGACAATCACAACGAAGTTTGGTATCGAAGCCCCACCTCCGCTCCTCCGCGGCTCGTTTATCATGACGGCTGCTCGACGGGTTGGAAAATTGAGTCCGCGTCTCCGACGATTGATGGCGCGCGGCGCGTCCAACATGGTTGCAACTGGCGCTTTCGGAGTCTCACAGGCGCAGCGGAGTCTTCGCGAAAGTCTGTGCAAATTGCGTCGCGATCGAATCGATTATTTCCTTCTTCATGAACCCACCGTGGAGGACACTGAGCGTCCCGGGCTTTTATCTTTTCTCGAACGCGCCGTAGCAAACGGTGACATCGCACGATTTGGTACCGGAGCATCGTGGGAGCGAGTGTCTGAAATTGTGGCCTGTTCGCCCGCTTTTACATCGGTCTTGCAGTTTGAAAATACGCCGCCATTCGACCGCGTACCAAAGGTGCAAAATTCGAACCGGCTCGTGATCACTTTTGGTTGCATCGGACCTGCCATAGCGCTCCTTCGTGATCGTCTCGCGGGTGAAAGTGAGGTAAGAGGACGTCTGAAGAAATTCGGCCTCGACATGAATGATGACGCCGCGTTAGGTGGGGCACTCCTAGCGCGCGCCCTCGCCCGCAATCCGAACGGGATGGTGCTGTTTGCGACGCATAATATTGATCGTTTACGAAGGAGCGTTCAAGCAGTGGAACGTGACGAGTTCACCTCGCCTCTTTTTCAAAGTTTGGAAGCGCTGCTGTCCGTCGATCAATGATTCGCGATTTCGACGAGTTTGATGGGCCTCCAACCATTGCCACGGATATCTGCGTTATAGGTTGTGGTGCTGCCGGGATTGCCCTGGCTCGGGAATTTAGTGGATCCGCGCATCGTGTCACCGTCCTAGAGGGCGGCGGAGCTGGTCGGGAAGACGAGATCGACGATCTCTATCGCAGCGTCGTGGACGGGCGACAGCATGCCGGTGTTCACACCGGCCGCGCACGGGTCTTTGGAGGCACCACGACATTATGGGGAGGTCAGGCGCTACCGCTCAACGTTCTCGATATGCAGCCCCGGGAATGGGTCCCCTATAGCGGATGGCCTATCACGGAAGCAGAGGTCTCGTGCCACTATCCAAAAGTCCTCGAATTACTTAAGCTTCAGGAGAACGATTTTACTGCCTCAATAAGCCATATCCGCAGTCGTCCGCTCCCACCCTTCTCGCCTGATCTGCTTCAGCTCGTTTACTCTCAGTGGAGTCCAACGCCAGACCTGGGCGCGACCTACCGTAAGGAGATGATAGCTTCGCAAAATATCGATGTCTGGCTTCATGCCAACGTGACCGAGCTTCTTGTTGACGAAGATGCGACCGCGATAAGCGCGGTAGAAGTTCGCTCGCTTAAGGGGCCTCGCGCCATTGTTTCCGCCAAAGTTTTTGTCGTATGTTGCGGTGGAATTGAAACTGCTCGACTCCTTCTAGCCTCGCGGTCCAAATTTCCAAATGGGGTTGGTAATACAAATGATCTCGTTGGGCGTTTTTTTCAGGACCATCTCGCGATACCCTGTGGTATCATTCTCCCCAGGAATCGAAAGACATTTTGCAACCTGTTCGATCAGTCCTTTCATCGCGGCGTTAAATTCTATCCGAAGCTCGTGACTGCGCCACGGATGCAAAAAGCCGCGCGTATTCTCAGTGTGATCGGCAACTGTTATACCCAGGTTGACGCGGATGTTGGAATACAACAGGCGAAAAGCGTCGCGAGCGATCTTCGCTCCCGACGTTGGAACCGGGTTACTGCGCGGCGAGCATTGGGAGCATTGCGCGGAGGACGCGAACTGATCCCCGCCGCTTGGAGGTTTTTTGCACGTCGTCGCATTTACAGCTCGCCTTCGGGAACGATGTATCTGGAGGCCCACGCGGAGCAAGAGCCGAATCCCTCAAGTCGGATCGTGCTTTCGCAAGAAGAGAAGGATATCTTCGGTATGCCGCGTAGCGTCGTACAGTGGAGACCTTCCCTGGCATCTGCCCTATCCGCGAGCGTATTCGCTCGCACTGTCGCTGCCGAATTTGCTCGCGTGGGCCTTGCCGACGTCGAACTCACGTTGCCCCCCGAGGGGGACTCGGGTGCTTTAGAAGGTTTGGGAACTGACCTGAATCATCACATCGGTACTGCTCGAATGAGCGAAACTCCTGCTCAAGGCGTGACCGATCCCCACTGCCGAGTTCACGGATTGCGCAATTTGTATATTGCTAGCAGTGCTCTCTTTCCAACAAGCGGTTCATCCAATCCAACATTCACTCTTCTGGCTTTGACTTATCGCATTGCCGCAGAATTGCGAAAAGTATTGGATTAAGACATGAAGGCGCTCATTAAAAACGTCCTATGGCAAGGATTGCACTTGGTAACTGGCGATGCGGTTGCTCCGCTTCGAGTTTTGAGCGGCCCTGCAAAAGGTGCAATTCTTAATTTGGATCTTCGGACTCAGGGTTCGTACTGGCTGGGCAACTATGATCATTTTGCCTCTGCTCGTATCCCCATTCACCGTTACCTGCGTCCCGGAAACACGGCTTGGGATTGCGGATCGTTCGTCGGTTTTTATGCGGCCATCTTCCGACGACTTGTCGGTCCCACAGGGCTAGTCTCGGTTTTTGAAGGTTCCGCGGAAAACTTTTCGCGCTTAAAAGAGATGCCCAACCTTAACGGCTGGGATAACGTTTCTGTTTATCATCGCGCGATCGGCCCTGATCATACAGAAATAGAATTTGCTGGAGGCTCGGGGGCCGCATCGGGTCCCGCATCGATCTCGCCGCGCTTTAAATCTATGCCCGTGGCGATGACAGAAAGGGTGCGGTGTTTTGGGGTCGACGAACTTGTATTCGATGCACAGATAGCCCCGCCCCATATGATTAAATTCGATTTGGAAGGCGCGGAGGCTCAAGCACTACATAACGGTTCTCAGATATTTCATGAGGTCCGACCGATCCTATTGCTTGAGATGCATGGGTCGGACGCTCTGGAAGCAACAGCGCGATTTTTGGACATTTATCATTATGCCGCGGCCTCCGCGGATGCGCTCTCGAAATTTGCGGAGGTTCCCGAAAAGGTCTGGGTTGCCGGTTTACAGATTGGAGCGTTTAGGAGCGGCGAGGCGCTTTTGGCTTCGGGAGGCACCGATAAAATGATGCTCTTGCTGCCATGCGAACATCGCGATCTGCAAAGCTGAATTTTTCGCACGGTAGATTCGTATCCAGCTTCGTTTGGCGTAAGAGTGGTTGAACATGTTTTTCCGCATCCTAAAATTGCTACTCTCCCTATATCCTTATGAAGGATGATCTTCTAGCGCTTCTTGCCTGTCCTCGAGACAAAGCCGCTTTCAGGCGCGATGGAAACTTGGTTCGCTGCGCTCACGGACATGAGTATTCTATATACGATGGGATCCCTGTTTTGTTGCGTGATGACGTCAAACAAACCGGCTGGTGGTCTGACGCGTCGCTTGCCAAGGCGAGAAATTACTCCGACGGAGCCAGCAATGACGAACGCGCACGAAAGACGGCGCCCAATTCAGAGGGAATCGCCGAGCACGTGCAACAGGTGGTGGGCGCCACGTGCGGAAACCTTTACAAGCACCTGGTTGGAAAGCTAGAATCATATCCGATTCCAGATCTCCGTTTGCACGGAGGAAACGATCGGATGTTACTGGACATCGGTTGCAATTGGGGAAGATGGTCGATTGCTGCAGCTCGGAAGGGCTACCGCGTAGTTGGAATGGACCCAAACCTAGACGCCGTTCTTGCAGCTCGCGAAATTGCCCGAGCGATGGGAGTATCGTGCAGCTTTATCGTAGGGGATGCTCGTTATTTACCTATACAAAAGCAAAGTTTCGATGTTGTGTTTTCGTATAGCGTTCTTCAGCATTTAAGTAAAACCGACGTAAAATTGAGCCTGGCTTGCATAGCTGCCGTATTGAAGCTTACTGGGTTTTCGTTTATTCAGATGCCTAACAGGTTCGGGATGCGCAGTACGTATCATCTCTTAAAGCGCCGCTTTTCTCAAGGCGCCGATTTTGACGTCCGTTATTGGAGTCCCTCGGAAGTGCGGAATACCTTCGAACAGATCATTGGCCCGACAGACCTTTGCGTGGACGGCTTCTTCGGCCTTGGAATTCAGCCTTCGGATATACATTTGTTACCGATTCGACTCCAAACAGTCGTAAAGACGTCCGAAGTTTTGCGGAAGTTGAGCGAACGCATCCCATTTTTGCTGAATGTTGCCGACAGCTTATATGCAAGATCTCGCCCAGAATAGGAAGATCATTGCTATCGCTAGGGATTGGTCTTCGGAGACGAATCCATTATCTTATATGATTACAAGATGCGACAAACAATCCTCGCCGGATGGAGCGTGGTCGACTGAGTGTCAGAAAAAATGAAGGTACTCGTCACAGGAGCTGGTGGCTTTATTGGAAGCCATTTAGTAGAAGCGCTTGCGAGCCAGGGACATGATGTCCGCGCGCTTGTTCGGTACAATGGGCGCGGAGATTGGGGACACTTTCACGAGTTATCGAGCGACTGTACTCGCAGAGTGTCGGTGCGTGCCGGTGACATCACCGACGCGTTTTTTGTTCGCGATTTAGTGGCAGGATGCGAAGTCGTATTCCACTTGGCCGCGTTGATTGGTATCCCGTATTCGTATGCTGCCCCCGCCTCTTATGTAGCGACGAACATTCAGGGAACTTTGAATATCTTGGAAGCTTGCAGGGTGGCAGCGGTGCGGCGGGTCGTCATTACCTCTACGAGCGAAGTATATGGGACGGCGCGCTATACGCCGATTGACGAAAATCATCCGCTCCACGGCCAATCACCGTATGCGGCATCAAAGATTTCTGCCGACAAGCTCGCCGAATCGTATTTCTGCTCGTTCGATCTGCCCGTCGTTGTGCTCCGTCCGTTCAACACCTACGGCCCGCGACAATCCGCCCGTGCAGTGATTCCGACCGTGGTCGCCCAGGCGCTGGCAGGTGCTAAAGAGATCCGCCTGGGCAACCTTGAACCGAAGCGGGACCTGACCTTTGTCAGCGACACGGTGAGCGCTTTCCTGGCGGCCGCGGACGCAAAAGGCATCGACGGTGAGGTTATCCATTTTGGACAAGGCAAGGCGATCACCATTGGAGAGCTGGCCCGGAAGTGCATCGAAGCGTCAGGCAGCAAAGCTAGCGTAGTCAGGGACCCTGAGCGCGACCGGCCTGACAGGAGCGAAGTTGGTCTGCTTTTGTGCGATCCGGCGAAAGCCACGAGGCTTTTAAGCTGGCGACCTACAGTGTCTCTGGAGGACGGGCTATCCCAAGTTACGGATTACATTAGAGGCCATATGGACGAGTATCGCGTCGCAGATTATGTCGTCTGAACCAAATCAACGTCCGGGAGCAGCAGCAGGATTGCGGGCAGTCGTTCTTGCCGGCGGCAAGGGCGTCCGCCTCCATCCGTTCACGGTGAATTTCCCGAAGCCGCTCGTCCCGCTGGGCGATCGCCCGATTCTTGAAGTCCTGATGCAACGCCTCTGCGCCTTCGGCGTGACGGATATTACGATAACGCTGGGACACCTCGCGGAACTGATCAAAGCGTATTTTCAACATCGCGCGGAGTTCCTTCGCGACTTCTCCCTCCAGTATGTGCAGGAGGGCGAACCTACCGGGACAGCCGGATCGCTCGCACTGGTCCCCGGCCTTACGTCAACGTTCCTGGTCATGAACGGTGACTTGCTCACCGACCTAAATCTGCATGACTTGGTCGCCTTTCATCGCGGCCAGAACGCGCTCTTGACCATTGCTGCGCACGAACGTCGCGTGAAGATTGACCTTGGCGTGCTCGAAATCGGAGCTGACAGCGGCGTCACCGACTACATTGAGAAGCCCGAAAGTTCCTACCACGTCAGCATGGGTATATACGTCTACGAGCCCTCGGTGTTGAACTGGATAACGCCGGGCCAGCATCTTGACTTCCCAGACCTGGTGCTCCGGCTGATCGCCGCTGGTCAGCGAGTCTGTGCATACCGCACCGATTGCAGCTGGCTCGACATCGGCCGACCTGATGACTATGCGCGTGCCCAGCAGTTATTCACGGCCACAGCAGAGGCTGTTGATTATGTCTAACTGGAAAATTCCGCTCAGCGACCTCAACTTCGGAGCGGAAGAGGCAACTGCGGTAGCCAGAGTTCTGGCTAGCAAGTGGCTGTCGATGGGACCCGAAGTCGAGGCGTTTGAGAACGAGTTCGCAAGCTTCATCGGCGTAAAACATGCGTTTGCGGTGTCGAATGCTACCGCAGGTTTGCACCTTGCGCTGTTGTCTCTTGGCATCGGACCTGGCGATGAGGTGATACAGCCAGCTCTCAACTTCGTTGCCGCGGCGAATTGCACTGTTGCGGTTGGAGCGACGCCGGTGTTTGCCGACATTCAGAGCCTCGACGAGCCAACGATCGATCCGGAGGAAATCCGAAAGCAGATAACGCCATACACGAAGGCGGTGATCGTGATGCACTATGCCGGTTATCTGTGCCGCATGGCAGAAATTCAGCAGTTGTGCAGGGAGAACGGCTTGGCGCTGATCGAGGATGCTTGCCACGCGATAGGGGCAGGATACCGGGACAGTGCACGGACGGGCACTGAACTGACGATGGCTGGTGCGCTGGGCGATGTTGGTGCGTTCTCATTCTTCAGCAACAAGAACTTGGCTACAGGTGAGGGAGGCATGGTTACTACCAACCGCGATGATCTCGCAGACGGTATCCGTCGCTTACGCTCTCACGGAATGAGTACTCTTACATGGGACCGGGAGCGTGGGCACGCTAACTCCTACGACGTTACCGCAAATGGTTATAATTATCGACTTGATGAGATTCGTGCGGCTCTAGGCCGGGAGCAGCTAAGGAAGCTCCGGCCGGGGAATCTCGTGCGAAAACGATGTGTAACCGCCTATCGTCGTCGGCTCGTCAACTTGCCGGATTGTAGTGCGCCATTCAAAAGGTATGGCGGCGACAGCGCCTTTCATCTAATGCCTATCGTCCTGGCAGATTGCGCCACGCGAGACACAATCGTCGCGCATTTGAGGGAAGAAAGGATCCAAACCAGTCTGCATTATCCTGCGATTACTGAATTCACCGCGTTTCGAAATCATTCCCACGCGAGAGTTCCAAACAGCCGACTATTTTCCGATCGTGTTGTCACGCTTCCCCTGTACTCGACCCTGACGCAAGACAATGTAAATGTCGTATGCGACGCAATCGCCAGCGTGCTTGCGACTAATGCGACCTCGTTATGAGAATAGTGTGTTTCGTGGAATTTGGCTTCGGTACTGTGGCCCTTAAAGCACTCGCGTCTGGAAACGATGTTACACTGGTCAGGCTAGGCGCGCCCACGTTGTTTGAACGATGCAAACGTCGCGCGAAATTTTCTCTTTGCAGACTTTCGGCTACCGTTCGCGAGCATACTAAGGACGTGGTGGGACAAGCGGCTTATGAAGCGGGAATAAGGGTTAAATGGACAAGCTCTGTCGACAGCCCGAGGTTTATCAGTTGGTTAGAATCGCAGCAAGTAGACCTTATTGCCGTGGCAGGGTTCAGCAAAATACTTAAGCCCTCCATAATCAATGCTGCGCAATTAGCCGTCAATTTTCACCCGTCATTACTACCGGCATACCGTGGTCCAACCCCATCGTATTGGATCATCAAAAACGGCGAACGCGAGAGCGGGGTAACTTGTCACATTCTTGAACTAGGCATTGATTCAGGAAAGATTTTGTTTCAAGAAAGATTCGCAATCGCTCCTGATATGACGGAGCGTGAACATGAGGAAAACGCTGCGGCACTATGTGTTGCACTTGTGCGGAAGCTAATTTTGGCAATAGAGGCGAGAACTCTTTTTGGTGTGGCGCAAGACGAATCACGAGCATCTTACTACCCCTTCCCTGAACTTTTGGGAAGTGAAGCAGTGTCAGGGGCCAATAAGCATTGCAAGTGAAATTCCTAGATGTTACTCTTCATCGAGCTAGTCACTCTCACCTGCCAAAATGATGGGTCGCTACTTCGAAGTTAACTCGCAACATTGAAGCGGAAGTCCAGCCGGCGCGCTTGTCCGAGCAATGCCGAGAATGTTATTGAAGAGTGAGCGTCAGCCGTTGTTCCAGCCGAAAAGACAAATGAACTCTGTGCCGGTTAGGACTAAAATCCGCAGGGTCAGTATGGCTGAATGGCGTCGCTGGACAGCCGAGGCTTCGGCCTTACCGGTCACCTGTGACATCGAGTGGGCTGGATCATTAGAAACCCAACATGAGGGGAAGTGGCTGTGCAAGCCGTGGATTGCGTTGCGGGGCGACGAGGAACATCTGGTTGTCGGCTACCAATTTGGGGCGGGATTTGGCCGGCCACTGACTCTTTCGCCGTTTGGCCTAAACTGCGCGGTTGCGAGCCGCAGCGCGATGCCCTCCCCCAATGTTACCTCCGCGATCGCGGATGCCTTGGCCCTGCGGCATCGTAGCGTTAGCTACACGATTCCTTTTTACGTCCGTTTCGCGTGTTCCGATGATACTCCTCTTTCGTCGTCGAAGCAGCCTCTGACGCATGTGTTGGATCTTGATTCCACGTATGAGGAGCTGTTCTCCAGGAGATTTACCGGACCTACCCGAACTTGTATAAGACGGGCGGAAAAGTCCGGGATCATCGTGGTTCTTTCGCGTCAACCAAGTCATGTATCCCGATACTATGAGCTTCACAAGCGGCTTGCATCGGAAAAAGGGGGATATGGAGAGTTGCATCCCGAGGCTTTCTTACGAGCGATTGTCGAGCGAAGCGACCGGTGCGAATTCGCTGTGGCGTTGAAAGCCGACACGCTCTTGAGCGGAGGGATATTCTACTACGACGGCCCCACGCTTTTCTACTGGCACGCGGCGACGGATCGAAGCTTCACGAACATGATGCCGAACTACGCCTTGCTAAGCTTTATGATACAGCGGGCTATCGCAAAGGGAGTTCGTTTCTTCAATTTCGGCGGTTCCGCGAACATCCGGTCCCTTGAAGACTTTAAAGAGGCATGGGGCGCGACTCCCCGGGAAAACTTTGGCGGATCGAAAACGAACCCTCTGCTCCGTTGGGTCAAGACACATTTGCGCCGGTATCCTTGAGTTTGCGAAGGCGTCGAGCAATTCTGTAATCGGTGCAGGCTATTGGTACATGAAGGGATGGATATTCGCAAAGAAGGTCGCGAGGAGATTACCTTCGTCTATGGGGCGACCGCTACGTCGCGCGCGGGAGTTCGCGCGTGAATTTAGTAGAGCGCGCCAAATCAGAAGACTGTTTCCGCCGCAGGAGTTGGAGACGCCTCCATGCGCGATATGCGACAGTTGTTCACTTTCTCGGCACCACACGTTCAACGGTTTCCATATTGTCCGATGCCAAATATGTGGATTGATTTTCGCCTCTCCCCGACCAAAGGACTTAAAGAGGTTTTACGACAACCGCTACTACACTGGCGGTTTACCCGGGGTGTACGCAGACTATCAGGCACACGCACACCAGTATCTGCCCGAATGGCGGTCGCGAATGGACACGATAGAACGCGTTCTTGGATCCACGGGTATCTTGCTGGACGTAGGCGCGGCAACCGGAGAATTCTTGCACGAAGCTCGTGACCGTGGTTGGGTGATTGCAGGCTTGGAGGTAAGCGAATGGGCAGTGGGTCGTGCACAGGAACGGTACGGCATTGAGTTGATATGTGGCTCGTTACCGAAAACCGATTTGGATACAGGGACTTTCGATGCGGTTACTCTATGGGACTGCATAGAACATGTTCCAAATCCGAGAGCCGTTCTGTTAGATGCTCACAGAATACTCAAACCAAGCGGATTGTTAATGCTTACAACGGGCGCTCTGCCACACAATGATCGAGACCTGGAGTCGCGGTGGTATTACCCACCTTGGCATCTGTACTACTTTTCCAAACAGACGATAACTGCGCTACTCATGAAGTGTAAGTTCGAAGTCATAGAATATTCACAGAACGAACAAAGCGGCATCGAATATGCACTGATGACCGTCGTGGCGAGGGTCAAAGCAACCAGTGGAATAGGTGCGAGCGAGCGTTCCAATAGTGCGTCTTGCTAACGCTGCGGCGACCCCAAGGTTTCATGTCTCTGGCTTTAAAGGTAGGAAAAGGGATCACCTCGCTCGCGGTCGCTCAAGTGGCGCGACGGCTGGTAAGTATTGGTGTCACGGCAATGTTGGCTAGGTTGCTAATACCCGAGGACTTCGGACTAATCGCTCTGACGATGGTCGCTGTGCAGTTTTTGGGAATTTTTACTGACACCGGTCTAACCACGGCGTTGATTCAGCGGAAGCAAGTGGATCACCGTCAGTTAAGCACCGCTTTTTGGTTCAACCTGGCCGTTTGCACGGGACTTTGCGCAATCGGGGTAATCCTCGCTCCGGCTTTAGCTGAAATTTTCCGTGAGCCTCGAATTATCCCCCTTGTACGCGCGATGCTGTTAACGCTGCCGGTGGCCGCGATGGGTCAGATTTCTGATTCCCTCCTTCAGCGGCAACTATCGTTTGGGCGACTTGCTATTATCGAATGGCTGGCCTCTTTACTTGCCGGTATAACCGCAGTCGTTCTAGCCGTTTCGGGCTTTGGCGTCTGGGCGCTTGTTGGGCAAGCGCTGGCGTTGTCGGTCATGTCCACTGTCGGAAAGCTCAGCTCTGCCCGCTGGCTACCTTCTACCAATTGCGAGTTCTCGCAGATATCTCCGCTTTTTCGGTTCGGGTCTTGGGTCATGGCTTGCGGATTGATTAACTACGCAACAATAAACGCCCAAGCGCTCGTTATCGGTAGAACGCTCGGCGCAACGGAGCTTGGGTACTATGTCATAGCTCTCAATCTTGTAATGCTCCCTGCAACGGCGATTGGCGGATTAGTTTCACGTGTGATGTTCCCCGCCCTGTCTTCTGTTCAAGATGATCTCGGTCCGCTGCAGAGCGGCTATTTACGAATGCTTCGCGTGGTATCAACACTAACTTTCCCTATCGTCGTTGGTCTTGGAGTTACCGCAGACCTCGCGGTAACGATACTGTATGGATCCAAGTGGGCGCCGGTCGTGGCGCTAGTTCAGATCCTGGGAGTGTGGGGCTTATTGCAAGCCGTTAACGTGTCCGGAGCCGTTTTTTATGCGAAGGCCCGTCCTCATCTGCTGGCGCTATATGCCCTGGCATCGTTCTGCCTCGTTGCCGCCGCTGTCGTGACCGGGGGCCGCTGGGGCGCGGTCGGAGTTGCTTGGGGTTTGATCGCGGTAAGTCCAGCTGTCTGTATCGGACCGCATCTTATTGCCGCTCATGTAATTGCCCTTCCTTGGCGCCGTTTAATCCTTTCTGTGGCTCCTCCGTTGGCTAGCGCGTTGGCGATGGGCACGGCTGTGCTTCTGGCCAATCACGCTCTTGGAGGGCATCTTGCCGGAGTCTGGCCCCGGATGATTCTCTTGGCTATTCTGGGATCGGCGGTCTACGTAGGCCTACTCGTGTCCATTGGCATTTGCGGCGGACACGGCCGCCGCCTCCTCCCGTGGCTTACGGGAGCAGAGAGGGTTCCAATGATCGCATGATCCGGTGATAAAATTGGCGGACGATCCAAAAACAGCTCATGATTTATGTGGCGTCAGACTACGTCGGTGAAATTGGTGGAGGAGCGAAGGCTCCCTTACTACTTTGCGAGCGTCTTCGAGCGATGGGACATGGCATCACGCTTTTCGTATCGGCTCCGCCGACTCCGGAGACAAGAAAGCGGCTCTTTGATCAAGACATCAAAATTGTGACGCCGGTTGTTAATGTGGGTTCCCGTTGGAAGGTACCACAACGGATATTGGCAGTTCAGCTCTACTGTTACTCACTGATCGACAGACCAAAGGTGTTGTGCATTGTAAGTTTGTGGACCTTGGCAAAATACATTCTAAAATATCCCCCGCGGACACGTGTTTACGTTTGGGAAACTACGGAAGCTCTTCCGCACATTAAGTCCGTCGATCTCGCGATTTCACAATATTTGTGCAATACGTCCGCGCTGCTGGTTCCTTCCAAGACCATCGAAATGAACGTTCGGGCAACATATCAATATCGCGGAGAAATCAGAATTCTTCCTTTTTGGGTGGAAGAGCCAGCCGCCAGTTCCGCCAATCAGCAACGAACAAACAATTTCTTGTTCGTCGGGAGATTTGATAGGGACAAAGGATTAGACGTTCTGTATCGCGCGTTTTGTTCTCTTCTTGGGAAGAACCCCGCAGCGACGCTAACCTTGTGCGGCGATGGCGATGCGCAGTGGATTACTGAACTGGTCGCCGCGCATTCCTCCGTTTCTCTGAAAGTCGCAACGAGCGCGCACGAGCTCGAAAAGTTGTTTCGCGCGTGTGATGCGGTGATCCTACCTTCGCTCCACGAGGGATATCCTTTATGCTTGTTAGAGGCATGTGGGCGCTTTAGGCCAGTGATCGCGAGTAACGTTGGATCGGTGCCCGAGGTGTACGGAAACCGCCTCTGCGCCCTCTTGGTGCCTCCGGGTAATAGTCAAGCCTTAGCCGATGCAATGAAAAAGCTGCTAGACGAGTCTAGTTCGGCTTACGCCGCTCGATGCTTAGATGCACATGATCTGTTCCGTTTGGTAAATTCGACGTCGGCAATAACAACGCAATTGACGGACGCGCTGGCTTGAGGTCTTCGACTACAACCGGTATATAAAAACGTTTCGTTCCCGAATTACGAGAGCCCTTCCCGGTACCGCGAAATAGGTGCTGTGACAGGAGCGGCCAACATAAATAATACGAAAAATGCTGAGGCTAAAAATATTTGTTAAAGAATCATTAAGGCGGTTAGGCTTAAACGTCGGTAAGTTGACCGCATCTGAGTTGATTGGGGAATTTGTAAAGAAATGTTATCCCGTTACTACGAATCATGAGCTGATTCGAATAGGTGATAATTGTGACGGGGGGTATTTGGTTCCGAATGATTTAGAGGGCATCGAAGCCTGTTTTTCCCCCGGAGTGGCCGAAACGGCGAGTTTCGAATTAGAAATGGCAAGGCGAGGTATCAAGTCCTATTTGGCTGACCATTCAGTCGAGTCGGCTCCTGTTCAAAATGAGCTATTTTTCTTTGAGAAGAAGTTTCTGGGAAACCAAGAAAACGAGACCTATATGACCCTTGATAACTGGGTAAATGGAAATTCGGACGACAAAAAGAGGGACCTTGTTCTCCAAATGGATATCGAGGGATGCGAATACGATGTGCTATTGGATACGAGTCCTGAAACTTTAAGTAGATTTCGTATAATAATAATCGAATTTCATCGACTTATCTCATTGACAGAGCCATTCGGTTACAAGAATATCAGTGCCTGTTTCAACCGATTACTAAAGACCCATGCAATAGTTCATATTCATCCGAATAGTTGCGCAAGAGTTTTTCGTACTGGCAGGTATGTGATACCTGATTTGATGGAATTTACCTTTTTGAGGAGGGATCGAATTCTTCATTCTGAACATACAACCGCCTTTCCGCACAGCTTTGATTTCTCGTGTATGCCAGACTTGAAAGAGCTCGTACTACCTGAATGCTGGCATAAACAGCGGGATGAGGGTACCTCGAGCTGATGCGGCCAATGCGGGATCGTTTTAAGGGGCCCGGGGAGAAGTGGGCGACTCCCGTCGCGACAAAACCCGGTGTTGCGGCATCGCCCTTTCTTTGTCACGAGCAGCCGAGCTGCCACCTTAGAACAGTTCGTCGCCCATGAGATTGGACGCAGTTCAGGCGTTGAAAAGGCGTCTTGGGACGTCGGTGCCGATCTGCTCGCCGGCTGATGTTGGCGATCTTAACCTAGAGTTTCGAATTGTTTCCCGGGAGCCCCTACGCCGCCGGCTGATGCGTACGGTCGCGCCGACGGCACTCGCCTTTCGGCGCCGAGCGATCGAACGGTCGCTCGGTTCCTCGCTCTCGTTTGAGGTCGATGCGCTCTGCCTCGAGGAGCGGTTTGGCGAAGACGCGTCAAAGTCCGCCTTATTGACCCTAATGTCGGGAAAGCAGCCGGAGCGCGTGCTAATCCCTGGCTGTGCTATGGGCGGGGAGGACGTGCAATTCTGGCTGCGACGAGGCGTGCCCAGCTTGGATGGTGTTGACCTCAATAATCTTAGCGGTCAGTGGAATGCGATTGTTCCCGAGCTCCGGCGGACTTTCGGTGCCGAGGTTCGCTTTCAGCAGGCGCCGCTAGAGCAACTTCCATTTGCGGATGGCTCCTTCAACCTGATCGCTAGCGCTGCGGTGCTTGAGCACGTCCAGAATCTTGAGGCGATTTCCGCCGAGAGCGCCCGCGTGTTAAAGAGTGGCGGGCTAGCGTGGCACACCTTCGGTCCGCTGTATTTTAGTTTCGGTGCGGACCACTGCATCGCCGCGTATGGTGAAGAGTGTGGGTACGATCACCTTTTGCTCACGGAGGGAGAGTACCTTTCTCGAATCAATGACCAATCGTTTTTCGATCTTCAGCCGAATCCGAATTTACCTTTTTGGGCGCGGCAGAATCAGTTTTCGTTCGCCTCCGCGCGCGAATATCTGGCGGTGTTCAAAAAATATTTCTACGTGCGGCACGTGGTGGCGAAAATCAGCGGCCCGGGATTGCGGTTCCGGGCCCGGTTCCCGGACAAGTGGCAGCGGCTCCGAACAGCGGGTATTGCCGAGGAAGATCTTCTTGTAAAGGGAATTGCGATAGTAATGGAGAAACGTTATGCGGACTAAGAACGTCACTTTTGAGTGCTGCCGCGGATTCTCCGTTTTCACGGCGTGACTATATTGAGAATCCCATTGGGAAAGCGACTTCGCGCGGAATAGCGGTTGCATCTCCGGATAAATCGGCGAACTGAACTTACTACATGAAGGTCTCTCAAACGGCTGAGTTAGGACGGCTGGCGATCATCGGCTGCGGAGCGGTGGTCGAGGAATTCTACATGCGGAAGCTCAACAACCTGTCCGAAGACGGTTGGACGCTGTTGTTCGTTGATGCCGATGCATC
This sequence comes from Chthoniobacterales bacterium, assembly GCA_038258815.1. Lineage (GTDB taxonomy): Bacteria > Verrucomicrobiota > Verrucomicrobiia > Chthoniobacterales > UBA10450 > JACCTI01. The sequence continues at coordinate 44,597 of JBBSPM010000002.1, forward strand.
GCGGGCGCGTGAACTGGCGCTGCGGTTCCGCGGCGCCGAATCGCTGACGTCACTCGACCAGGTAGTTGTTCGAGCGAGCCACGCAATCGTGGCGACTCCTCCGGCTTCGCATTACGCGATTTGCTCGGCGCTGTTGGGGGCCGGCGTTCACGTTCTGTGTGAGAAGCCCTTCGTGATCAACCCGGCGGATGGTTACAACCTTGTGCAACAGGCGGTCACCTCCGGACTGAAGTTGCATGTTAACCAGACGCGCCGGTGGTTTCCGGCTAGTCTCACTATTAAGAAATTGGTAGCGGAAGGCGCTTTGGGTGAGCTGACTACGATCACGATTCGAGAAGGAAGCCGGTTCAACTGGCCGGCGAAGACCGCCTTTCACAGTCAACCAAATCTCACGCGCCATGGAATCCTTTCCGATTTCGGCGCGCATATCTTCGACTTGCTTGCCTGGATGCTGAACCGTCCTCTCAACGCGATCGAAGTGAAGCACGATGGATATGCCGGCCCGGAAGCGACGGTGTATGCTAAGTTTTTGATCGGACAGGTTACTTGTGAGGCGGTCATCACATGGCTCATAAATGTGCCGCCCAGAATCGAATTCGTGGGCACGAAGAGACAGGCGATCATTGATGATGATTGCAACCGGGCGCTTCTGCAAAGCAACGGCGAGATGCGGCCACTTCCCAGCGCCAAACGATACACTACCTATCAGGGCATTGTTGCGGATGTCATTGAGGCTTTTCTCGCCGGTTCGGATGATGTCGCAGTTGCAACAGCGGAATCGGTCATGCCGTCAATCGAGTTTCTGGATCAAGCTTATACGATGGCGAAGGCGGAGTTACCGCTGGTCACCACGATCGGAGATACCGCTTTATGAACCAGCGGAAGGTTGTCATAACTGGCGCGAGTGGGTTTGTTGGCAGCTGCGTCGTCGAGGCGCTATTCGTGGCTGGCGGATACGAGATCGTTCCGACTGCGCGACGACTGCACGCTGGTGGGCGGGTTGCTCGTTTCGGATGCCGTTTGCGTGCCGCAGACCTGACCCAGCGCGAAGCCGTAGACGAGCTGGTCCAAGGCGCGGATGCTGTTGTGCACTGCGCCTTCGGTGGTGATTCGGACCAAGAGGACGCGACGCGCACGTTGTTGCTAGCGGCGGCGGCCGCGGGGGTCCCCGCCTTCGTCCATATAAGTTCGACCGAAGTCTATGCAGCCCAGCAAGGAACGCTCAATGAAGATTCTCCGATCCAGTCCGACGGCCACGGTTATGGCGCTATAAAGGCGCGAATAGACTCTCTTGTGCGTAGCACTTCCGACCGCTTCAAGAGCCTCGTGATCCTGCGCCCTGGCATCATCTATGGGCCGTTGAGCGACCAATGGAGCATTCGTCCAATCCAACGCCTCCTCGCAGGGTGGCACCCGGTTGCAGAAGAACTGCAAGGGAGCGCCAATTTGGTCCACATCGCCGACGTTTGCCGCACAATTGAGCAAAACCTTTCGAGACCACCCTTGGGTCTTCGCATCTACAACGTAATCGGTCCCGAAGTCGTGAGTTGGAATGACTACTTCGAGCGCCTCGCGCAGGCTTTGGGGATGGCTGTTCGGTCTCTGACGCAGGACGCCCATGTTAGTGAAAGTGTCGAAGTGGGATTCGCCCGGACGATGCTCCGTCTCCTCCCCACAACTTTCCGGCGCAAAGTAACTTTGTTGGCAACATCGTTTCCCGCGGGTAAGAGAATAATCGCCCGGTGGCAGCGCTTGCACTTTGTAACCCTGATGCCGGCAGATAGGGCTCTCTATGGTCGAAAGGTACGTTACTCTAATGCGCGCCTGGCAAGGGACGGCTTGGCGCCACGTGTGGGGTTGACGGAAGGAATCAACCAATCGGCGGCATGGGCCCGTGAGATTGGGCTCGCTCCGTAGTGCGTGTCGCTCGAACTCTTGATTGGCGTGACCGCGAACACAGCAACCGACGTCGGCCGCATCGTTAAATGTGGTGAGATAGTCGCGCGTGCGGATCTGGGAATACCGAGAAAACTTCGGCTGCGGTTTAGTCGACCTTGAGTTAAAATTTATGAGTCTCCTTTCTGGACTAAAACAGAGATGGGTCCGATCAGGGCGCGAACCAAGAGCGATCCTCACGGGTTTGCTTCAAGGGTTGGTGATGGAACTGGACCTGCGGGACCAGACACAATTATTCATTGGTTCATTCGAGCGGGAGACGCAGCCCTGGCTGAAGAAACTCTCGGCGCGAATTGCGACCGCAGTAGACATCGGGGCGGCGGAAGGGGAACATACATTATTCTTCGCCACGCGCACATCTGCGCGTGTAATCTATGTGTTCGAACCGATAGAGGAGTGTCGCGTGCGCATTCTCCGCAACCTGACGCTGAATCCGTCTCATGAGACCTCCCAGGTCCAGCTTCGGGGACAATTTGTCGGGGCTACCGACGGGGCTGGCATAGCCACTCTCGATTCAATCTGTGGGCATTTAGAGTCTCCATGCCTTGTCAAGATAGACGTTGATGGCGGAGAAGCTGATATACTAAAGGGTGCCACGGCACTCTTGCGACGAGGGGATACGCGTTGGCTCATTGAAACTCATTCAGTTGCTCTTGAGCGAGATTGCCTTGCATCTCTTAAAGCGTACGGATATTCGACGCAAGTTATCCCAAATGCCTGGTGGCGTTGTATCTTGCCGGAAAAGCGCGGGGGCGACCAGAATCGTTGGTTGGTGGCGGCAAAGGATGTTCCTTTTTAACTAGCCCCATGGTGAATTCTTGCGATTATTTGGCCTATCACGGAAGCGTAATCGGACCGGCTGGTGAGCGAAGATACTTATGCGTATAGCATTGATCAGCTCGGGTCGCGCTCACCTCCTAGACTTGGCTCGCGAGTTTCACGAATTGGGTCATGAAGTGCAATTTTATTCGTATGTACCTCGGTTCCGGGCCCTTCAATTTGGATTACCTTCAAAATGCCATCGAGCTCTGTTGCCCTACGTTGCTCCGCTTGTCGCTGCAATCCGCAAGGCCCCAGAAGGTTTCAGCGACATCTTAAGCCCGATACTGCAGTTGACGCTCGACCGACTGGTGGCGACCGTTCTTCGACCGTGTGATGTGTTGGTTGGAATGTCAGGACTTTGTGTTCTTGCCGCTCGGCGGGCGAGAGAAGCGTTTGGTGCAAAGGTGTTCTTGGAACGGGGGAGCCGACATATCCTTTCGCAGAAGGAAATTCTCGAATCGATTCCAGGCACACGGCGGCCTGCTGTGCCCAGTTTCGATGTGAAAAGGGAGCTCTGGGGTTACGACTTCGCAGACGTGATCAGTGTACCTTCACATCACGTCGAGCGTAGCTTTCGGGAGCGTGGCACGCAGTCATCCAAGCTTTTCCGAAATCCGTATGGGGTGGATCTGGAGATGTTTCCACCAACGGAAAAACCAGAAGTGAAGCACCCGACGGTCATATTCGCTGGAACCTGGTCCCTACGAAAAGGCTGCGACGTCCTTTGGGAGGCCTGCCGATCCGCCCAGTCGTGGAAGTTGCTCCATGTGGGCGCGATTGGCGATGCGCCAGTTCCACAATCGCCTTTGTTTTCACATCGGGATGTAGTTCCACAGCCGCAGTTGGCGGATATATATCGCGAGGCCCACGTTTTCGTGCACCCATCAAGAGAAGAAGGACTAAGTTTAGTACAGGCTCAAGCTTTGGCGTGCGGACTTCCTTTGGTCTGCACCGATCGCACTGGGGGAGAAGACTTGCGGGAAGTGCTGTGCGAACCTGAATGGATAACAGTAGTGCCGCATGGCGACGTAGTAGCGCTCAGTCGGGGAATCGGTCAGGCGCTGGCAAAGGCAGCGGAGCAGACTGGCCTGAGAGACATCCTTGGCTTGGCTCGCGACAAGCTTTCGTGGCGAGCCTATGGGAAGCGTTACAGTGAAGAACTCTTGAAAAGATGCTCGTCGTAATCGAGACGCATCCTGTCCAGTACCATGCGCCGGTGTATCGAATGATGGAGCAGGGGTTCGGGATTCCGGTTACCGCAATCTATGGATCCGACTTCAGTGTCGCCGGATATGTTGACGCGGAGTTCAAGGCGCAGTTTGCGTGGGATGTCGATTTGCTCGCCGGATATTCCCACCAAATCCTCCGATCAGCTCAACCGGAAGATCGAATAACCCCGGATAAGGTCAGCACTCCTGGGCTAAGAGATTTCTTGCGCACGCTACGGCCCAAGGCAATTCTTTTGGTCGGATATAGTCCGCGTTTTCATCAACGCGCTTTCTGGGAAGCTCGCCGGTCAGGCGCCCCGATCCTGTTTCGTGGTGAAACTACGGACCACGCAAGTGTCCGCCATCCAGCGAAGAAGCTTGTTCGTGACGCTGCTCTGCGGCTGCTATATCGATCCTGTCGCCGTCTATTATATGTCGGACAGCGCTCGCTCGCGCACTATGAAAGATTGGATTGTCCCTCTGAGAAATTGATTTTTTCACCTTACTGCGTGGACACGGATAATTTCAAAACTGACGAGATCTCTCGTAACACCTTACGTCAGCGTACGCGCGTTGAATTAGGCGTTCGCGACAAGGAAACAATGATTTTATTTTCCGGTAAACTGAGCGGGCGAAAGGGAGTGGATATCCTGCTATCAGCTATCAAGCGATTACCCGATGCGCAAAGGGACCAGACCGTGCTAGCTTTCCTTGGATCCGGCGAACTCACGGAGCAGTTGCTAGCTGAAGCGAAAAATCAGCCAATGGTGAAGGCCAAATTTCTCGGTTTTCAGAATCAGACTGCTCTCAGCCGATTCTACCACGCGGCCGACGTATTAGTCTTGCCCAGTGTTAAGTCAGAGACTTGGGGCTTGGTTGTTAATGAGGCATTGCACCATGGGCTTCCCTGCGTTGTATCGGAAGCAGTGGGCTGCGCGCCAGATCTCATTGTCCAAGGCAGGACTGGGGAGATTTGTCGGAGTGCCTCCATTGATTCCTTGACTGATTCACTGAATCGCTCGCTGATGCTTATCGACCGAGTCGAAATTCGACATTTTTGCCGCCAGCAAGCGGACAAATACAGCGTAGCTGTAGCCGCCGCCGGTATCGCCCGGGGATATCGGGAAGCGATAGCACCAGTTGAGACCTAGTGTAAATGTCGACGAAGCAAGGATCGCCGGTGCAGCGCGCCGGATTCTTTACCTTCAGTATACGGATCCGGCTGGGTATCCGCCCCTGGAACATAGTTCAAAAATATTGGCGGATAGAGGCTGGCATGTGCGCTTTCTAGGGATCGAAGCTGAAGGCGCGGCATCGTGTCTTAGGTTCGCCGAGAATAGGAATATCGACGTGCTGATCGTGAAAAGGCAAACGCCTGGTGTACAGCAAAAGTTTCATTATGTTGCTTTCGGGTTGAGGGCCTTATGGGCGACGTTCCGATGGCGGCCAGGGTTTGTCTACGCGTCTGATCCAATCATCTGCCCCATCGCGCTGGTGCTTAGCTACGTGCCGGGCCTCTCGGCAATTTATCACGAGCATGATAGCCCTGACTCTGAGATGCGAGGTAGTTTAAAGAAGAAGTTTCTCCTTTACATAAGAAAGACACTCGCACGTCGCGCCTTGGCGAATGTGCTCCCGAGTAGGGGCAGGATTTCCGAGTTCAGCGGTAGGACGGGCGTTGCGAGTGGGGTTTTCTGTGTAATGAATGCGCCTGACCGTGCCGAGGCGGCGAGCCCTCCTAGCCGGAGTGAATCTATAGTGCGGATATTTTATCATGGCACTATCGTCCCAAATCGATTGCCACTAACCGTGATAGAAGCGATAGCTCAGGCGAATTGCAGTTTCGAACTGATCTTTGCTGGATACGAGACCACCGGCCACCCAGGTTACGTGCACGAGATGGAAGCGCGCGCCGTGGAATTGCAAATTTCAGAGCGGCTCCATCATCTTGGCGCCATTCCGAAGCGAGAGGCACTTCTCCAGCAAGCGCGTTCCGCAAACATAGGAATCGCACTGATGCCAATGCTTTCGAAGGATATCAATGAAAAGACGATGGCCGGGGCTTCGAATAAGGCATTTGATTATCTTGCGTGCGGGCTCCCGCTCTTAGTTTCAGATTTGCCTGATTGGAATGAGATGTTCGTCACTCCAGGGTATGCGCGCGCCTGCGATCCGACGAATCCAGCAAGTATTGCACGGGCGCTGCAGTGGTTTGCCGAAAACCCAGAGGAGACTCGCGACATGGGTGAGCGGGGGAGGCAAAGGATTTTGAGGGATTGGAACTACCAGCGGCAATTTGCTCCAGTGCTTGAAGAGCTTGAGAGGACAATACGGACGGAATGACGTTCTGATAGCTCGACTTTTAATCATCGGAAACGAACGGAAGAGCACGTGGGAGCGCACTGTCTATCAGCGGCGCACGAACTCCCGATCGGCGCGCGATTGCTCGATCTGCGGGAATCGCGAAGCGCTCAAGGTTGCTGACTCACTTTTCGCGTTATCTCCTTCAGCGGCGGCCGTCTGGTTGAGAAGGTTTGATCGCAGTGTAATCCGGGTTTTTCGCGCGTGGGAGACTTCTCCATGGACCGGACCGCTGACCGACTAGTGTGTACATTCGTCGTCGCTCTGTCATGAGAAGCGCCCCTCGCATTCTCATTGTCGGGACTTCGGGGTTTTCTCATATCGGTGGGTCCTTCCTGCGCGCCGCGGCCAAACTAGGAATCAATGCAAAACTTTGTGACACGAAATCGGCCTGGCGGCATGGCACGTTAAGACAACGTATATTTTGGCATTTTCGAGGTCGCCGCCCCCTCCAATTTGAGAGCTTCAATACAACAATGTTGGAAAGTTGTGAGGAGTTTCAGCCCACCGTGATTATTGCGACCGGCGCGGCGCCCTTAGCGGCCAGTTCGCTTAAAAAATGCCGTGAACGCGGCATCACATGCATCAATTTCTCGACTGATGATCCTTTTAATCCGCGCCATCGTTCAGCTTGGTTCTTAAAGTCGATTAGGGAATACGATGTTGTATTTAGTCCCCGATATGCGAATCTCGAACAACTAGCCCTTCACGGGTGCAAGAGAGTTCATTACTTGCAGTTTGGTTATGACGACGAATTGTTTTTCTCGGATAAAGACTCCGAGGCGGCAGAATCAAGCGATCTCTTCTTCGCTGGAGCGGCCGAGCCTAGTCGCGTGGATTATGTGAAGGCTGCTCTCCGGGCAAAATTAGACGTGCGGTTGTACGGCAGTTATTGGGAGCGCTACAGTGAAACGCGTCCACTCGCGCTAGGAGTCGTAGAAGTTCCAACAATCCGTGCAGGGATCGCGGGATGCCGCGTTGCCTTGTGCCTAGTGAGGCATGAAAATCGCGACGGGCACTCTATGCGAACTTTCGAGTTGCCAGCGGTCGGCGCCTGTATGGTCGTTGAGGACACTTGTGAGCATCGAGAAATCTTTGGGTATGAAGGGGAGAATGTCGTCTATTTCAAGAACCCCTCGGAGATGATCGATAAAACCAAGATGCTTCTGAAGGAGAGGGAACTCCGACAGAAGCTTCGCGTGGCGGTACATCGGCATATTGCCAGGGGCGGACATACTTACACTGATCGACTGCGCACCATGCTGGAATACTGATGAGAAACAAGAGCGAAGCGAATCCATTAATTTTGAGTCCAACTTGTGACGAATTTTTGTTTTTAACTTGGAAGCGATGGACAACGGGCTTATTCATAAGCTTCGCGGCGGGGTTAGGCGTCCTGTCCTTTACAGGAGGAATTTCGTTGTGGCTCGCTGGAACCGCGGCGTTAACCGTTCTAGTGGTGTATCATCTTGTGATCGCTTCACGCTATGTTGTCGCGCTGCCGCATCTTGCGATTCTAATATCGGCTTTGCAATATGTATTCGCGGCATGGGTTAATCTGTATTATCCGCCGAGTGATCCCAGCTACGACATCGGATCACAGTTTCCATTTTACTTGAGCTATGCCGGATTGGTGGTAGCAGCGACCGCGATCGGTTGGGCTGTTTCCGTAATCGGATTGCGCGGCATCGTGCGCCCGATTTCGGTAGCGCAACCAGCGGTCCTCGCAGAGTTGGATATTCTGCTGGTTGTTGGTGTAATAGGATTCATTGTCCAACGAGTTATCAACGTCGAGAGTCTCGGGTTCGTTCTTCTGCTGGTTTCCAATTTGCGATTCGTTGGAGCTTTCGGGAGAATGGTTTTGCATGGGTCGGGCTGGCGCTGGAGAATCCTCGCATTGCTCGTCGTTGAAGCCTGCTTGGCGGCCGGATCAACGATGTTCCACGACCTCCTGCTCTGGTGCTTGTGGACGTTTTTGCTCTGGATTTACTGTTACCGCCCGCGACCGCGCGTCACAATCGCGGTGCTCGCTTTCGGGGTTTTACTTCTCCCAGCGTTACAAGAGGCGAAGTGGCGCTTGCGCGTCGGTGCTACGGGGGACGGTCCTGCCGCTGATTACGAAGAATCGAGCGACACGGACAATTCTTTTAGACAAGGCCTGACATGGTTGGAATATATGGGACCGTCGTTCGTGCGTACTCTAACGCTGCGGCTACATCCCGATTTTATTGCGGACACGGCAGTGCGATTCAACCAGGGTTGGATTGTGAGCAGAGTAATGTCATTCGTTCCAGAATTTGAGCCTTATGCCATGGGGGCGACCCTGAAAGAAGACGCGGTCGGCGCGTTGATACCAAGGGTTCTCGATCCCGAAAAATTCAGGTCCGGCGGAGGAGCGAACATGTTGCTGTATGCGGGCATACAAATGGATGGCACAACCTCCATGACGCTTGGTTATGCTGGGGAAATGTATGCGAACTTTGGATTTCTGGGAGGTGCAATCGGGTGCTTCGCATATGCATTATTCTTTGGCCTGATGTTTCGGTTCATCTGCAATCGTGCGTTCAATGCTCCAATGTGGTGGTGTTTTATCCCTTATGTTTTCTACACGGCGGTGAAAGCGGAGGACGATATCGGTCACGTGCTCAATTGGACGGTGAAAGCTTCACTTCTCCTGGGGGCAATATTCGTCGCCTTTCCCCATCTGCGCTTAGAACTCCAAGGAACCAAGCGAGAGGTTGTTCGGCGCCGAAGTATCCCACAAGGTACGCGGACGGCTCGCAGTTCGGATCTCTCGAATGCGAGGTAGTTTTAATCGTGCGCATCGCTTTTGTTACACCCTATTATTATCCGGAGGTCCAATTCGGAGGTCCCCCGAAACGGCTTCACTCAATGGCGCGCGCTCTATTCGTCGAAGGCCAGCAGACGAGCGTAATAACGATCGATTCGGAACGGCCCGCGCGACGCGACGCCGTAGAGGTCGACGGCATTCCCGTGCATTACCTCGGATGGGTGGGCCATTTCGGTTACGTTCTGCCCACCTCCGTGCGCGCGCTCGCAAGCGTGATCCGGCGTGTCGACGTTGTGCATTGCTTCGGCCTCTACAACTTTATCTGCCCGCTCGCCCTGTGGATTGCGCGGCGGGAGGGGAAGCCATTTGTGGTCGAGCCGATGGGGATGTATGCGCCGAAAGTGCGGAGCCTGGCGCTCAAGCGTCTCTTTAACGCAACGGTTACTCGTTGGATGGCGAAGAAAGCCGCCGCCGTCGTGGCTACTTCCTCCCTGGAGCGGCTGGAATTACTACCTCTTAGCGCATTCACGAACGTGGTCATAAGAAGGAACGGGATCGACGTTAAGGAGTTCGCGTTCCGACCACTGCGGTCAGTAATGCGGGAGCGGTGGGATATTGGCCCTGATCAGAAGCTTGTCCTTTATCTTGGCCGGATAAGCGAAAAGAAGCAGCTGCGAGAGCTGGTGCGTGCGTTTCTGCTAGCCGACAGCGCCGATTCGAAACTGGTGATCGTCGGACCGGTGTCGGAGGCAGGTTATGCGGCGCGGCTTACGAGCGACATCGAACGAAGTGTGCGGCCAGGCGATATGCTTCTGAAAGCCGCGATGTATGGCGACGATCTCAAGGCGGCACTCAGCGCAGCGGATTTGTTTGTCCTGCCATCGCTGAACGAAAATTTCGGAAATTCAGCAGCGGAAGCAGTGGCGGCGGATGTTCCGGTGCTCCTTACCGAAACGTGCGGGATTGCTCCGATTATCCATGAGCGGGCAGGATATGCTGTGCCGCTTGGGGTGGAGAGGCTTGCGGATGGTCTGGCGAAAATGCTCGATCCGGAATTTCGCGATCGGATGACGGCTTGCCGTGAGGAAGTGAAACGCGAACTATCCTGGGACGAGCCTATTGCGCAGACCATCGCGTTGTACGAGAAGATTATTGCCGAGAGTAAAAAATAGGAATCTGTTTTCTACTTTCGAATTTCGACTTTCTGATTTGCTTTGAGGATTCACTTCTGGGTGCCGGACTACGCGTCGGCGATGGGTGGTATCCAGACTCTCTCGCGTTTTCTGGTGCGAGCGCGCTGCGCGAATGCTTTCCAAGGTCGCAGATAAGCGTGTCCGTCAAAAACGACCCCTTGCTCTCTCCGGACGATTTGACTTGGGGGCGAGTAATGCTCTGCACGAATGCACACTGACGGATCTATTTGTTTTGAAACGTGCCGCTTGCGCACTCGACCGCTTTAAGCGGTCAAGCTCAATCTTTCCGCGGAATTTCTGTGCTGGACGATGAGAAGGAAAGTAAGGATTCACGGCTGGGTGCCGGATTACGCGTCGGCAACGGGTGGGATTCAGAGGCTCTCGCGTTTTCTGGCGCGAGCGCTTAGGGATTGCTTTCCGGAGCCGCAGATAAGCGTGTTCGTCAAAAACGACCATTCGCCCTCTCAGGATAATTCCGGCACGGGCCATTACGCTTCGACTTGGGGCGAGTAGTGCCCGGTAGCATCTATTTTTTGTCTTTGAAACATGCCGCTTGCGCACTCGACCGCTTTAAGCGGTCAAGCGGAATCTTTCCGCGGAATTTCTACGCCGGGAAGACGTGAAGCGCGAACTTTCATCGGACGAGCCAGTCCAGCAAACAGCAGAGCTTTACGAACGGATTATTGCTGAGAGTAAAAAGTAGGAATCTGTTTTCTACTTCCGAATTTCAACTTTCTGATTTGCTTTTTGAAACGTGCCGCTTGCGCACTCGACCGCTTTAAGCGGTCAAGCTCATTCTTTCCGCCTAATTTCTGTGCTGGGCGATGAGAAGGAAAGTAAGGATTCACGTCTGGGTGCCGGATTACGCGTCGGCGATGGGTGGTATTCAGACCCTCTCGCGTTTTCTAGTGCGAACGCCGCGCGAAACCTTGCCAGGGACGGAGATAAGCGTGTTCGTCAAAAACGACCACTCGCCCGCTCCGGCTAATTCTGTTGCGCGCCATTACGAGTCGACTTGGGGCGAGTAATGCGCGGTAACGCACCGAATGCACACTGTAAAGGATCTATTTGTTTTGAAACGTGCCGCTTGCGCACTCGACCGCTTTAAGCGGTCAAGGTCAATCTTCCCGCGGAATTTCTGTGCTGAGAGGATGGAAGGAAAGTGAGGAGGATTCATGTCTGGGTGCCGGATTACGCGTCGGCGATGGGCGGAATTCAGACGCTCTCACGTTTTCTGGTGCGAGCGTTTCGCGAATGCTGGCCTGAAGCGACAGTAAGCGTGTTCGTCAAAAACGATCCCTCGGCCTCCCAGGATAATTTCGACACGCCCCATTACGCTTCGACTTGGGGCGAGTAATGCACTGCAACGCACCGAATGACTGTAACGGGTCTATTTGTTTGGAAACGCGCCGCTTGCGCACTCGACCGCTTTAAGCGGTCAAGCTCAATCTTTCCGCGGAATTTCTGTGCTGAGAGGAGGGAAGGAAAGTGAGGAGGATTCATGTCTGGGTGCCGGATTACGCGTCGGCAACGGGTGGGATTCAGACGCTCTCGCGGTTTCTGGTGCTAGCGCTGCGGGAATGCTTTCCAGAGTCGGAGATAAGCGTGTTCGTCAAAAACGACCCCTCGGCCTCTCAGGATAATTTCGACACGCGCTACTATGCCAGCGGGAGGTGGAGCCTACCGCTGCGAACGCCTATTTTCGCCGCACAATTATTTACCAAAGCCGTACGCGAACGGCCCGATTTAATAATGTCGGTCCACGGAAACTTCGCGCCCGTCGCGTACTGGCTTCAAAAGCTACTGAAGATCCCGTATGTCGTGATCGGCAATGGAATAGATGTTTGGGAGATCCCAAGCAGTCAAATCCAGAATGCCTTGCGATCCGCAAACAAGCTCTTAGCAATCAGCCGGTGCACCCAGGAAAGGATGGCTGGCGCTCTGAGCATATCGCCAGAATCGATAGCTCTCTTTCCATGCACGTTCGATCAGGAGCGATACATCCCAGGTCCGAAACCGCCTTTCTTGCTCGATCGGTATGGCTCGCTCCCGAAGCAGCCCGTTATTCTGACGATTACTCGGTTGTCCGACGCTGAACAATATAAGGGTTACGATCAGATCGTGCGAGCCTTGCCCGAGATCCGCCAACACTTCCCAGACGTCCGTTACATCCTCGGAGGCCGCGGATCTGATCGCCCGCGGATCGAGCGCCTGATTAATGAACTTGGCGTGGCGGAGAACGTAATTCTGACTGGGTATGTCCCCGATGTCGAACTCTGCGCTCATTACAATCTCTGTGATGTCTTCGCGATGCCCAGCAAAGGCGAGGGGTTCGGGATTGTTTTCCTCGAAGCAATGGCGTGTGGAAAGCCAGTTCTAGCGGGCAACAAAGATGGATCGGTCGATCCGCTGCTGAATGGGGAAATCGGGCTGTTGGTGGATCCGGATGACGTTCAAGAAATCGCGAATGCATTGATCGCGATACTTGAACGGAAGCTAGGAACAAGGAGCGGCGGTTTGCAACCGCCGAGGGCGGCTTGGAAGCCGCCCCTCCCTGCTAAGTCAAAAATCCCTCTTCCCGACATCATGTTCGATCCCGAGGCGTTGCGCGCGCGCGTGATCGAGGAGTTTGGGTTCGAAGCGTTCAAGAAGCGGTTGTCTGAAATACTATCTGAAACGCTGAAACGCTGAATTGGGGTCTTCGCCATTTACGTTTTACGCGGCCAAAGAAAATAGTAAGGAAATTTCGATTGCGGAATGCGGGGACCAGGACGCGCAAATTAGTGGCAGCGTCCAGCTGCTCTCAAAGACGATCCCAGTTGACGCATGCTGTGCTCTGTGTTCTGTGTCTTGGATGAAAACGATCGCGGTCTCGGAAAGGGCTTACACCAGGCTGGCCTCGTGGAAAAACGGACGGGCCGACACGTTTTCGGCAGTGATTGAGCGGTTGGTTCCGCCCAAAGGAACTCTGGCGGCAGCCTTGGAAGCAGCGGAGGCGTTGCCCGATTTATCCGCGCGGGAGTTTAAATCGTTGGAGAGGGCGGTGGATGCCACCAGGCACAAAGTCCCTCCGGCATGGAAGTAGTGGCGGATACAACGGTGCTGATTGACCTGTGGCGCTATCGGAGGACGCCGCAACGCCTAGCCGATCTGACCGCTAAAATCGGGGAGGCCGCGATGCTCATTCCGTGGATTACAGAAGCGGAGTTTTCGCGGGGCGCGTTGTTCAAGGGGGTAGCAGCGACCGCACTGGCGGAATTTTACGCGAGCTTCCACCTGCTGCCATTCGAACACTCCGTCATTGGCCATTACTGCCGGTTATGGGCGGAAATGGCGCGGAAAGGCCATGCGCCTGGCTACCCGGATTTGTGGGTCGCGGCCTGCGCGGTCGCAGGAAAGGTTCCGCTCTTGACGCGCAACCCGAAACATTTTGCGAACGTTCCCGAATTGGAAGTCATCAGCTACAAGATTGTTTGAACTCGGACGAAGATGAAACAGATTCTGCAGAATCCAGGCTCTGGTGAAACGATGCTGGCGGATGTGCCGTCGCGCGCGCGGCCGGGCTCGCATCTGATTGCGAGCCGGAGGAGTCTTGTCTCGATCGGGACGGAACGGATGCTGATAGATTTTCGGCAAGACGGGCTTGACGGTATGATTGGTCACCCCCGATCTGGCAGTTTCTCACCCTTGAGCTTTGGCTGCGCGAGTTTCTGGACAAGAGCGGGGCATTCAGTAGGTGCTGCAGCGCGATTCCGGCGGCACCCGTTTCTGTGGCAAACTCGACATGCATGCACGACTCCGCTAAAGTGCAGGCATGAAGCCTAGGCAATATACGGTGCGGCAGATTCCTGAACGGGTCGACGCGACGCTGAGGGCGGTTGCCGCAGCTCGAGGCATCAGCTTGAACGATGCGGCTCTCGAGGCGCTCGAAAAGAGCCTGGGGCTCGGAGAAGCCCCGGTCGTCCACAACGATCTCGACCAGTTTTGCCATACGTGGCGTGAGGACCCGGAATTCGAAGAGGCAATCCGCATATTCGACTGCCTGCCACAGCTCAGCCGTGTTTCCTCGCGGCAGTAGCGGGTAAGCTGTGTAACCACCGTCGAAATCAGAAGCGTGAAGCAGATTCTTCAGAATCTCGGGTCTGGAGAGACGATCCTTGCCGAGGTGCCGTCTCCGCAGCCTCGGCCCGGCTACTACCTCATTGTGACCCGGGCGAGTCTTGTCTCCATCGGGACGGAGCGGATGCTGACCGATTTTGGCCAGGCGGGCTGGATCGGTATGATTGGTCACTACAGATCTGGCAGTTCCTCACCCTTGAGCTGTGGCTGCGCGAGTTCATGGACAAGAGCGGGGAAAGAGGTTGATCCGCCTGCGCCCGGCTTCGGCGCGACAGGTTCTTTTTCGGCTGGCTTCTCCGAGGGTGTTCGCGCGACACGGCAGGCAGGCTGAGCGGGCGGCGCGACAGGTGGCTTGATCCACAGTGGTGAAGGGCGACATGGAAGGCGGGCAAAGGGAAGAAGTGAGTGGTGATGGAAGAGAGTAGAGGACGGCGGCGATCGAGACATCGGGCAGAGTGTGGAGGTCTGCGGGCGGTCGTAACGGATGCCCGCCACGGCGGGTAAACTGAGCGACTCCGAATGTGTTCGCGAGCAGGCAGGCCGGGCTTTCAAACGCTGACAATCTGAATATGACTGAAGGGGGGGTCTTAGCCATTTACGTTTACGCGGCAAAAAAATAGTAAGGCGAGGTCTGGTCGTTGTCTGCCCGTCCGCGAGGTTTCCTGGCCGATTTGACGACCGCCGCAGATGCATGCAGGGTGCATGCATGGCAACGAAAACGATCTCGATTGATTTGCGGGCTTGGGATCGGCTCCGGCGAGCGCGACAGTCCGATGCGGAATCGTTTTCCAAGGTGATCCACCGCGCGAGATGGCCCAAAGGCCGGACAACCTGCGGTGATCTTCTGGACGATCTCGTGGGCCAAGGGCGTTATTTGCCGGAAAAGGAAATCCGGCGGCTCGAGAAAGCTCAGAGTGAGGATGCCCCTCCGCGCACCCGATGGAGCTAAGCCTCTGCTTTGACACGACGTTCCTGATCGACCTGCAAAAGGAGCGTGGGAGCGGGCCGGCTCACGCATTCCTAGGTAAACATAAGCAGGCGGGTTTTGTTTGCAGTGCTGTCGCGCTGGGTGAATTTGCCGAGGGCTTCTCTTCGCCCGCGGATCCGCTGCTGGCGCAATATTTCCGGATGACTACGATCCTCGATGTGAATGGCGAGACTGCGGGGATCTATGGGCGCATCACGCGCCGGTTACGCCAGGCTGGCAGGTTAATCGGATCGAATGATCTGTGGATCGCAAGTCACGCGCTGCAACATCGACTGACGTTGGTGACTGCGGACCTATCACACTTCCGGCGCGTCCCAAACCTTCTGTTGCTCAGCTATTGAGAGCAGGCAGCAAAATGCGAGGTCCGGATGCGGAAGTGGAATGCCGCGAGTCGCTGGGGCGAGTAGGAGGTGACCACGATGCGAATCTCGACGCCGCTACCGTTGGGAGTTAGTGGGGAAGACGGAATCAGGTCGGCCTGCTGGACAATAGCGGACGGATGTGTCACAATGAGCACATGTTTGAAATATCAGTCCGTGAATTGCACATGAAGACGGGCGATTGGGTGCGGAAAGCCGCGCAGACCGGTGGAGTCATTGTGCTGGAGCGGGGAGAGCCGATTGCGAGAATCGTGCCGTTTGTAGAGGATGATGGCCTGACTTTTTCGAAGCGGAAGCTGGTCAAGGGTTTCTCCGGTTTGCCGAAGATTCGCCATGACTCGGCGCGCTACATTTCGGCGGATCGGGAGCGGGCGTGATCTACTTCGATACCGCCTATCTGGCAAAGTGCTACCTGAACGAGCAGGGCAGCGACGAAGTGCGAAGTCTTGCCGGGGAACACGAGCAAATAGCCTGCTGCGCATTTGGGAAAGTGGAACTGGCTGCGGCACTTCACCGCAACCTGCGCGAAAGAAAGATCGTTGCGAGTCAATACCAGGTTATTCTGCAGCAAATCGAGGCTGATGAAGCGGGGCGCCTCTGGAAGTGGCTTCCCCTCGGGAAGGACCTGATTCGCAAAACCAGCGCGATCTTGGCGAAGCTGGATGCTGCCATTCACCTGAGAGCGGCCGACGCACTGCATCTGGTGTGTGCAGCGGAGAACGGTTTCACGGAAATTTACACCAACGATAAGCATCTGCTGGCAGCCACCGGGACCGCGAATGTCGAAGTCAGAAATGTCATCGGCGGTGAATCCTGATAGTGACCACTCAACCCGGTGACGGCTCGATGGTATCTGTCGAGGTTTATGGCCATGAAGAAGACCATGATTAACATCAATGAGGCAAAAGCCCGTCTTTCTGAATATGCGCGACGAGTTCAGAAAGGAGAGACCATCATCCTTTGCAATCGCAACAAGCCTTTCGCGGAAATACGGCCGATCGAGCCGCCAAAAGAGGTTGTCAGTCGGCCATTCGGTTTGGCGAAGGGACGGCTACATCTTCGCGATGATTTCAACAGGCCGGACCGGAGATCGAGGCGTTGTTCGCAGGTAAGTGAAGTTGCTCCTGGATACTTGTGCGCTGATTTGTTTTTTCGAAGGAAGTTCGCGAATCAGCGAGGTGCTGAAGGGACGATTGGTCGACTCTGCGAATGATCTCCGAATGAGCCATGTCAGCGTTCTTGAGATCGTGTTTAAGCATCAGTTTGGAAAATTTCCGCTGCCCGCCTCGCCCTCAAAACTCCTGCCGACACTGGCCAAAAAACACCACCTTGAATCGTTACCGATCAGCGTCGGCGCAATTTTTGAGGTGGAATCGCTGCCATTGCTGCATCGAGATCCATTTGATCGTCTGCTGATCGGACAGGCTTTGAGCGAGAACTATACATTGGTGACTCCAGACCCGTTGATTCAGCAATATCCGGTGTCGGTATTGTGGATCTGATCGCAAATGGCAACCAAAGATGCAGAGCGAATTTGGAGCTGTTTTCCGGCCGTGCGCGTGCTGGACTCCGGCTTCTAAGGAGGCGGCCGTAGCATCTTTTCCCGTGAAGCAGATTCTTCAAAATCTCGGATCCGGCGAAACGATGCTTGCCGAGGTGCCGTCTCCGCAGCCCCGGCCCGGCCACTACCTCATTGCCACCCGGAGGAGTCTTGTCTCCATCGGGACGGAGCGGATGCTGATCGATTTCGGCAAGGCGGGCTGGATCGAGAAGGCGCGCAAGCAGCCGGACAAAGTCCGGCAGGTGCTAGGAAAGATCCGGACTGACGGCTTGCGACCGACCCTCGAAGCGGTCCGAGCGAAGCTCGATCAGCCCGTCGCACTGGGCTATGCCAACGTCGGTGTAGTGCTGGAAACGACTCCTTCCCACAAGGGCGCCGGCAACGCGATCAAGCCGGGTGAAAGGGTGGTTTCAAATGGTCCGCACGCGGAAGTAGTCTGCGTGCCGGCGAATCTTTGCACGAAGGTGCCTGACGCAGTCTCGGACGAGGAGGCGGCTTTCACCGTAGTGGCGGCGATTGGGCTGCAAGGGATTCGGTTGGTCGAGCCGACTCTAGGAGAAGCTGTCGTTGTTACTGGGCTCGGGTTGATCGGTCTGCTTTGCGTGCAGTTGCTGCGCGCTCACGGTTGCCGGGTGCTGGGGATCGATCTTGATTCTTCGAAGTGCGAACTGGCACGCAGTTTTGGGGCTGAGACCGTCGATCTTTCGCAAGGCGAAGATGCGGTGAGCGCAAGTCTGCTCTTCTCGCGCGGTCGTGGCATGGACGCGGTCGTGATCACGGCATCGACGACGAGTAACGAGCCGGTGCATCAGGCTGCCACGATCTGCCGAAAGCGCGGCCGCATTGTTTTGATCGGCGTGGTGGGTCTGGAGCTATCGCGCGCCGATTTCTACGAGAAGGAGCTGAGTTTCCAGGTTTCGTGTTCGTATGGACCGGGGCGCTACGACGACGAGTATGAGCAGAAAGGGCGTGACTACCCTTTTGGTTACGTGCGCTGGACGGAGAACCGCAACTTCGAAGCGGTGCTCGACATGATGGCGACGAAACGCATCGACGTAGTGCCGCTCATCTCGCACCGGTTCCAAATCGATGATGCTCTAGACGCTTATAGTAACGTTGGAGCTAAAGACGCGCTTGGAATTCTCCTGGAGTACCCACTGCGCCCGCAGGACGCAGAAGCCGGGACGCGGGCGAGTGTTCCTCTCGCAAAGGCTCCGCCCAAAAAAGGAGCCGGCGATGTGGTCGTGGGCGTGATCGGCGCGGGTGGTTTTACCGGTCAGGTGCTCTTACCGGCGATCGTTAAGACCAACCTTCGGCTGAAGATTATCGCCTCGGCGGGCGGTGTGACGGCAGCGCACTTGGGAAAAAAATTTGGGTTCAAAGAGTGCAGTACCGATGCGGACGCGCTGCTTATTGATCGCGATGTCAATCTGGTCGTGATCACAACCCGGCATAACAGTCACGGGCGGTTTGTCGTCGCGGCTCTGGCCGAAGGGAAGAGTGTCTATGTCGAGAAACCGCTTTGTCTGAATGCGGACGAACTCGACCAAATCCTCGATGCCTACGAAAACGCTGACGCTCCTTTTCTAATGGTGGGATTCAATCGCCGGTTTGCCCCGCACGTGCAAAAAATCCAAGAGCTGCTGCGGGGGGTGAAAGGTCCGAGGGCGATGGTGATGACCGTGAACGCGGGTGCGATCCCGCGGAGCCACTGGACGCAGGATCCCGAGGTCGGCGGCGGACGAATCATTGGCGAAGCGTGTCACTTCATCGATCTGCTCCGATTTTTAGCGGGAGGGCCAATTGACGATGTCAGCGTGGCGGTGCTGGATGAGAAAAACGGGTTTCCACCGGACAAAATCTCTTTTACCCTCCGCTTTCGCGACGGCTCGATCGGCACGGTGCATTACCTCGCGAACGGTCATCGCTCCGTCCCCAAGGAGCGGTTGGAGGTGTTTGCGGCGGGCCGGATATTACAGCTGGATAACTACCGCACATTGACCGGCGCCGGGTGGCCTGGCTTCAAGAAGATGAAGCTTTGGGCTCAGGACAAAGGACACCGCCAGATGATGGCAGAGGTTGCCGCTGCTCTGCGCTCCGGCAATCCCTCTCCGATTCCGTTTGCTGAAATCGTCGAAGCGACCCGGATTAGTTTCGAAGTCGCTGCGAAGGCGGCCCGCTAAATACGCCAAGAGACGCGGGAAGGGAATACAGATGGATCGATTGCGCGAAGGCGAGCTGCTTTTTAAGCAAGAAAGTTACTCGATCATGGGAGCCTGCTTTGAGGTCTACAAGGAGAAGGGGTGTGGCTTCCTCGAGCCTGTTTATCAGGAGTGCCTCGAGATCGAATTCGGCTTGCAGGCGATCCCCGTCACGCCCCGAGCGCCGCTGAAGCTGAGCTATAAAGGCAGGCCTCTACTTCAGAAGTATGTTCCAGATTTCATCTGCTACGGCCAGATCGTTTTGGAAATCAAAGCGGTCGAGATGCTGGTGGATGCACACCGTGCGCAGGTATTGAATTATCTGAGCGCCGCCGGGTTGGAGTTGGGGCTATTGGTGAACTTTGGGCATTACCCTAGGCTTGAGTCGGAGCGCTTGGCCAACACGCGCCGGAAGGCGCAGCAGCCGGACTTTAGAGCATGAACTTGCGCCCGCGAAATACGCGAAATGCCGCTAAATGGAGCCAGGGAAGTATGGCTTTCATGGGGAAATATATTTTTGGCGCCTTTAGCGTGTTTCGCGGGCATAAATGAAGGTCATCCACGTCATCGGCGCACGGCCGAACTTCATGAAGGCGGCGCCCGCGATCGCGGCAGTTGCGGCTTATCGGTCGATTCAGCAGGTTATTGCCCATACCGGACAAACGCGCCGGAAGGCGCAGCAGCCGGACATTAGAGCATGGACTTGCGCCCGCGAAATACGCGAAATGCCGCTAAATGGAGCCAGGGAAGTATGGCTTTCATGAGGAAATATATTTTTGGCGCTTTTAGCGTGTTTCGCGGGGATAAATGAAGATCATCCACGTCATCGGCGCACGGCCGAACTTCATGAAGGCGGCGCCCGCGATTCGCGGCAGTTGCGGCTTATCGGTCGATTCAGCAGGTTATTGCCCATACCGGACAAACGCGCCGGAAGGCGCAGCAGCCGGACATTAGAGCATGAACTTGCGCCCGCGAAATACGCGAAATGCCGCTAAATGGAGCCAGGGAAGTATGGCTTTCATGGGGAAATATATTTTTGGCGCCTTTAGCGTGTTTCGCGGGCATAAATGAAGATCATCCACGTCATCGGCGCACGGCCGAACTTCATGAAAGCAGCGCCTGCGATCGCGGCGATCGCGGCATACCCGTCGCTCCAGCAGGTGATCGTCCATACCGGACAACACTATGACAAAAACATGTCGGACGTGTTTTTCGGACAGCTCGGTATCCCTGCGCCCGATGTGAATTTGGAGGTGGGTTCGGCTAGTCATGCAGTGATGACTGGAAAGCTCATGATCGCGCTCGAGGAAGTGGTCCTGCGCGAGAAACCCGACATGGTCCTCGTCTATGGCGATGTGAACTCGACCATCGCCGCTGCACTCGTGGCAGCGAAACTAGGCATCCGCGTAGGGCATGTCGAGGCTGGCCTGCGTTCGCGGGATCGCTCGATGCCGGAAGAGTTGAACCGTCTCGTGACAGACCAGCTCTCGGATCACTTGTTCACGCCTTCGCCGGACGGTGATGAGAACCTTCTCAGCGAAGGAATTCCTTCGCATCGGATCCACCGCGTCGGAAATTTGATGATCGATACTTTGGTTCGACTCCTTGATCGCGCGGTCGCGCCGCCCATCGATGGGACGGACGGTCAGTATGCGCTGGTCACACTGCACAGGCCATCGAACGTGGACGAACCTGAAATGCTAAAGGAGATTTTGGCTACTCTGGCCGAGATCGCAAACGAGCTGCGTGTGCTCTTTCCGATGCACCCGCGAACGAGAAGCAAGATCGCCGAATTCGGCATCGACACGGGAAACGTTTCGTTGCTTGAGCCACTGGGCTATCTCGAGTTTCTCGCCCTGCAAAAAGGCGCGACCGTCGTGATCACAGATTCGGGCGGAATCCAAGAGGAGACGACCTATCTTGGCGTCCCGTGCCTCACGATCCGCGAGAATACGGAGCGGCCGATCACCGTCGAGATCGGAACGAATATTCTGGTTGGTCGCGACATGGGGCGGCTGAGAGAAGAGACGAACGCGATCCGTGCCGGTCGGGCAAAAAAGGGAAGCGTGCCGGATCTCTGGGATGGCCACGCGGGGGAACGCGTCGCTGCTATCTTGCAGCAAATCGCCGTGTCTGAGCCAAGGGCGTGATCGCCGACAAGAATAGCCGCGGGATGGTGCGCGGAGACCGCGGCTTGGACGGTGAGCCGGGAGCGGGCTGCCGCGGCCCCCGTGTCGAAATTTGTTCTGGAAACGTGTCAGTTTTGTCTAATTTTTCGCGTCACTGGCATACCGTTCGCCACCTCAAGCCGCGCCAGATTTTTTACCAGGTATCGCGGCGCCTGAGGAAGCCGCCGTTCCTAACAAAGACCGAGACGCCGACAGATTGGAGGCCTCTGCCACTTCGGCGCTGGCCGGTGAAGCGCACAAGTTGGACGGAGGGTGGGCGGTTTACGTTCCTAAACCGCGGCGCAGATCTTGGCCAACCGATCGACTGGCAGGCGAAGCATTTGCCTAAACTCTGGCAATACAACCTGCACTATTTCGAGTTCCTCCTTCAGGCAGGGATCGAGCCCGCCGTCGGTTTAAGGCTCATGGAGGACTGGAGCGCACGTCACACTCCGCGTTTGGACAATGTGGGGTGGGAACCTTATCCCACGTCGCTCAGACTCGTTAGCTGGATCAAGTTTCTCGGCGGGGAGCAGACTCCACCAGATTCCGTTGTCTCCAGTCTTGCGCTCCAGGCTGCGAATCTGGAACGCCAGCTTGAGTATCACCTCGGGGGCAACCATCTTTTCGTAAACGGGAAGGCTCTTTGGTTTGCCGGCGCGGTGCTCCAAGACGCAAGTTGGGTAGCCCTTGGCCGTCGAATTGTCCTGCAGGAACTGGAGGAGCAATTCCTTCCGGATGGAGGACACTTCGAACTTTCGCCGATGTATCACGCTCTTGCGACTGAGGACCTGATCGATCTCGCGAACCTCTGTCGTGGCGTCGGCGACGATCATTCGTTTTCCAAGCTTAAGCCGTTCGCCCAGCGGGCGCTCGGTTGGCTGGACGGGATCACCGGCAAGACGGGACGGATCCCTCTCTTGAACGACTCCGCTCACGGCATCGCGCCCACCACCGGGCAGTTGGTGGAATATGCTCAGGGCCTCGGAATTCGACCCGAAACAACGGCGCAGCACGCGAAGTTTGATTCGGGCTGGGTCGGACGAAATTTATCTGGCTATTGGGTTTTAGAGCGTGACCCGCTACAGGTACTTTTCGATACCGCTCCCATTGGTCCTGATCATCTCCCCGGCCACGCACACTGTGACATGCTGGCGGTGCTGTTGAATTGTGCGGGTGATGAAATTCTGACCGACACCGGCGTCTATGAATACGATGAGACGGCGCGGCGAACTTATTCTCGCTCGACCGTGGCTCATAACACGGTCTCAGTCGACGATCTCGAGCAGGCTGATATTTGGAAGAGCTTCCGCATTGGCCGCCGCAGCCGCCCATGCGATGTGCAGATCGAAGCAGGCGAGATTTCCGCGGCTGTCACCTTCAGGAATGGCATTCGGCACCGACGCAGGCTTTGTCTGCGCGAGGACGGGATCGAGATCATGGACAGCTTGACGGGGAGGGGAACGCATCTCTATCGCGCGCATTTCCATTTTGCTCCCGGGCTCGCGGTGAGGCAGGAGACGCCGACGCTCTTTCGGGTGGGAACTCTGCTCAGGCTTGAGATTTTCGGAGCAAAAGGGCGCGTGATTGAGACCGAACAATTTCCCGAGTTCGGCGTGGCCCGCGTTCGCAAGACGCTGCAGCTGGAAGGGAGCTTCTACAACGCGGGAAAGTTTAGTGTCAGATGCACATACTCTTCCTGACGCATTATTTCCCTCCGGAGGTCAACGCGCCTGCTTCTCGGACGTACGAACACGCGAAACGATGGGTGCGGGAGCATGGTGCCAGGGTCACGATGGTTACGAATCACCCGAATCACCCGCGGGGCATCCTTTATCCAGGCTACAAGAATCAATGGCTGACGAAGGAAGACATCGATGGGATTTCGGTGCGCAGGGTGAAGACCTTCCTTACCGCCAACGCGGGAATCTTGCGGCGCACCTTCAACTTTCTCGTTTTCATGATTGCGGCGATCGTTGGCTCTTTCGGTGTGCGACGGCCGGACGTGGTGGTTGCGACGTCGCCTCAGTTTTTCTGCGCGGTCGCCGGATATATCGTTAGTCGAATCAAGCGACGTCCATTCGTCTTTGAGCTGCGAGATCTTTGGCCGGATTCGATCGTGACCGTAGGCGCAATGCAGCCCAGCCTTCTGCTCCGATTGCTCGAGAGAATCGAGATTTTTCTGTACTTGCGGGCTGACCTCATTGTGGCGGTTACCGATTCGTTTCGGGAGAACTTGGTCGGTCGCGGAATCCCGGCTGAGAAAATTGTGGTGGTTAAAAGCGGTGTCGATTTGGATTTTTTCCGCCCCCAGGTTCCTTCACCTAGTCTAGTCGAGAAAATTGGAGCGGAAGGGAAGTTTGTCGCCGCGTATATTGGGACGGTGGGGATGGCTCATGCAGTGGACACCATCGTCAATGCGGCCGAACTACTGCGCGATGCGCCGAACATCCTCTTTCTGATCGTCGGAGAGGGCGCCGGTAGGGCGAAAGTGGCGAGCTTGATTACGGCGGCGCGGCTGGAAAACGTCAAGCTTCTCGATGCAGTGAACAAGGATGACGTTCGTGGCCTCTACGCTCTCACCGATTTGAATCTAGTTACACTGCGCGATAAGCCCCTCTTTCTCTCGGTCATTCCTTCGAAAATCTTCGAGATCATGGCCATGGCTCGACCAATCCTTTCCAGCGTCCATGGGGAATCGCGGCGCATTCTGGAGGCAGCGGGGGCGGCGGAATTCGTCGCGGCCGAGGACGCGGTCGGGTTAGCCGCAGCAATTCGGCGGCTCAGCAACGAGCCGGGGCGGCTACGACAAATGGGCGAGAACGGTCGGAGATTTGTCGAAGAGAATTATGATCGCCGGGGGTCCGCGGATACGTTGTTAGAGCACTTGAAGGAAATTGCAGGAGACGAGCAGCTGCCGGAAAGGGTTCTTTCACGATCCTAAGCTGCAAAAAAATGAAAACTGAAGCTTCTCGTCTTCAAGCTCGGTCGTTGCTCAACCTCTGTAATCCCAACTTCCGCTTCCAAGGCCGGGGGCCGGTGCATGACCGCGGAAAGAGCAAAACTCTTAATCCTATCAATTTCGCTTCAACATGTGCGGGATAGCTGGAATTATAGACGGAAAGCTGTCCCCGGATGGACTGCACGATTTGTTGCGCGGCCTCGCGCGCGATTTGCGCCATCGCGGTCCAGATGACCACGGCTGTTTTGTCTCGCGCGATGGAAATGCCGGGCTGGTGAATACCCGCCTGGCTATTCTCGATCTTAGCCCTGCAGGACACCAGCCCATGGCGTCCACGGACGGGCGGTTTACGATCGCGTTTAATGGCGAAATTTATAATTACGCGGCACTGCGCGCCGGATTATTGGCGGAGGGCCATCCGTTGCGGTCCAATAGCGACACCGAAACGGTTCTGGAGTTGTATGCGCAAGAAGGGGCGCAGTGTCTGCATAAGTTAGAAGGAATGTTTGCTCTGGCGATTTGGGACGAAGCGGACCAGTCGCTTTTCCTGGCGCGTGATCCGCTGGGGATCAAACCGCTCTATTACCAGGCAAAGAATGGCTTTCTTATTTTTGCCTCTGAGCTGCGGGCGCTACTGGAGAGCGGGCTGGTGGAGCGGCGTCTCTCGGCGGCGGGCGTTAACGGCTATCTCATGACCGGTTCAGTGCCCGAGCCGGAGACGATCGTTCAGGATGTGAACATGTTACCGGCTGGCCATTTTCTGAGATGGCAAGCCGGCAAGGCGGTCCTCACGAAGTACTGGGAGGTGGATTTTCGGAACGTGGATCGCGGCAGGCGGAGCGCGCAAGTCGGGGAGGAAAGAAGGGAGACGAAAAACGTTGCGCAAAGCGGTACGCGGCCCCCAATCATAACAAAGTACCGAGAAGCAGTTACGATGGTTCGCCAAGCGCTGGACGACTCAATTGACCGACACCTCGTTAGCGACGTTCCTGTTGGAGTATTTCTAAGCGGTGGAATTGATTCCACGGCGATCGTGGCGCTGGCTGTAGGCAAAACGAAGGAGCCGCTGCGCACCTTTAGTATCTCATTCGACGATCCTACTCTCAACGAAGGCTCTGCGGCCGCTAAGACCGCGGCGCATTTTGGAACCCTGCATTCGGACTGGCGTCTCGACTCCACGACAGCGAGAGAACTCTTGAAGGAATTTTTGGAGCGATCAGATCAGCCCAGCGTCGACGGATTCAACACGTTCTGTGTCTCCAAGTTGGCGCACGATCAGGGACTGAAAGTGGTGCTTTCCGGTCTGGGGGGCGATGAAGTATTCGGCGGGTATTCGTCCTTCAGGCGCGTCCCGCAGTTGTTGAAAGCAAGCCGGAAACTCCACTTGCCGGCTCCGTTGCGCAGATCGCTCGGTCGTCTTCTCGAATTTCCTTCTTCGCCGCGGGTGCGCCGGCTCGGAGGCTTCCTCCGAGGTCCCTTGAGGATTGAGACTGCTTACGAGTGTATGCGCGGCATCTTTACCGAAAACGAGGCCCAGCGTCTCTTACGTCGTTATGTCGGTGTGAACAGCGAAATTCTCCCGTTCGGTTCTCAGGCTGAGCAGCCGAGTTTGGAGGATGAAGTCAGCTATCTGGAGCTGACGCGTTACATGCGGAACCAGCTCTTACGTGACAGTGACGTCATGAGCATGGCCTGGGGCTTGGAGCTACGGGTGCCGCTGGTCGATCGGAAACTGATTGATTCGGTCAGCCAGTTTCCGGCCCGATGGCGGCTGGCGCGCGGAAAACAAATGCTCCTCGACGCGGTGCCGGAGATTCCGGAATGGATCCGGAACCGTCCAAAACAGGGTTTTGCGTTTCCCTTTAGAGATTGGGTGATGAGCGAGTGGGACGATCTCTTTCAGCGGCTCGAAAAGCAGAGCCCTGTGCCACTCCAAAATTGGTATCGCACTTGGTGTCTCCTGGCGCTGGAGAACTTTATCGCATGCAACGGGGTGGAAGGAGCGGACCGCGTAGGGGCAGGTTATGATGCCCTTCAGGAACCGCGAACGAAAGTTGGCTAAACGTTATCGTGCGCTGCTTTCGGTTCTTCTCCATAATGCATGCTTGGCATTTCCGGCGTGACCGATAGGATAGAGTCGCTTCTGGTTGGGAGAGCGAGCAGGCAACCTTTGTGCTCTCCGACTGGCGAGCCAGCATAGTTGACCATTTCAGTTAATTTGATGGAAGAAGTCCCTCTCAATTCCGTGGAAATTTCTGGCGGCCTTGATAAACCCGTAGCTCGGCCCTTTTTGAGTTGGGGGCGTTTCAATGCTTCGGGTCGGCCCGTTGCTCACGAATGGCTCGTGGCAGCAATGTTGCTGATGCTTGATGCGGCGGCATGGGTGGCGATGTATTCGACGGCGACTTCACTGCGGGGGGACCCCGCATTCACGACCCCCCTTCTTTTCCTTGTCGTGCAGGGCGCGCAGCTGGCCGCGATTGTGGGATCTCTGTTTGTCATTGGCGGGTACGATTGGCATACAGAAATGCGCGGCCTTTCTTATGCCGCCGAACATGTCCTCGCTTTGTTCGTGGCCGCGATCATCGCTTCGTTTGTGGTTTATGCGGCGGCGACCTTCGACCAGACGATGAAGCCCAGCCGAGCGGGGTTGCTGGTGAGCTTCGTCGCGTTTCTCCCGCTCTCTCTGATTTATCGGCGGGAGATTCGAGGAGCTTTGGCTACTTCTACGGAAAGCCGCGTGTTTCTGGTGGTGGGTTGTGGGGAGATGGCAGCGGAGTTTTATCGGACATACCAGGGATCGGTCAATCGAGAGCGGTTGGAGTTTGTGGACCCTGAGCGGAAACGGGTGGGGGAACATATCGCGGGGCCGGGATCGCCGATTATCGAGGGAGATCTGGCGACGAAACTGGAACGGCTGGGGCATTCCTACAGCGGAGTGATCCTGGCGGAACGGCTCAGCCGGCTGGGGCCGCGGCTCGTGGAGCGCCTGGTCCGGACGCAATTCCAGAAAGTGCGGGTTTATACGCTGGAGAGTTTCCACGAGGCGCACTGGCGGCATGTGCCTGTGCATTCGATCGATCCGTTCTGGCCGTTGCAGACGGGTTTCCAACTGGCACGGAATTCGCCTTACCATTACGCGAAGCGGCTATTTGACGTGGTTCTGGCCACGTTGTTACTGGTTATAAGTTCCTGGTTATTTGGCCTGATCGCTCTGGCGATCAGGCTCGAGGATGGCCGGCCGGTGATCTTCCGTCAGCCGCGGGTGGGGCGGGATAATGAGCCGTTTACGGTTTACAAATTCCGGACGATGAAGGCGCGGTCGGAGACCGCGCGGTTATCGGTTAATGAGAATCGGTTATCGGGAAATGCGGGGGATGGAAACTCCAGAACCAATAACGCCGACCAAATAACTATTAACCCGTCCGCAACCGCGGACGCTCCGAATAACCCGTCCGCAACGGACGCCCCCACCATTAACGAAGAACAAATAACCAATAACCCGTCCTCGTCTGAGGACGCAGCCGAGGACGACATCTACACTCGGCCAAACGATCCCCGGATCACGCGGGTGGGCCGGAAATTGCGCCAGCTACGCCTGGATGAGCTGCCGCAGCTTTGGAATGTGTTGCGCGGTGAGATGAGTCTGATTGGGCCGCGCGCGGAGTGGACGGTTTGCGCGGAGCGCTATGAGAAGGTGATCCCGTTCTATCATTTCCGGCATCTGGTGAAGCCGGGGATCACGGGCTGGGCGCAGGTGAACTATGGCTATGGAGAGAGCGATGAGGACGCGATCGAGAAGCTGAAATACGATCTCTATTACATCCGCAATTATTCGTTGAAGCTGGATTTGATGATTGTGTTTAAAACCGCCTTCACGGTGCTGTTTGGCAAAGGCCGCTGAAGCGGCCTTTGCCGAACAGCACCGGGTTATTGGGGATTTGTTATTGGTTATTTGGGGAGGCGCCCGTGGGGCACCTTTTTTGTCTCGGCATGGATTCTGGATACCATTTTAGCGCCTCCCTAAATTCCCTTTAACCGACACGTCTACCAAATGACCGCTCTGCCCGTGAATGCGGGTTATTGGGGATTTGTTATAGGTTATTTTGGGTGGGCGCCTTCGGGCGCTTTTTTATTTTCCATTAACCGATAACGTTTAACGAATAACCACCTCCCCATGAAAGAAATCACGATTCGGACGTTTGAGGATTTGGACTGTTGGAAGGAGTGCCGGGAGCTGCGGATATTTGTGGCGAAAGAGGTGGTACCGGCGTTGCCTCAACACGAGCGATTCCGACTGGGGGACCAAGCGTTGCGTGCGGCACGGTCCACGACCGCGAATATCGCGGAGGGTTACGGTCGCTTCCATTATCTCGACAACGCAAAGTTCTGTAGCAACGCTCGCGGGTCG
Organism: Chthoniobacterales bacterium; assembly: GCA_038258815.1. Lineage (GTDB taxonomy): Bacteria > Verrucomicrobiota > Verrucomicrobiia > Chthoniobacterales > UBA10450 > JACCTI01. Next base: position 73,718 of record JBBSPM010000002.1, read on the forward strand.
TCTTGGGAGGTGCTCGATCATCTGATTGTCGCGCATGATGAAGATTTGATTCCTGGCGATTTGCTTGAGAGCGGCCGCGATTTGGTGGTGAGCGCTGTCCGGCTGATCAATGGCTACAGGAAGTATTTGAAGCGTGCAGCTGCGCCTGCCGACCCAATAACGGATAACCAGTAAAACCCGATGAGGTTCCTGCAAAACGCATCGGGCTGGACGCTATTGGCGGCGCTCGTTTACGCGCCGTGGGATTACGGCGCGGTTTCGGAGCCGGCGATCGTGCGGCTGAACTGGATGCTGGGGGGGGCGCTCGCTTTGCGAGCCGGTTCGTGGTTATGGGCTATGGGCGGCCGGGCGTTCGCAGGGCGGACGCGTTATCGGTTATGCGTTAAAGGGGGGACAAAGGAATCGGGAAGCCGGGGGAGAGCGGCGAGGAGCGGTGCTTCCGGGGTCGAACCCAATAACCAACATCAAATAATTAATAACCAGCAGCAGCGCTGCAACTGGCTTCTGCTCGTGCCAATTGCAGCACTGCTGCTACTCGGCTGGTTCATGGCGGGGAATGCGAAGGCGATTTATGACTCGGACTTTTTTTTGTTCGTGCCGGTGACGCGGTGGCTGCCCTATGCGGTGGGATCGATCGATCAGGCAGTGAGTGTGGCGATGATGGTGCGGGTGACGGTGTTGCTTGGGACGGTGCTTCTGGTGGCGGATTTGGTGCGGGACTCGAGCTGGCTTTTGCGGCTTTGGTGGACGCTGGGTTTGGTGGGAAGCTCGATCGCGCTGCTTGGCTTGCTTCAGAAAGCGAGTGGTGCGCAGATGATTTTTTGGGCGGAGACGCCGCAGGCGGTGGCGACTTTTTTTGGAACATATTATTATCACGGCAATGCCGGCGCGTTCCTCAATTTGACCGTGCCCCTAACCATCGGGCTGGCCTGGAGGGCGTTGACACGTCCGCGGCTACCGGTGGTGCGCGCGCTCTGGGTGGCAGCGGCGGTTCTCAGCGTGGTGGCGGCGTTTTCCAATACTTCTCGGATGTCACAGGCGCTGGCGGCAGGGATGCTGCTGATTCTGGCAGCGGCGTTTCTGCCGAAGGCTTTCGGCGTGGCCCGGGCGCGGCTGGAGTGGCCGACGGCGCTGGCTGGGGCGGTGGCTTTAGTGTTTGCGTTCTACGCGGTGGTGCAGACGAGCCATCTGGATCGCGCTTTTGCCCGATGGGACGAGCCGCAAGTGACTTCGGTCGTCGGTCGTTGGAACCCTGCCATGGCGGCGTCGAGAGCGCTTCCTGAGGCGGGATGGGCCGGATTTGGGCCGGGCACTTTTGCGGTCGTGTTCCCGTATTGGACCACTGGTTTCGGCAAGAATCTCGATGGGCGCTGGATTTATCTCCACCAGGATTATCTGCAGACGGTAATGGAGTGGGGATGGCTGGGAGGGAGTTTTTTCGGCTGGATTTTCTTTGGCGGGATAGGGGTCGCGGGGTGGGGAGCTGCTCGCGCTGGGTTGTTGGTTAAAAGGGAGAGGTTATTAGGGAAGGCGGAACGCTCGCCGCGGCGGGTGAACTCCATGCGGAAGAACAAGTCGGAGACCGGAAGACGGAAGACGGAAGACGGAGGACCAGGGAGCGGCGGCCTCCCGGCCGCCGAGGGCGTTTTGGAAAACGCCCCTCCTTGTTGGAGCCCGCGGCAGCGTTTGCTCGTGCCGCTGGTATTGCTGGCGCTGGGATCGGTGGCGCTGCATGCGCTGGTGGACTTTCCGCTGCAGGTGGCGTCGATTCAGCTCTACGTGGCGACGTATGTAGGGATCTGCTGGGGGTCGATCGTCTTTGGCGACCGGGTTAATGGTTAGTCGTTATTGGTTAATCGGATCGCGGACTGCGGAATCTCAAGGAGCGGCGGTCCCCAGCCCGCCGACGGCGTTTTGGAAAACGCCGTTCCTTGGGTTAATAACTCGTAACAAATAACCAATAACGAAATGAAAAAGGCCGGAGGAAACTCCGGCCTTTTTCATTTGCTCCCGTAGGCGCCTTCGCCTTTTCCGTAGCCGGGGGAGGCGTAGTAATAATAGTAGCCGGTGCCGCGACGGTGGGGGAGTCGGTTGAGAATGACACCGGCAGGGCGTCCGCCGGCGCCAGCTAACATCCCGAGAGCGCGCTGGACGGCGTTGCGCGGCGTCTTCCCGGCGTGGATGACGACGCAGACTGTCTGGACGAGCGGCGTCATGAGTAGCGTGTCGCTGACCGCGAGGACCGGGGCGCTATCGATGACCACGCGATCAAATTGCTTCGTCGCGTCTGCGATGAGCCTGGCGAAGGAAGGGCCGCTGAGGAGTTCGGCGGGGTTCGGGGCGCGGCGTCCGCCGGTGAGCACGGAGAGGCGGCCGGTTGTTCCCGGTTTCATGAGCGACTCGTCGAGACCCATGGGATTCACTTCCAGCCGGCCGGCCGAAACCGAGCGAACCGCACTGGCCAGATCGATCGCACCGACCAAGTAATCGACGACGCCGGCGACTTCCTGGCCGGAATCGTCAGCGCGGGTGGAGAGGAAAATCTTGTGCAGGCTGGGGCGGCGCAGATCGCCGTCGATGAGGAGGACGCGGTGGCCCTGCTGCGCGAGCGCGAGGGAATAGTTCGCGCTGGAGAAGCTTTTGCCTTCGGCAGGGACGGCGCTGGTGAAGAGGAAAACTTTCCGTTCAGCTTCGGGGCCGAGGAGTGAGAGGGAGGCGCGAAGATTGCGGAAGGCTTCGGCGGCGGGACCTTCCGGCGCTTCGGCGACGAGACGATAGGTGGCGCTGGTCGGTTCCACTTTCGGATCGAGCTTGGTGATGGCATCGTTTTTGCCGATCTCCGGGATGGCGGCGAGAACGGGTAAGCCGAGAGTGGATTCGGCCTGATCGACAGTCTTGAGCGAGCGGTCGAGCAGGTCGGTGAGATAGACAAAACCGAGGCCGAGCGCGAGGCCGCCGAGCAAACCGAGAAGGATAGATTTCTTCGGGTTAGGACTGACGGGGCGAGTGGGTAGCGGCGATTGCTCGATGACGCTGACGGCGTTCGTTTTTACGTCCTTGGTTAGGTTCGTTTCCTTGATCTGGCGGAGGACACTTTCGTAAAGCGCGCGGTCGGTCTCCGCCTGCCGCGCGAGTTCCTGGTAGCCGATGGCGGCTTTGTTCAAGGCGAGCGCTGATTTTTCCTGCTCCTGCACCGCGATTTCGAGGTTGTGTTCGGCGGCGCGGGCTTGTTCGAGGGTGTTTTTGAGGACGGCGGGCTGCGCCATGGCCGTGCGCTTGAGCGCGTCTCGAGATTCATCGAGGGCGGCGCGAGCGGACATCATTTTGGGATGCTTGGCCTTGTAACGCTGCTCCAGCATTGCGACCTGTGCTTCGAGCTGGGCGACGTCGCGCTTGCGATCGACGACGGGAGGGGAAGCGACGATGCCGGGAACGGAGAGGAGGGCGTCGATGTTATCGCCGATCTCGTCGATCTGCTTCAACTCCGACTCGATGCGCATGCGGTCGGACCTGGCAGTGGTGAGCTTGGTGCTGAGTTCTTGAAGTTTGTCTTCGACAATGCCGCCGCGGCTGCCGGAGCTGCCGGCACCGGTCTGGCTGCCGGTGGACGCCGCACCACCGCCAAGCTGGAGGGCGTCGGGCGTGTTTGATTTATATTCGGCGACGGCGGCTTCGCTCTTCTGAAGGTTTTTCTTCATACGTTCTTCTTCCTCCATGAGGTAACGGAGAGTGTCCTGGCTACCGAAGGCGCGGCGCTCAATGGAGAAACGGATGTACTCGCGACCGACGGCATCGGCGAGTCGCTGAGCGACGGCAGGATCGGTGTTCGTGACGTAAATATCGATCAAACGCGTGCCGCGGCGGATCACGGGCTTGATCATGATGGAAAGGGCGCGGGCGAGACCTTCCTCGAGCGGGGTGAAGGTCATTTGTGGTACCAAGGTCGTGGCGGGAGACGCGGAACCACTGGGCTCCGATGGCTTGGGCTGCTCCTTCTGATCGTCGTTCGTAACGGAGCGACCGAGCAAGGTGCGGCCGCCGTCCGCTGCCAGATTCTCCGCGCGAATGACGCGGGCGAGGAGGTTAGCGTTGGTCATGTTCTGCTCGATCGTGCGCATCGCTTCCTGGCTGGCGAGGAACATCGTGCGCATGCGGACCGAGGAGTCGTCCGAGCGGATCGGAGTGGGATCCTGCACGTCCACTTCCAGGACGATGTGGCCTTGGTAGAGCTTCGGCGTGCGAGCGAGATAACCGAGGGCGAGGAAGAGCCCGGCGAGGATGCAAAGACCGACGATCCAGAGTTTCTCGAGGAGCGAATGCCAGAAGTGCCGGAAATCGAAACCGCGCCGTTCTTCGGAAAAGCCAATCGAACTGCCGGTGGTGGGAGAAAAAATCTGCCCGGGCACAGCGGCAGGCGCGGACGCGGGTGGAGGAGGATTGGCCGGGACGGAAGACATTGGGATTAAAGAAGAATGGCGGGACGCGTTAGCAAATTAAAATCAGCATCGGATTCTTCCAGCGCGGCCACCAAAGGTTGGTAACGCTTTTCGAAAGCGTCCCTCCGTTGTCGCCGCGCCGGCTCAGAAGATACTCTCTCCGACCGTGACCGTGTCTCCGGGGCGGACACGAAAAGCGCCACCGCCTTTCGCCACCTTCCGGGCGTCCACCTGCAGAACCTGATCGCCATTCCCTCCCGAGCGACGGACGCTGATCCGGCCGGGCGCGGCAATGCGGGTGTAGCCGCCGGCCATGGCGACGGCTTCCAGCAAATCAACGCCGCCGGGGCTGCCATCCGGCATTTCGTAACTGCCGGGCCGGTTAACCTGACCAAGGACAGTGAAGCGGCGCTTGGCGTAGCCGACCAGGGTGACGTTTACCCTTGGGCTGACGAGATAATCTTTTCCGTAAAGCTCGGTCAGGCGGGCAGCGGCCTGGGTGAGCGTGAGGCCAGAGAGACGGACGGAACCGAGGAGCGGCAGACTGAGATTACCCTCGCCGTTGAGGCGGCCGTTGGTGCGGAGATCGTCCTCGCCGAAAACTTCCACGGCGACCTGATCGTTTTCGCTCAAGGTGTAACCGGCGGGTGCGCTGACGCCGCCTGATTGGGGGGCAGCGACCGCAGACGCTGGTGCGGCGGGAGCAGCGGCCTGTTCTGGGATGGCCGATTGCGCGTAAACCGCCAACGGCAGGAGCGAGAGGCAGACTGAGAGTAGCCAATATCCAATCCAGCCCCGACCCGTCACCCTAGAAGTTGAACGAGGTGCGAAGGCCGTACTGATTGTCATGAAAATTGAAGAAACCGCTATTGCTGTCGTTTTCCCGATGCAGGTAATAAGCGCCGGCAGTCCAGTAAGGCGTAATCGTCACATCAATCGCGGGCTGGACGAAGAAATAATTATCGCGGCGCGAACCATCGACGAACTGGATGGTGTTAAAGTATTCCGAGTGCTCATAGCCAGCGGCAAGGCCGAGGTAAATGCGGCGGAGAAGACGTTGCCTGACGCCGAAGGTGATATTGGTGGAGGAGTAATCGTTCCCGACGAGGACGGCGGAATTGAGCGTGCGACTGCTGCCGCGCAGAGTGATGTTGGTGCCGTCGAATGGCTGATAGGTCGCTCCGAGTTCGTAAACCGGCGCCACATAATCGCCTGCACCGTAGTCTTCTTCGTTCTGGCGAAATTCGACGCCGATCGACCCATTTAAGCTGATCTTGCCGGTGATCTGATAGGTGGTGCGCAGGTTGATCTGCTCGAAGGTTTGGTTCGGATTGAACGACTCGACCCAATTATAACCGACCGTGCCGCCGAGACCGACGACCAGTTTCGGGCTGTAGGTGTAGTTAAGGAAAAGATCGCCAGAGATCGTGCTGGAATCGATCAGACCGTCATAATCCGTGGCTGAATAATGCAGGCCGCCGCTGAGGAAAGTCTTCCCAGTGAGATCGTAGGTGAACGTGGCGTTGGTGTTGTAAATACGCACGGCAGTATCGCCGCCCGCGTCCAAATTCACGCCCGGAGCGGTATTGACTCCCCCAGCGGAGGTGATGGCGCTGAGATTTGTGCCATCGAGAAGATGCACATCCTGGCTGATGCTGAGCGTGAGACGGCCGAAATTATAGAAGCCTTCCAAGCGCAGAAGATGCTGGACCGCGTTTGAGTTCGAATTATCGACGAAGAGGAAAATACTGGGTGCGTAATCGAGCCGGATATAATTCCGATCGCGCCCGACGATGTCGCCGTAACCGAGCGTAATTCCCGGTTCGATGGCGAAGTAATAATCGTCGACGCGATTGGTGTTGGTCAGGAAAATATTGTCGTCGTAGACACCGCGCAGATTGAGCCGGAAGCCATATTGGAAACGCTTCGGCACCGCGGAGACTTCGTCGCCCGCGTTGATCTCGGCGCTCGCTTTGTAGTCGTCTTTGTAGTCGATCGTGCGTTTACCATCGTAAGACGCTGGCCCTTCGCCTGGAGCCAACGGGGCGGGTTCGAACGATTCTGCAAACTCAGGCTTGTCTTCCCCTTCCAGAGTCAGGGGCTTCGTGGAGTTTCCCGGATAAACTTCCTGAGAATAAGCGGAATGCAGTCCGAGATACGCTCCGCACACGACGGTGGCGAGGGCTGGCAAAATGGAGCGCATGAGAAGAACGGGAGAGTTCACAAAAGCAGCTTTATTGGCAGGGGCCCAGCGTGTCGTTGGGATGGTTGCGGATATGGGCTGCAGCGGCGGCCCGAGGAAGATTCAGCGTAGTTCCGTTGTGGCAAATTGTGACGCGCTCCTGGTTACCGGATTGGACATTGCCCTGACCGGAGATATTTCCGGGATTGATCGTGCCCAGTGACGAGCTGTTGATATTGCCGGCGTCCACCCCGCGTGGGCGGAAGGCTACCTGGGTTCCGTCGTTCACGCCAGCTGCGGCCAGGATGCACTCGCGAGCGTAAGGCTGAGCTTGAATGGCGGCGCGGACGATCGCGTCCTTGGCCGTGGGAGCTGCGGCAATAGCGCAACGGATCAGCGGATCGACCCAATCGCAGGATTCGTCCACGCCCGGTTGATGTGCGCGCAACGTTGCGGCCGTGATTTGTGGCGCAAGATCAGTGCGGAGCTTGATCGCAGCGGTCAAATATTCGCAGCGCTTCGATTCCTTCACCCGGATCAAGACGGAGCTATAGGCGCGGACGAACTGGACTGGAGTCGCGCTTTCCACACTGGAGGCTCCGCCAGCAGTGACCGCGCGGGCGATGTCATCCGCGGGAGCGGCTGCAACGCAAGCAATCGTTAGGATGAAGAGCGCAAACGAGGCGAGGAAGCGTTGAGGTAGAGAAGTAGTCATAGAGGAGTCCTGAGTAGGTGCGGAGTGTAGGAATTCAGGCGGAGATCGCAAGCTTTTCTTTCTTGGTCATCGTAAAAGTCTTTCGCAGCTAAAGTTCGCGCCACGGAAAAGCGGTCTTCCGCTTCATCCGTTCCCATTTCAGCAAGTCTTGCTCCACTTGCAGAATTTGTTCCACGTCGGCCTGTGTCCGTTCCTGCGTCTCCACCGGATGAGGCGCACTGCCCGCCGGGAATTCCCCGGCGAAGCCAGCCTCAACGTCCGTTTCCGCCACCGCGGATTTGAAGGTAAACTGCCCGCGCAGGACCGTCAGACGGACGCCTTTGGGTTCGGTTTCGATGCGGCATGTTCCGCCCCGGGTGAGGGTGGTGATTGCTCCAAAATCCGTGGAGACGCTCCATGCATCCGCTGTTGGCTCGAATTGCACCACGAAATCGGCCGTTCCTGCGCGCAATTCCAGACGAATCAAGCGCGACATCGCCTCGTCGGTGGCGTTACCATTTTTCGTCACGACCAGCTGCTTAATGCCGATCGCGGATTCCGGCCCGAGATGGACGAGCGCTCCCGGGAGGAGAAGGAGGGAGGCGGAACTGGCAGCGCCGGTTTGCAGGGATTCGCCTTCCGCCAGGACCGCCCCTGAAGTGGCAGGCCTAGGCTGAGAAATCGCCTGGGAAGAAATTGACGCCTTCCCGTCCACGGCCAAGATCTCGGCCCCGGTGTCTCGTGAGATCTTGCCTCCGCATGACGTTGCTGTGAGGGCAACAATTCCCAGGAGACCGGGCAAAAGTGGATTTAAGCCAGCCCGCAGCGTCGTCGTGGCGCCAAAGCTCATTTCAACAACCGGGAGGCATTCTCTATAGGCGGAACGGTCACATGGAGGCGACGCGAGAGGCCCGAAACCGCCCGTCGTATACCCAGCGGTCGGCGGATTTGTCGTAGTCGCATAGCAGGCCATCCCTTGTTACTACGGAAAATGGAGGAAGAGATTCTGATATATTTTTAAAAAAGATGCATTTACCCGTTTCGCGAGATCGAAAATGGCGCCCTCTTCCCCTCCGAAATGGCAGCGCATACGGGGATCGAACCCGTGCACCAGCCTTGAGAGGGCTGTGTCCTAGCCACTAGACGAATGCGCCGTTTAGAGCGGTGAAAATAGAGCGGTCGATGGCGATCGGCAAGCGCCGGTTCCGGCAACGAGAACCCGCGCCTCAAGGGTCGAGCCGCTTCGTGCCGGGCGCCGAGAAAACGGGAGTGCGTTTTGGGATCGGAGTGGGGGAAGGCGTCACGCCGGCTGTCTTGGAGACGATCAAATCGGGGCGCACCCTGGGCTGCGGGAGCAACCCGACCGCCTCCCGTTTGCGGGCGAGGAGATATTTCTGCATGTCCGGAGCGGCATGAGCCATCATCCGGCCATAGGCTAAATCGTAGTAGCGTCCGAGGAGTTTGCGCTTTTCCAGATCAGTCGGAGCCGCAGTCGCGGCAGCCAAGGCCGCCCGCACCTCAGCCTCATTTTGCGCCACGTTCCGCAAACGACGCCATTCAATGTGCTGTCGCTGTTCTTCCGCGGCGGCGCTAAGAGGGGAGGGTGCAAACGCTTCATCCAGCGCCGGGATCTCCGGAACAATCGGTACCGGCGGCTCCTTCTCGTTCGGTAAAGCAAGGAGTCTGGGGTCAATGATCGGTGGCGGCGGGGTGACGGCAGGCTGAGGAACAGGTGTGGCCGAGCCTGCAATTTCGGGGCTGGGAAGGGGAGCGTCCTGTGCGTTCGCGGCGGGAGGGAGAAGGCAGAACGCGTACGCCCCGACAAGCAGAAGTATTTTCAATGTGCGCCGCGGCGAATTCCGAGCGCGCGAACGAACCCATCTTTCCGCGTCGAGTTTTCTCACCGGGGCAATTTAGGCGTGAAATGATGCGCGTCGCTAATAATTGGCGATAGCTGGTCATTTCAAAGAGTTCGCATGCGTTCCGCTCCGTTGCGTGGTATGGGGGCGTTGTTCGCGGGGTGTAGCTTAGCTTGGTAGAGCGCCTGGTTTGGGACCAGGAGGTCGCAGGTTCGAATCCTGTCACCCCGATTCTTCCGCAGACATGTTCTCAGTCTACGTTCCGCATGGGAAGAAAACCGGTCGATGATACGGTGCACCCAATTCCGACGGGGCTGATAGAACATACTGCGAGCATGACGAAATTTCGCCGCCACGCGACGATTCCTCAGATTTACGCTGCCGCCCGGTCGCGCGTCGATAACAGCCCGCGTAATGCGCTGTTGCTCAAACCGCCATCGCGAACGAGACTTGCTGCTCTTGGTCCCCGAACGTTGGCGTCTGCCAGCGCGTTTTCAGTCTCCCCGCATCATGTTTAAGAACGAAAAACTCAATGTCACTCTCTTCATCACGCTGATCGGACTCCAGGTTCTGGGCGTGGCGGCCCTCTGGACGCGCTTCCAGTGGACCTACCTCCCGATCATGATCGCGATGTATCTGTGGGGCGGAATCAGCACCACGCTTTATCTGCATCGCTATCTGACCCATCGCGGGTTCGAAATGCCGGGCTGGTTGAAATTTATCTTCGCCACCGGATCGGCGGTTGCGCTTTCGGGCGATCCGGTGACGTGGGTGGGCGATCATCGTTATCACCATCTCAAATCAGACACCGACGAGGACATTCACAGCCCGCTCCATGGTTTTCCGTACGCGCACATGATGTGGCTGGTGCGCAAGCCGGAAGGCTTCCGCGATCGGTCGTTGCGTTACGCAGCCGACGTGCGCAAGATTTGGTACTGCCGCTTGTGGGAGAAGCCGTATTTTTACGTCATCCCGCACCTGCTCGTGGCGGCGACTTTGTTTTTCACGCTCGGCGGCGTCGGCCTGCTCTGGTGCCTCTACGTCCCGATGCTGGTGGTCTATAATTTCACCTGGGCGGTGAATTCCATCTGCCACATGGATAATCTCGGGTACCGCACCTTCGAGACGACCGATCACAGCAAGAACAACTTCTGGGTCGGCCTGGGCGCTTTCGGCGAGGGCTACCACAATAATCATCACGCGCAGCCGCGTTGCGCCGCGCACGGGCGTCGCTGGTGGGAGTTCGATCTCACGCGCTACCTCATTTGGGGACTCGAGAAAGTGCATCTCGCATGGAACGTTCACTGGCCGAAGCCGGAGAAACTCGAGACGATCGCTCAGGTCAGCGAAGACGAAGCTGGCGCGATGCTCCTTTTCGGCGCGCAGATTAAGGACCCATCGCTCAACGCGAAGATCGAGCAGGAAAGCTAGTAGGCGAGATTAGGCGCGAGCCATCTCTCGATCTCTTCAACTTTGAGGCCCTTGCGCGCGGCGTAATCGCGCACCTGGTCGCGCTCGATTTTGCCGACCGCGAAATAGCGCGACTCCGGATGCGCGAAGTAGAGTCCGCTCACGCTCGCGCCCGGATGCATGGCGAACGATTCCGTCAGCTCGATGCCGGCATTTTTCTCGGGCTGGAGCAATTCAAAGAGCGTGCGTTTCTCCGTGTGATCCGGTGATGCCGGATAGCCCGCTGCCGGCCGAATGCCGCGGTAGCGTTCCCGAATCAATTCTTCGTGGTTGAGCTTTTCCTCGGCGCCGAAGCCCCAGGCGATACGCGCCTGCTGATGCAGATATTCGGCAAACGCCTCCGCCAGACGATCGGCCAACGCTTTGACGAGGATGGCGTTGTAATCGTCGTGGGCGTCGGAATATGTCTTCGCTAATTCGTCGGCGCCGATGCCGGCGGTGACCGCGAAACCCCCAAGATAATCCGGCCGCCTGGAATCCTTCGGCGCGATCCAATCAGCCAGGCAGCGATTCGATTGCTCCGCTGGTTTTTGCATTTGCTGGCGCAGGAAATGGAAAGTCGTTAGGCGGTTTGCGCGCGAATCGTCGGTGTAAATTTCCACGTCGTCGCCCACCGCGTTGGCGGGCCAGAATGCGTAAACGCCGCGCGCGGTGAGAAGCTTCTCGTCGACGATGCGGCGCAGGAGTTCTTGCGCGTCTTCGAATAACTCGCGGGCCTGCGCTCCGATGATCGCGTCTTCAAAGATAGCCGGATAGCGCCCCCGCAATTCCCAAGTGTGGAAAAACGGAGACCAATCGATAAACGGAACGAGCGTCGCGAGCGAGATCTGGGGAGCGCACGCTTGCAGCGTGCTGGTTGTCGCATTCTGCGACAACGAACTTCCCTCTTTCACTGCGAGAGGTATTTCTACGTTCTTCTTCGGATCGACATCGGCGGAAGTTCGCGATGGCAGAATGCCATCGCCAGCACGCTGCAAGCGTGCGCTCCCCAGACCTGTCCCGACCACGCGGACTCCGAGAAATTCGGGTTTCGCTGGTTCGTAGTCTTTCCAAGCAAAAGTCGAGCGATTCGCGCGTGCCTTCTCGAGCGTGAGCGTCTTGCGGTCCTGCGTCTTCGCCGCGTGCGCCTCGCGCAAGGTCGCGTAATCGGCCCGCGTCTTCTTGTCGAAATCGCTCTTCAGATCCTCGTTCAGCAAGCTGTTTACGACCCCGACCGCCCGCGAAGCATCGAGCACATGCACCACGCTATTGCCATAATGCTGCGCGATCTTCACCGCGGTGTGTGCGCGGCTCGTGGTCGCGCCGCCAATCAAGAGCGGGACGGAAAAGCCCTCACGCTCCATCTCCTGTGCGACGTGAACCATTTCGTCTAACGAGGGCGTGATCAGTCCGCTCAAGCCGATCGCGTCCGCGCCGCGTTCCCGCGCCGTTTCCAAAATCTTCGGCGCCGGGACCATCACGCCGAGGTCGATTACCTCGTAGTTATTACACTGCAGCACGACGCCCACGATGTTCTTGCCAATATCATGCACGTCGCCCTTCACCGTGGCCATGACGATGCGGCCCTGCGGTTTCGCGCCGCCGGCTTTCTCCGCTTCCATGAACGGCATCAAGTAGGCGACCGCTTTCTTCATCACGCGAGCGCTCTTCACCACCTGCGGCAGGAACATCTTTCCCGCGCCAAAAAGATCGCCGACCACGCTCATACCCGCCATCAGCGGCCCTTCGATCACGTCCAGCGGACGTTTGCTCTTCGCTCGCGCTTCCTCCGTGTCGGCGTCGATAAAATCGACAATGCCTTTCACGAGCGCGTGCGAGAGGCGCTCCTCCACCGGCGCGCTCCGCCAAGCTTCCTTTTCGACCGGCGGCTTGTCTTTCGCTTTGACGTTTTCGGCGAAGTCGACCAGCCGCTCCGTCGCGTCGTCGCGCCGATTCAAGAGCACGTCTTCCACTTGCGTAAGCAGCTCCGGTTCGATCTCTTCGTAAACGGCGAGCTGGCCGGCGTTCACGATTCCCATGTCGAGACCGGCGCGAATCGAATGATACAAAAACGCCGCGTGCATCGCTTCGCGGACCGCGTTGTTCCCGCGGAAGGAAAACGAAATGTTGCTCACGCCGCCACTGGTCCGTGCGCCGGGCAGGTTGGCTTTGATCCAGCGCACCGCTTCGATAAAGTCGACCGCGTAGTTGCGATGTTCTTCCAGTCCCGTCGCGACGGTGAGCACGTTGGGATCGAAAATAATGTCGGTCGCAGGCACGCCCGCGGACTCGGTCAGTAATTTGTAAGCGCGGGCGCAGACATCGATCCGGCGTTGATAACTATCGGCCTGCCCGGTTTCGTCGAACGCCATCACGATCATGGCCGCGCCGTAGCGCCTAACGAGACCAGCGTGGCGCAGAAATTCCTCCTCGCCGTTCTTCAGGCTAATGGAATTCACCACCGCCTTGCCCTGGACGCAGCGCAGCCCTTCTTCGATCACGCTCCACTTCGAGCTGTCGATCATGAACGGAATACGAGAGATCTCGGGTTCGCTCCCGATCAAATTCAGGAAGCGCTTCATCGTCGCTTCCGAGTCGATCATTCCTTCGTCCACATTGACGTCCAGAATGTTGGCGCCGTTCGTCACCTGCTGGCGCGCCACTGCGACCGCGGCCTCGAAATCGCCGCCTAGGATCAACTTCGAGAAACGCGGCGACCCGGTGATGTTGGTCCGTTCGCCCACGATCACGAAACCCATCTCGGGGGTGACGTTGAGCGCCTCGAGCCCGCTCAACTGGAGGGACGACCTCCGTGTCGTCCCTTCGATCATGGACGACACGGAGGTCGTCCCTCCAGTGCGCGCGCGGGGCGGCAAATCGCGCACCACCTCGGCGATCTGTCGGATGTGTGCCGGCGTCGTTCCGCAGCATCCACCGACCACATTGAGCCAGCCGTTTTGCGCCCAATCGCGCAACTGCGGAGCGAGACTTTCCGGCGTCTCAGGAAATCCAGTTTCCGAAAGCGGATCGGGCAGACCCGCATTCGGATACGCGCTCGTGTAAAGCGGCGCGTTATGCGCCAGCTCTTCGATGTAAGGCCGCATCTCTTTCGGTCCGAGCGCGCAATTCAAACCGACCACCAGCGGATGAGAATGCGCGATCGAAGTGAGAAAAGCCTCCACCGTCTGTCCGCTCAACATTCTCCCGGACAAATCGGTCACCGTCCCGGAGACCATCAGCGGCACCCTCTTCCCAGTTTTCTCAAAAGCTTCAGCGATCGCGAAGAGCGCCGCTTTCGCATTCAAGGTATCGAAAACAGTTTCGACGAGAAGCACATCGACGCCGCCCTCGAGCAAGCCGAACACCTGATCGGCGTACGACTGCCGAATCTGATCGAACGTGACCGCGCGGAAACTCGGATCGTTCACATCCGGCGAAAGCGAAGCCGTTACCGGCATCGGCCCGAGCGACCCGGCCACGAAACGGCGCTGGCCGCTCTCGCTCCCCACTCGGTCCGCGGCGCGGCGCGCCAGTTGCGCGGAAACCAGATTCATCTCGTGCGCGAAATCACGCAGGGTCTTATCGTCCACCACCCGCTGGAAAAATTCCGGATCCTTCCGGCCGTTTGTCGGCTCCTCTTGGAAAAGGAAATCGTGCAGTCCAATGGTCGTCGCGCTGAAGGTGTTCGTCTCGATCAGATCGGCGCCGGCCTCGAGATATTGGGTGTGAATCTCCTCGATCACCGAGGGTTTGGTCAGCAGCAGGACTTCGTTGCTGCCCTTAAGATCCTTGCCCTTCCAATCCGCGAAACGCTCGCCGCGAAAATCCGCTTCGCTCAACTTGTAGCGCTGCACCATCGTGCCCATGGCGCCATCGAGCACGACGATGCGTTCGCGCATGAGCGCCTCGAAGGGGTGCAGGATTTCCGCGGACATAGCGGCGGAAAACTAACCCGAGATGAGGGGGCTCAGCAAGCAACAAATCTACGCATCATGATGCGTGGATATGTTAACGGCGACCGTTCCCGATACCGCTCGTTCCGGCCCGTCCCGCAGCGGCCGTGAGCGACTGGCTGCCGGAAATCCCGCCACCATGGCGTTCTTCCAAGATCGCTTCCGCGATTCTTCCTGCGAGCAGTTCCCGGTAGGCGGCACTGCCCACCCGTCGCGCTTCGCTCCGATTACTGAGGAACCCGCATTCCACCAACACGGAGGGATAGATCGCGTTCTTGATCACGCGAAAATTTCCCTGCTTCACGCCGCGGCTTTGCGTTCCAGGCAGCGAGCCCAATTTGTTTTGAATCCGCATCGCCAGACTGCGGGCATATGGGGAGGAATAATACGTTTCGACTCCGCGAAACCCACGTCGCCCCGAGTCGTTGAAATGGAGACTGACGAAGATGGAATTGTCCTGGCGGTTGCCGATCGCGACGCGTGAATCGAGCGGGATGAAAACATCCGACGAGCGCGTCATCACGGTGCGGAATTGCGCGGCGCGTAGTTTGCGATTGAGACGTTGGGCCACGTCGAGCGCCGCGACTTTCTCTGCCGGGCCGTAGCGGCGAGAGGCGCCGCTGTCTTTACCACCGTGCCCCGCATCGACCACCACCGTGGTAAACGTGCGGCTGCTGTCTTTGCGACTGGCCATTTCCGTCGTCGAACAACTGGTGAGCGCGACGACGGCAACGAGGAGAAAGAGATGGCAAATAATGCGAGGCATCTCGACCCATAACCCATCGGGAGGGGTGTGTCATCGACTTCACGCAGCAATCACTGATGGTCCGCGAAGAAATGTCCCGATGGCCACGACTGTGAATGCGCGAAAAGGGAAAAAGCCCTTGTGTTTTGGGCATGCAGATTTAAAGCCACTACCAGATTTATGGTCATCCGATTTGCAGTTTTATCGCTGGTTCTCGCTCTCAATTTTCCGGGCTGTAAAAAGAGTCCCGAAGTCGCAGGCAACAACAAACAAGGGCTCAATTCATCGCCTACGCCCGCGGTCGCGGTCGCACCGACGCCGGTTCCCGCGCCCACCGCACCGCCCATCGATCAAAACGCGCAGGTGGTCGTTTTCGGTTATCACCGCTTCGAGAAGACGGTGCGCCGGCCTGACACGGAGATGACGCCGGAGATGTTTGAGGCACAGATGAAAGAGTTGAAGGATAAGAACATTCCGGTCATCGGGATGCAGGATTTTCTGGCTTGGAAGCGTGGGGAAAAGAACATCCCGCCCCGCGCCGCGGTCATCACTTTCGACGATGGCTGGAAGTCGCAATACGAGGTCGGCTGGCCGATCATGAAGAAATACGGTTACCCGTTTACGCTCTTCATTTACACCGAAGGCGTGAAGGGGATGAAATACGGCGGTGGCGCAGCCATGAGCTGGGAAATGCTGGCGGAAATGCGTGACGCGGGTGTCGACATCCAGGCGCACTCCGCGACGCACCAGGATCTGCGCAAGGCCTACGACAGGGTGCAAAAGAAGAAGCTTAATCCCGAGGAGTATCAGGAGTGGCTGACGGCGGAGATCATCGGCTCGAAACAATTGCTCGAGCAGAAGCTCGCCATTCGCGTGAACTGCTTCGCCGTCCCGTTTGGCTATATCAACGACGAGGTGCGCGAATTCATCATGAAGGCCGGCTACGAGGCGCTTTTCACCGTTTACGGGCAGCACCTCGGCTACACTTCGCTGAACAATTCGTTAGGCCGTTACCTGATGGAAGGGAACAAGCCGAAAGTCTTCAGCGACGCGTTGAATTTCGGCAGCTCGGCCGGGACGGGCGCGGCGCCGGTAGCGGAAGTCGCGACCGGCGGTCTCAGCGCGCAGCCGGCTGATGGCTCGACCATCAACACTTCGCTGCCGCTCATCAAGGCCAACCTGACCAGCATGGGAGCGATTGATAAGGGGAGCGTGCAGATGCGCGTGAGCGGACTGGGATTGGTCCCGGCCAGCTTCGATGAGAAGACGAAGATGATTTCCTATCAGGTCACGCAAAAGCTGCGCGACAAGAACTGCACGGTCCTGATCAGCGCGAAATCCGGTGGAAAAAAAGTGGAGGCGAATTGGACTTTCACGATCGATGAGGCGGCGTCTGGAAGTGCGACGCCGGCTTCATCCGCCGCGCCAGCGGCAGCTGGTTCCCCGGCGAAGAAATAAACCGGCTGGGGCAGGACCGGCGGCGATTAGTTTCGCCGGCGGCAACGCAGACTGGAGAATCCCACGAGCAAGGTCACGCCGGCGAGCATCATCGCCCAGGTGGACGGCTCGGGGACGGCGACGAAACGGAGTTGCAGGTCGTTGCCAATCTGCGCGACTTCGAAATGGCCGCCTTGCAGATTGTTAGCGAAGGCACTGGTGTCGACCGAGAACTTGTTAGGCGCGAAGCCGGTGATCCCGCCTGCGGCCGTAGCGAGAGTGAAGTTGTAGTTCTGAGTCGCGTCGAAATCGCTGAGCGCGCCCGGTTGGTTGATCGTGTTCAACGACACGATGGCGATGCTGAAGACGCTGTTGGACGTGGCGCCGGCGGTGATGCTGATGTTGTTGGCTGCATTGATAAAATCCTGGCCGGCACCTGGGGAGACTGCGGTAGTATTGAGCTCGAACTGGTACGAACCGCCGCCGGCTAACGAGAGGTTGGCGACGGTCGCGACCCCCGGGCTGTTCCCCGGCGCGAATCGTCCGCCCTCGTTCACATTGACGGTGCCGAAGAGGCCGATGCCTTTCGCGAGTGAGCCGAAGTTGACATTGAGCACGCCGCTTTGGGTGCCGTTGTTGGTTAGGACGCCGTCATTGAGTTCGATCGTGCTGCCGACGCCGGTGGCGAGCGTGCCGCCGCTGTTGATCGTGGTCCGGCTGCCGCCGCCGAGGACTAACGGGGTGCCGCTGTTCGCGACGGTGCCGCCGGCGTTGACGGTGAGGATGCCGTCGCTCTCGAAGCCGTTCGTGCTGACGACTCCGCTGACCGCCAGGGTGCCCGCGCTGCTGAGCAAAGTGTTGGTGGCGGTGAGTGTGCCGCTGAGTTGGGTGGCCGCGCCGCGCAGGGTGGCGTTACTGAAGGCGACACTGCCAGTGGTCGTTAGGCTGCTGCCGAACGCGCTGGTCGCGCCGTTCATGGATGATCCGTTACGAAAGGCGTGCAGGCCACCGGTGCCGAGGAAACCGCCGTTGATATTCGCGCCGTCGCCGTAGGAGAGTGTGGTCCCGGCGGCTGAAGCGATGGTCATGGCGTTGGAGAGATTGTAGGTACGCGCGGTGGTGAGGCTGTTTTGAAATTCGAGCCGCCCGGCGTTCAGCGCGACGCTCCCGAGTCCGAAGATTCCTTCATTCGGGAGTGCGAGGGTGCCGCCATTCAAGGTCAGGCCGCCGGTGAAAGTGTTGGCGGTGTTGCTCAGGATGAGCCGGCCGACTCCGCTTTTGACGATGCCGCCCGAGCCGGAGATGACATTGGAAAAAGTGGTGTCGCCAATGTTGCTCACGTTCAAGAGCGTGCCGGAGTTGAGCGAGGTGGTGCCGGAAAATGTCAGCCTGCGCGGTGTGCTATCCGGGCTGGAAGCGATGACGGCGTTCCCGATGACGGTGACCGGGTTGTCGAGGACACGATCCGCGTTGACCGCGGAGAGGTTCCCACCCGCGAGCACGAGGGTGACCTGCGCGCCGCCGAGAGCACGGTTGTGGCCGACCCGGAGATCGCCGGCATCGAGGGTAAAGTTGCCTTCGAACTGGCTCGAGCCGGAAAGGGTGAGCGCCCCGGCGGACGACTTGGTCACGCCACCGCCGCCGAAGACCGTGCCGGCATAATCGCCTGCGAGGAGAGTGAGCAAGGATTCCGTATGGATGGAGCCGGCGCCTTGCAGGTTAGCAATCGTGGGCGACCCGCCCTGAAACTGAAAGTCCAGCTGGGCCGTCGCCGCGATTGTAACGCTCGCCAGGGAAGAGGTCAGGAGACCGAGCAAGGGATTGCCGGCGCGGACTGCGCCGCCGGTAATCGTGAGGGTGGTGTTGAAGGAAGTGATCGCGCTCGAAGGCGAAAAGATGACCACGCCGCCGCTGCCTTCCTGACCGGAGCCGATGCTCAGGTCGCCCAACGCGTTGATCGCGCCCGTGAACGTGAGTGTGGAACCGGAGACCACGGAGATGGCGCCCTGCTGACCGGCGCCTAACGAGATCGACCGGGCCAGGGTAGTACTGCTGGTGGCGCGCAGTTCTCCACCCGCCAGGGTGATCGCGCCGGAGCCCAGCGCGTTCCCGTTGCCATACTCGAGAATTCCTCCGTTCAGCTCGATCCCACCGAGGAAGCTGTTGCTGCTGCCGGCCAGGATGAGCGTGCCGCTGTCCTGCTTCCAGAGCGAGCCGGAGCCGCTCAAGGTCCCGGAGAAAGTGAGGGCCGCGCTGCCGGTGCCGCCGACGGTTAAACCGCGATCGAGGATGATGTTATTGCTGATCGTGACCGCGATGGCGGAATTCTGGGTCGCTTGACCACGTATGCTCGGGCTGCCGGTGTCGAAATCGAGCGTACCGCCGGTGAGGTCGGTGACGTTGGAAATGTTATCGAAGGTGATGGACCGGAGTTGGAAGGAACTGCCGATGTTCTGATTTGCCGTCCGGCGCACGCCGCTCTGGCTAAAGATCAGGTCAGTGCTGGCGCCCTGGAGTGGGGCGCTGCCGCCGGCCCAATTGTTGACTGTGGACCAGTTGCCATCGGGGGTATTATTACCGTGCGACAGGCCACCGTCCCAAGTGTAGGTCGCGCTCGGGATATCGATTTGAAGTAAGCGCATGTTCAGCTTTCCGCTCCGCGGCGAAAACGTCTCAACGTCCAGCCACCATTCGCGCAATGGACCTGCGCCCTTCGCAAACGCGCTGAGGCAAAGAAGAAGTACGGTCGTGTAACGGAACAGGGAGAGGAAGGTGTACGACATGAAAAGATAGTGGCTTCCCGCGTTACCGACCGTCCATACTCCCTTCGTAGTAGCTGGGCGGGCCGCCTCCTTTCGCGGCGAACTCACCGGTGTTTACGGAACCGGGACTTCCATCACGCGATAGAATTGCTTGGTAGGCGCGGGGCTGGTGTAGAAGGAAGGGACGCTCGGAGCAGTGGTCGTGGCTTCGTAATTCGGTGATTCATCCGTCCAGGCGCCGCTGACCAGGTCGCTTCGCTTCTGGATTCGATAGGTCAGGCCGACCACTGCGTTCCAAGTCAAAAAGGCGCGGACCGCGCCGGGCATGGAGGCGGTGTCGAGTGTGAGCTGGGTGATCCGGAAGGGGGGAGCGAGCGCGGGGCGAAAATCCAGGATCAGGCTGCGGCCGTCTGTGCTCAGTCGGAGGGAAAAACTCCCGCCTCCGAGACCGTTTTGAAACTGGGTGGTGTCGATCGCGAACCTGGCGGGGTCGAAGCCAGCCAGGCTGACGCCCACGGTGGCGAGGGTGTAGTGATAGGCGCGAGTGGGATTGAAGTCGGCCAGCGGTCCGGTCGCGTTCGCAGGACTGAGTGAGATCACGGCGATGGTGAAGACAGAATTGGGGGTGGTCCCGGCCGCGATCGTGAGCACTTGCAGAACATTGAGGAAGTCAGCGCCGTTCCCCGGAGTAGCGGTGGCGCTGTTCAACTCGAACTCCAGGCGCCCGCCGGGATTCATGGTGAAGTTGGTGACCGTGACCGTGCCGGGATCAGCCAAGGCGGCGCGGACGAGCACGAACGGGAGGAGATAGCGCAGTAGCCTTTTCATGATGTTCGTTGTCGAGGGAGGTGGGGCCATCCGCCAGGTTTTCAGGCGACGGCGATGTGGCGGGCACAGTCACGCTCAGTGCGACTAATCCTCGGGCCACGAATAGGGTTGAGCAGGGCATCGGGGAAGGGGGCGGTCGAGGTTCAAGCGGTCGCATCATCCGGTTGGATCAGGGCTGAGCGAATGGAAAGGGATGCTCATGACCGCATGCTCGCCCAGCGGCTCTGAAATCGTCCATACTCCCTTCGGAGTAGTGCGGGCGCGCGTGCTTCTCCGCGCGCCGAGGGTTAGCTAGTTAGGCCTAGAATTTCACAGGCGCGTAAAGCGGCCGCGAGACGCGTCTCCACACCCAGCTTCAGCATGATGTTTTGCACGTGCTTCTTCACCGTGTTGGGTGCCGCATCGAGAATGATCGCGATTTCCGGGGTGGTCTTTCCGTGTGCGATCCAGAAGAGCACTTCGGCTTCTCGATTCGTTAGGCCGAGACAGAGCAAGCTGGCTGGGGTCTCGCCCGTGAGCGCGCGTTCTTCCAGGAGAAGCATAAAGTTCGCGCTGGGTTCTGGTTGAGCAAAGATCCGCGCCTCCAGTCGTGTTTCGTCCAGATCGGCTGTCCACGGCTCTTTCGCCGCGCCGTTTTCTGACCAGACGACAAGTGCGTCGGGTAGGTGCGCTTCGTCTTTGAGCGAGGGGAAATAGCGTTTCAGCAACCGACGCGCGAGACGCGTGCAGAACTGGATTTGATTGCGCTCGCTCACAATCAAGACCGCGCGGTCGAGCGACTGTTGGAGTTGATTCTCCGCTTCGATGCGCAGCGCGACCGCTTTTTCGAGCATCGCATTTTTCTCTTCCAGATCCTGTTGCAACGAGCGGATCTGCAGATGCGCGCGCACCCGGGCCAGGACCTCTTCCGGATGCAACGGTTTGGAAATAAAGTCGACCGCACCGACTTCGAAGCCATGCACTTTGTCAGTCGTCTCGTTCAGCGCGGTCAGAAACAAGACCGGCGTATCGCGCCAGCGTTCATCAGCCTTCAAACGCCGACAAGTTTCGTAGCCGTCGATGCCCGGCATCGCGACATCGAGCAGGATGATGTCGGGTGTGGCGTAGGCGAGTTGGGAGAGCGCACCTTCGCCACTTTCCGCGACTAGAACTCCGTAACCGGCCGAGTCGAGAAAATCCAAGAGCACGCCCAGATTGGCGGGCACATCGTCCACGATCAGGATGGTTTGGCGGGGCGCGGCTTCGGCCTGATTCATGGGTTTTTCTCTTTCTGTAATTTCAGCAGCGCATCGCGAATCCGGTTCATTTGATAGGCAGCGACGAAGGGCTCCAGACTCTGCACAAACGTGGCGTAGTTGCCGTGATCGGATGCGGCCAGGGCGGCCAGGCGTTTCTTGATTCCGAGAATGTCGCCACGTCGTGAGAGTTCGAGCATGGCTTCGATTTCCTCTGGCGGTGGAGCGAGGAGGCCCGCCGCTTCGTTCGTCGCTCGCGCTCCGTCGGGAGCGGGTCCGGCCGTGATCCATTCCAGATCGAGCGCCTTCCCGAGCACGGCGAGGAGTTGTCTTTCCTCAAAGGGCTTGGCCAGAAAATCGTTGCAGCCGGCATCGATCGCTTCCTGCCGGTCATCCTCGAAAACGCTGGCGGAGACGGCTATGATCTTGAGCGAGCCGTTGCTCTTCGAATTCCGCAGCGTTCGCGCGACCTCGAAGCCGTCTAGCGTCGGCATTTGCAGATCGAGCAGGAGCGCGTCGAATGCAGTAGCAGCGCAGCGATCGAGACAGTCGCCGCCGTCGACCGCTTCCTCGATCTCGAACCCGAGCGGCTCCAACAGCTCGCGCAAGACCGTGCGATTGGTTTCTTCGTCATCGGCAATCAAGAGGCGGCGTGGGCGGCCGCGAAATCCGGTCACGGCGTCGCGTTGAGTCGTTAGGGGAATCCCTCCCGTTTCTGCTTTCGGCAAATCCAGGTCGAACCAGAACCGGCTACCTTCCCCGGGCGCACTCGAGACCTGTAAATTCCCACCCAGGAGCGCGACCAGTTGTTTGCTGATGGCCAGCCCCAAGCCAGCGCCTTGCGCGGCGAGAAGCGAATTCGCGGTTTGGTGAAAGGTGAGGAAGATGTCGCGGAGTTCGTCGGGGGCGATCCCGATTCCGGTATCGACGACTTCGAAGCGCACCCGCCCGTCGGCCTGATGCAGAAGGTGAAGGGAGACGCCACCCGTTTCCGTGAATTTGACCGCGTTGCCTAACAAGTTGAACAGCACCTGTCGCAGCTTTCCGGCGTCGACTAACACCATGTCTGGTCCGTCCGATGGAGGTGCGCATTCGAAGGCGAGGCCCTTTTCCGCCACGCGCTGGCGGAAGGCCGCGCAGACTTCTTCGATCAATTCGAGAAACGAAATCGTCGTGGGATTGAGCGTCAATTTCCCAGCCTCGATCTTCGAGAGATCGAGCACATCGTTGATCATGGCGAGGAGGTGGCCGCCGCTTTGGCCGACCACGGTCAGCCGTTCGCGGTTCTTCTGCGAGAGCGTGTCGTCTTTCAGCAGGATCTGGGTGTAACCGAGGATCGCGTTCAAGGGTGTGCGCAATTCGTGGCTCATGTTCGCCAAAAAAGAGCTCTTCGCGCGATTGGCGGTGTCGGCTGTTTCCTTGGCGCGAAGCAACTCGCTTTCCCGCGCTCGCAATTCCCCGGTGCGCGCCGCGATCAAACTTTCCAGCCGCGTGTGCGTTCTCTGGAAGCGATTCATTTGCCAGCGCGCCAGCCCGAGCAAAGCGGCCAGCGCAAACAATGCGTAGGAAACGTAAGCCAGCGGAGTGCGTTGCCATGGTGGAGCGATGCTGAAGGGAAAGCGGGCAGGCGAACTGAATTGCCCATCGATGTCCCGTGCGCGTACCTCAAAGACGTAGGAGCCTTCAGGCAAATTGGTGTAATCGACGCTCGTCTGAGGGGTGAACACTGACCACTCGCCGCCCTCGAAACCGGCGAGGCGCGTTTGGTAGCGAGGCGCGGCTCCGACGGAAAATGTGTTGGCGGCAAATTCGAAGCGGATCGAGTTCCGCTCGTAGAGCAATTCCTGTTCGCCGATCGGTTCCGGACCGGCCTTGGAACCTGCCGACCCGGTGGTCATTGCTCGTCGAATGATGGTATCGAACGCGGGTGCGGGAGGAGCGGCTGCAAGCTTGTCGGCTGCTACACGGACGATGCCGTCTGTGCCGCCGATCCAAACGACGGTCTCCGCGCTCTCGCCTTCGGGATAGAATTTTTCGATCTCCCCGATCTTGTCGGCAATCTTGTAAGGCAATCCCGTGATCGGCTCGTTAGGCGAAACGTGGCCGAGTTCTTGATCGAGCCAGACTCCGTTTGGCGCGCGGCCGGCGAACCAAAGTTGCTTCGTGCGATCCTGGGCCACCGCGCCGAGCATAAAAGACCCATCGGCGAAACGCGCGCCGTATTCGCTCACTGGATGAAAAGTGTCTGTGCCCGGATCAAAACGATAAAGGCCAGCCTGCGTCGCGAAAAGCGCCGTGCCGTCGTTTGCCGGAACGACGCGGGTCCATTGTTGGTCGTTAGGCAGGCCGTGCGTTTTGAAATACTGGGTGACGCTTGACTGGCCGCGCTCGGCTCCGACCGGGGGGGCAAACACCACGCGATAGATTCCGCTCGTCGTTGTTCCCAGCCAAAGATCACCGTTCCCTGTTTCCACGATGGTGCGGACCTCCGCGCTGAAATCCGGCACAGGGCCTTCATCGATCCACTGTCCCGCCGCTTCGAGCCGGATGGAGCGGAGGCCCTCGCTGGTGGAGAGGAAGACTCGTTCCGGATGGACGCGCGACCGCGAGAGAGCCAGCACCTGCACCGACGAAGCAACGATTAGCGACACCGCATTGTCGTTCGCGATCAAAGAAACGCCGCCGGCGCCGCCGACGAGCAATCCGCTTTCGTGCGGGCACAGGCTCCAGAACTCGCCTTCCAATCCCGGCAACCGCCTCCAGTGCGCCGCTTGCGCGGTGAGGGGATCGGTCGGCGCGAGTTGATAGACTCCGCTGGTGGCGGCGAAGAGTGAGCCGCGGAAACGGATGAGATCGCGGGTGGTGGCGCGCGGCAGGCCGTTGGCAGTATCGAAAATCGAGCACACGGATTCCGGTTCGAGACGGGCGAGACCGGAATTCAGATCGAGCCAGAGTCCATGTTCGCGGCCTTCGAAAAGACCGAGAATTTTTACGTTCTGCAGGCCGCTGGATTCATCGAGGCGAGATTTCAGTTGACCCTGCGCGGTCAGGATGACGAGACCCGAGGAATCCGTGGCCAGCGCAATCGTGCCGTCGTGCAGACGCAGACCGCGCGTGATTTTCTTCGTGTGCAAGAATTCGTCGATCTCCGTCGGCCACGGTGTGGTGCGACCTTCCCGCAACAAGAAGAGTCCGCGATCGGCCGTGCCGAGGAGGATCTCACCGTCCGCGAGCGGAGTGAGGAAAGTGACATCGGCATCGCGGAGAAGGGGATCGACCGAAACCCGGACGAATTGCTCACCCTCCATCCGCTGCAAACCGATGTCGCGCTGCTGGAGATAGAGATGCTCGCCCGTCCAGTGGCTGCGTATCCGAGAGGTGCCCGGGAATTTCCAGATGGTGAATTTGCCGTCACGCCAGCGCATGAGCTGTTGATCGGCGGCAAAGAATACGCCTGCCGGGGTGGCATAAACGCGACGGATATCCTTGAAATCGCGCGCGTCTGGCGGCAGCGCATCGAGCAGTGAAACGAATGTTTTGTCGCCAGCGGGCGAGGTCTCCAGATAGCCGAGCTGATCCACGCCGCCGACGTAGATGATGCCGCTCGCATCGATCGCCAACCCGCGAATATAGGTCGTCCCCGCGACGTGAATCTTCCGCCATGTCACTCCGTCGTATTCGAGCACGACCGCCTTGTTCCCGAAGTAGAGAACGCCCTGCGCATCCTGCGCGGTGGCCCAGTTTTGATTGTGAGCGTGATACTCGCGCAGCGCGAAGTTTTGCAAGAACGGCCGCCCCAACTCGCGATCCACTTCCGCACCGACCACTGCCAGCGGCGCGATCAAAGCGCACGCGAGAAGCCACCACCGCCACGCGGTGAGGAAAGGTCCGGGCGTCATAAGGCTCGTTATAAAACCTTTTCGGAGAGCACGGGCAACACCCGTTCCGCGTTTCTACTCCAAAGGGAGTAGAGACGAAAAAGAGCTGATGCCGCTAAAACGATCGACATGAAACTGCAATCCTACCTCGCTCGGAGTCGTCGGCGTGGGCACGTCGGCTGGATCGTCCTCGCCCTCCTTCTCACTTTCAACCTCGCCGCCTACTCCGGTGGGCAGAGCGCCAAGGCGGAAAAGCGGGTCATTAGATCGAAGCCACAGATCGAAGCCGTGCCGCTTTCTACCGGTCTCGCATTTTCGCTCCTGGTCGGCGCGGGGTTGATCGTAGCGGGGAGAAGTCGCAGACGGCGCGACCGTTTGGATCGCCCCGCGCCGGTGGCGGATTTCGAACTGGCTTTCCGGCTGCAACACGCGCCGCGGAAACGGATCGACGCCACGCCGTTGTTTCGCGATGGAACGATGCGCCTGCGTCGTAATCTGTCCGCGCTCGGTTGCGATCACTAAAGCCTTTTGGCTCAGCGGTCGCGCTGGTCAAAGCGGGGTTTGCCTGAGAAAGTGACCTGTGAATTCCGAGCGTTGCGATTCGTTGCCGCCCATTCCGGCGGAGGAGGTGGTCTTTCGTTGGGCGTCAAAGCTCTACGCGCAAAGTGTGGACCACAAGGACGCGGCTGGCTTTGCGGCCGCTTTCGTCGATGAGGGTTCGCTTCGGTTCGGGAATAATCCGCCGATTCACGGGCGGCCCGCGATCGAGGCTGCGATCACCGAATTCTTCTTGTCCTTTCTCGCGCTGCGGCATGAGGCGAAAGGAGCTTTTCTGACGAAAGACACCCTGATCCTGGAAGCGGTCGTCACCTACACGCGGCACGATCGGGAACAGGTCACGATTCCTGCGGTGACGATCTTTCATTTGGCAGGCGCCCAGCCTAACGATCCGCAACGCCCGCTGGCCGATGATTGCCGTATTTACGTGGATCTGACGCCGCTTTACGCGATTCGCCCGTCCGGCCCCTAGGAGCGGGACGAGAGTGGGAGCGCGTCCAATGCGCCATCCGGCCCTGGAGGAAGCCGACCGGCTTCGGGACTTGAGCAGGATCCCAAAGCCGGCCCGCTCGAAATGATGATCCGAGGTCAACGCTTGCGTGAGGCCACGCTCCTGCATCCAGAGAAACGATGTGCGATCGGCCAATGAAGGATCAATCTAACGTGAGCGCCGGGAACAAAGGAAGACCTCGCCCCGGAGCCGTCGCGTTTCGGTCTGGCGGACCGCATGCTTTCCCCTTAGGAGGAAAGGTGTTTAGATTACGGCATGGCTACGCTGGTTTCCGAGAGCGCACAGGTGGAACGGCAGCTTTGGACAGACGTAGATTTTCTAAAGTGGCTCCAGCCCGGCGTCCAGGCGGACCTGATTGGAGGAGAAAAATTTATGCATTCGCCCGTCGCCCTTGTTCATGCCGACTTGCTGAATTTTCTGGATTATCTTCTGCGCGCCTATCTCGAGCGCGCGGGTTTGGGAGGACGTCTCTACCGCGAAGTGGTAGCGGTGCGGATGAGCACGAGGAATGTTTTCCTGCCCGATCTTTCCTGGTTTTCTGATGCGCAAGTGCCGCGTCTGGAAGAAACCCACGCCCCATTTGCCCCGGTATGGGTCTGCGAAGCGCTGAGCCCGCGCACAGCGGATCGTGACGTAGGACCGAAATTTGCGGCCTATGAGGAACACGGCGTGCGCGAGTATTGGGTGCTCGATCCGCAGACGGCAGCGCATCGTCTCTATGCGCTGGACGGCGAAGTCTTGACCGAATTCGCGCAGGGTGAGGAGTGGATCGCAAGTGGGGAGATTGCTGGCTTCCGGGTGCGGCGCGAGTGGTTGAATGCCCGGCCGCATCCCCCGATTGCGGAGTGTTTGCGCGAGATGACGTAGGTCACCTACGAAAGGCGGCTGGCCGCGATCCTTGCGGTGAGAGCGGCGATCAGGATCATGCGCAAGGTGGCAGCGGCATCTCTCCTGTGCTACGTGTCTGGCCCCGTTTCCCATGTTTTCTCTACTCGGCGATAAGCTTCAGGACATTTTCAAGGACTTGCGCGGGCATGGGTCGATCTCGGAGGCGAATATCGATGATGCGCTTCGTCAGGTGCGCCTGGCGTTGCTGGATGCCGATGTCGATTTCCAGGTCTCGAAGCGCTTCATCGCGCGGGTGAAGGAAAAAGCGCTGGGCGAGGAAGTGCTGCGCAGCGTGACGCCCGGTCAACAGATGGTGAAGATTTTCCACGATGAGCTGACCACTCTCCTTGGCGGCGATGCCTCCCCGCTGAACTTGGAAAAGCCAGCGCGCATTTTGATGGTCGGCTTGAACGGCGCGGGCAAAACGACTTCGTCAGCCAAGCTGGCGAGGCTGCTCAAGAAGCAGGGTCGGCGGCCTCTCTTGATCGCGTGCGATTTGCATCGGCCGGCGGCGATCCAGCAGTTGGCGACGCTGGCGGGCCAGGTGGATGTGCCCGTTTACATGCCGGACGCTTCCGAGAAAAATTTGCGACGCTCAGTCGCCGCGAGTTTGGAGTGGGCCAAGACGCAGACTGGCGACGTGCAGATTTTCGATACTGCGGGCCGGCAGGAAATCGATGAGGCGCTCATCGCGGAGATCAAGGAGCTGCGAGAATTCCTCAAGCCGCAGGAGATCCTTCTTGTAGCCGACGCCGCGACAGGTCAGCAGGCGGTTAGCGTGGCCACGCACTTTAACGACGCGCTTGGACTGACGGGAATCATCCTGACGAAGCTCGATGGCGATGCTCGTGGCGGTGCTGCGCTGTCCATGCGCGAGGTCACGCAGCGCCCGATCAAGTTCGCCGGCGTCGGCGAGAAACTCGATCAATTCGAAGCCTTCGTGCCGGATCGTCTCGCCGGCCGCATTCTCGGGATGGGCGACATCGTGGGCCTGGTCGAGAAGGCCGCCGAAGCCTTCGACGAAGAAGAAGCGATGCGGATGGAGAAAAAGCTCCGGACCGCCTCCTTCGATTTCAACGATTTCCTGGCCCAATTCAAAATGATGAAGAAGCTGGGGCCGCTGGAGAATATCCTTGGCATGATCCCCGGCATGAGTAACGTGCAGGGCCTTTCCGTCGACGAGAAGCAGATCAAACGCACAGAAGCGATTGTGCTTTCGATGACGAGCGAAGAACGGACGCGGCCCGACATTCTAAATGCCAGGCGGCGGCAGCGTATCGCAAAAGGAAGTGGTAGCACGGTCACCGAGGTGAACGATCTGCTCCAGCGTTTCAATCAGATGCGGAAGATGATGAAGAACGCCGGGAAAATGAAGAAGATGATGGCGCAAATGGCGCGGATGAAAAATTAACGATATGGCAGTTTCAATCAGACTACGGCGCGAAGGCGCGAAGAATTCTCCCTACTACAAAGTGGTGGTGGCGGACAGCCGCCGCCCGCGTGATGGGAAATTCATCGAGATCGTGGGCACCTACGATCCGAAGAAAAAAGATCACAACAGCGCGCTCAAACTCGATCGGATCGAGCATTGGATGTCGCAAGGAGCGCAGCCTTCCGACACCGTGCGGAGTTTGGTGAAGCAGAACCGCAAGGTCGCCGCGGCGCAGTCGGCCGCGACAGAAGAAGCGGTCGCGAGTAACTGACGCGGAACGGTGGCAGGCTTCGGCCCGAGGGCGGGCCGGCTCCAACGAGAAAGCTCCCTACGCAGGCAATGGAGCCGGCCTGCCCTCAGGCCGAAGTCTGCTCAAAGAACTGCACAAACGCATAAAGCACGTTTAGACTGCACGCGTGAAACCGTTTCTCGAATTCGTGATCCGCTATCTGGTTGAATTTCCCGACGAAGTCCTGATCTCCGAAATTCCGAACGGCAACACTACCGTCTTCCGCCTCGCCATGCGCCAAACGGATGTCGGCCGCATCATCGGCCGCAATGGGCAGACCATTCAGGCGATTCGTGCTTTGCTCGCCAGTTCTGCTGATCGGCACGGGCAACGCGCCACGCTCGAGATCGCAGAGTAACCGGGAACCGCGCTAGGGTTCCGGTGGTCGCTCGAAACTCGCGAGGGAGTCGATTCCGCTGCGGATTTCATCCGCGCGCTGCACGCTTTGCACGGCTCCATCGCGATCGCCCAGGATCACTTGACGCTTCGCGCGCGCTTCCAACGCTTGGACCTGACGCGCCTGTTCGCCGGCCCACCACGCTTGCACCGATCCCGTGCTCAGAGTCGGAGCGCGCCGCGCCATTTCGTCAATCGTCAACTGGATGCGCGGGTCGCCTAACAACTGGTCGCGAGTTGACGCCCGAATGTAGTCAGCCAGTTCGGCCGTCGAGGCCGCCGCTGCCGTGTGCATCTTGCGCCAATAGAAAGCCTGCGCGCCGGAAAAAAGCAATGCGGCGAGTGCGAGCAGTGTCGCCACAAATGCCAAGGGCGAAGGTGGGGCCGACGATTTAGTCTCGAGTAAACGGCGTAACGTTTCACTCATCTCATGCGCGCGTGCGCGAAGCGCGGGATCGGGAATGGTCTCCGCGCCGGTGGCGACCAGGAGCCGTTCGAGCTCACGACGGGAGCACTTCAAAACCCGCTGCGACTCAAACGCAGCCTGCACATCAGCGAGCGTCTTTTTCGAGGAACTCATGCGGAGGGAAGAAGTTTTTACGGCTTGGCCGGGCACCGTTCTATCGGTCTTTCGGGCGGCGTTCAAGCAGCTTCCTCGTGCCCCACGGCAAAAGTTCGGCGTTGGACGTGCGGCCTCCGGCGTTCGACGTTCCTGTCGATGCGGATCGACATCCTCACCTTGTTTCCGGAAGTCTGCCGCGCGCCGTTGCACGAGAGCATGATGAAGCGCGCCCAAGCCAGCGGCGCGTTGGAGTTGCACATCCACGATCTGCGCAATTGGACGACGGATAAGCATCGCACCGCGGACGGCGCGCCGTTTGGCGGAGGGCAGGGAATGGTGATGCGGGCGGAGCCGATTTTTGCGGCGGTGGAAGAACTTCGGGAACGGCAGGGCGAAGCTCCGAAGGTGATTCTGATGACGCCAACCGGGCGGCGCTTTTCGCAGCAAATCGCGGGAGAGCTTTCGCGTGAGAATCATCTCATTATCATCTGTGGGCATTATGAAGGCGTCGATCATCGGGTCACTGAGCATCTCATCGACGCGGAGATTTCGATCGGCGATTACGTCCTGACCAACGGCGCGATCGCCGCGGTGGTGATGGTGGATGCCATTACGCGTCTGCTGCCTGATGTGCTGGGGCACGAGCTCTCAGCGGTGGAGGAAAGTTTCGCGGACGGGGTCTTGGAGGCACCGCACTACACTCGGCCGGCGGAATTCCGCGGCTGGAAGGTGCCAGATATTTTGCTCTCCGGAAATCACGCGCAAATCGCGGCGTGGCGGAAGGAGCAGGGGTTGAAGCGCACGCGCGAGAATCGGCCCGATCTCCTCGACCAGCGTGAACAGTGATCCGGGGAGCGCACGCTTTTAGCGTGCTGGTGGTCGCATTCTGCGATCACGAACTTTTCCGAACGCGGGCGCTTGGATTTTGGCCGCGCGGAACGAAAGTTCGTTTTGGCAGAATGCCAAAACCAGCACGCTGCAAGCGTGCTCCCCAGAGCTCAGTCGCGGACGCGTCCGAGAACTACGCAGGAATTGATCCCGCCGAAACCGAAGGAGTTGCTCAGGACGTAGTCTAGTGTGGCAGCGCGTCCGTGATCCGGCACGACGTCTAGGTCGCAAGCGGGATCGGGATTATCGCGATTCAAGGTGGGCGGCAACCAACCGTGCTCGATGGCCAGCGCGCAGATCGCCGCTTCCATCGCGCCGGTCGCGCCGAGCGGGTGCGCGGTGAAGGCCTTCGTTCCGCTGACGGCCATGCGCCCGGCGTGTTCGCCGAAGACTTCTTTCAACGCCATCGTCTCGGTGCTGTCGTTTAATTGCGTGGAACTGGCGTGCGCATTCACATAGTCGATCTGCTCGGGCGCCAGGTCGGCATCGGCGAGCGACTCGCGAATGGCGCGGATGCAGGATTCGCCGCCGGGTAGCGGCGAGGTCATGTGGAAGGCGTCGTTGTTCAGACTGTAGCCGAGCACTTCCGCGTAGATATGCGCGCCGCGGTTTCGCGCATGCTCCAGCTCTTCGATTACGAGCGAGGCCGCGCCTTCGCCCATGACGAAACCATCGCGCGCGAGATCGAATGGCCGGCAGGCTTGCGCCGGATCGCCCGTGGATTGGCTCATGGTTTTGATAATGGCGAACGCGCCATAGGTGAGCGGGCTGAGCGGCGCTTCCGATCCGCCGGCGATGATGACGTCGGCAAAATCGTCGCGGATGTAACGGAGCGCTTCGCCCACCGCGACGGTGCCGCTGGCGCAGCTATTCGAATTCGTGGTTCCGACGCCGCGGAAGCCGAATTCGATCGCGATATTCGAGTGCGCCGAACCGCCGAAAACTTGGAGCGCGAGTGTTTGCTTCACGCCGCGCGTCCCTTTTTTCAGAAAATACGAATGTTGCGCCTCCGCGTTCGCGATTCCTCCCAGCGCGGTGCCGTAGCTGACGCCGACGCGGTCCTGCGGCTGCTCGCGCGACCAGGGAAGTTTCGCATCCTCCAACGCCATCCGCGACGATGCGACGGCAAATTGCGCGTAACGATCCAACCGCTTCAAGCGATGTGGCGGGAAATGATTTTCCGGCACCCAATCGCGAATCTCGCCGCCGCAATGCGCGTGGAACGAGGTCGTATCGAAAGTGGAAATATTTCGAATCCCACTCTGCTCCGCGAGAATTCCGCGCCAGAATTCTTCGCGTCCGGTGCCGATGCAGGTGATCGGACCGATGCCAGTGATGACTGCGCGGCGATGTTTTCCGTTTCGCATGGTCGGTTAACTCCGCGCCTCGAGATACGCTTTCATGTGGCGGAGCGTTTCGCTCGCGATGTGGTGAATGAAGAAATTACCAATGATCTGATCGGCCACGGGCGCGAGGGCGGGCACGCGGAATTTTAGATCGTGCAGGATTTCCACGCGCACGCCGGCCGGCGTTTCGTCGAAGGTCCAGACGACGCGCATTCCTTTGGTGAAAGCTTTGAGATGGTGGAAGCGCACTTCCATCTTATCGCGGTCGATCTCCTGTTCAGATGTCCACGAAATCGGGATACCGGAGCGTCTGGCTGCCATCACGACAAGGTTACGCGTCTCGCCGCGTTCCAGATACGTGATGTATCGATAATGCGGCAAAATTTCCGGCCAAAGTTCCAGATTCGCCGCCATCTCGAAGATCGCCTGCCGGGGCGCCTGCATGATGATGGAATTCCCGGTGCGCATTGGAGTCGGCCACAATCCCGGTGGGGAGTCTGCAACGCAAACGCGGAGGGAAATTCCGCCCCCGCCCGCTAAACGCCGCGCGACTTGATCCGGTAGGTGAGGAAGCATTCGTCGCCCACCGTGCGCATATCGGTGAGGGTGAAATGGACGCTGGCCGGGAGGAAGTCGCTGCTTAGTCCGGTCAACGTCGGTGCTCCTTTTCCGCCGAAGAGGTAGGGCGCGATGGTGAGATTGAGTTGGTCGATCAATCCCAGCTCGATCATGGAACGGAAGAGCGCGGCGCCGCCTTCGCAATCGACCGTGCGCACGCGGTACTGCTGACGCAGTTGCTGCAACATCCAGAGCAGATCGACGCTGCGGGCATGGCTCAAGTGCAGCGTCGCCTTTTCGCGCAACGCATCCTGATGCCGCTTCGGCATTCGGGTGGTGGAGAAGATGACGATGGGCGCGACGGTCGAACTAAAAATTTTCAGCGCCGGATCGATCCGGCCTTCGTTCGAGACGATCACTCGCAACGGGCACTGCGTCTGACCGCGGGCGAGTCGCTCGTCGCGCAACTCACCTTTCGGAAGCGCGAGACGCACGTTGTCTTTTTTCAAGGTGCTGTGACCAACGAGGACCGCATCGGAGAGCGCGCGCTGCCGCAGCAGGTGCATCTTGTCTTCGCGCGAAGTGAAATCGACGGGTGTGAATTTGCGCGTCGTGATGCGGCCATCAGCCGTGATGGCAAAAGTGGCGGCGACAAAGGGCCGCCGGGTCGCACCGGAACTGCGCGCCTTCGCCATCTGGGTCGCCTAAGGTTCCTCTCGCTCGACGATGTCGTGCTCGAGGGTGGCGACTTCCTGCCGCATTTCTTTCATCTTCACGTGTCCGCCGGCTCCGCTGGGGCGGTAAAAAAAGTAGACCAGCCCGCCGGGCAGCGCGCAGGTGAGCATGATGAGGAAACTCAAAGAGCCGATCAAATTGGCGATGCCCTCTTTCACGCCCGCGAGATTGTGGAGCAAAATCTGGAGCACGATTTCTCGCCAGCCGGCGCCGCCAAAACTGATCGGGAGCGAGGAGATGGTCCGCTCGATTGGCATGATGGCGAAGAAATCGACGACGGGCACCGGCGTGGGCGGAGTGACCCGCACGTCCTCGGCGTGGAGGGCGTAGGCGACACAGAGAAAAGTGGTGAAGGTGGCGAGATGCGCGATGACCGACATCCCCAGAGCGACCAGCGTGGCTTTCCAATGTCGCGCGTAAAGATGATACGCTGCGGAAATTTCGATCAATTTTTCACGGCCGGGGAAGCGGTGCGGCAGCCAGCGCAAGAGGTTGAAGCCGCTGATCAGGAACGAGGTCACGAGCGCGAGGACCGAGCTGCCCAGGATCAGCAGCAGGAGATAGAGCAACTGCCGCGTCTCGCGCACGCTGGCCAGCCAATCGTATCGCATTGAAATCAAGACACCGGTGATGCCGATCAAAGCGACTAGACCAATGACGCGATCAAACATCACCGCGAGGAGGGCGCCCGCTTTTTTATCCGGCGTTTCCTTTAAGAGGAGGTAGCTCTTGATGATGTCGCCGCCGGTCCCGCCGGGCATGAACTGGTTGTAGAACATGCCGATGAGGAAGAGAGCGCCGACGCGCATGTTGCTCAGGCGAATGCCCTGCACGCGGAGCAAAACTTGCCAGCGGATGGCGGCCGCGACTTCCACCGCCGCATAGGCCACGAGACCGAGGAGGATCCACCAATAGTTGGCGAGATGGAGCGCCGTCCGCATCTGCTCGCGTTTGCCCGGATCGCGGAAGACGAAGTACAGGAGCGCGATTGTCACCGCGATCTGCAGCGTGGTCAGGAGGACTTTTTTCATTCGCCGTAGCGCGCTTTCCAGATTTCGACCGAGCGGCCAATTTCCTCGGCGGTTTTGCGCGGGCTCATCTCCCAGACAAACAAGCAGGTCGCGGGAAGGAGCGGAATAAGTTTCTCCAGATCGACGTGGCCGGCGAACGGCGGTTGGTGATCCTGGCCGGGCCAGATCACGTCCTGGAGGTGGCAACCGAAAGCGCGAGGGCCGATCAGGCGCAGCCATTCTTCATGATTGAGGAAGCCGAGGTTCTCTTTGATCTGGATGTGGCCGAAATCGTGCCAGTAGCCGGCATGCGGAGAGTCGAGTTCGTCGAGCAACGCGGGAAGTTCGCGCTCGTTAGGCATCTCCTCGTAGCCGCGGCGGCCCTCCACCCCGAGGCGGATGTCTTTCTCCGCCGCGTATTCGACGATGCGCTTCAGGCATTCGCGCACGCGCTCGAGATGCCAGGTGGCGGCTTCCTCGCGCTTTTTGACGGCTTTGATCTTGCGCCGCACGTAATCGCGCGAGTTCAGTTCGCCCTTCTTCGCCAGCGCGATCAGCTCATCGGTGATCGGGTTCATCGGCACTTCGCCGCAGTGCAGCACGACATACGGCGCGCCGAGACGCTGGGCGAAATCGATCGTCTGGAAACTTTGCTTCACCGCGCGTTCGCGTTCGCGCGAAGTGCCGGCGGAGAATTTGTAGCAATCCGGCGAAGCGTGCATGACCTCCACGGGGAGGGGACAGTAGTTATGCAGGCTGCTAAAGGTGACCTCGCCCGCTTCATACATCTTCTGGATGCCGGGCATGAGCGAAATGCGAATGCCGTGCCCAAGTTCGATGCGATGGAACCCCAGCTCGCCCTTGATCTCGCGCAACATTTCCGCGCCATCGGTGTGGCGGCCGGAATTCCAGCAGGTCGAGAATGAAATGGGATACGCCATCTCAAAGAGCGGAGGCTGGTTCCGCCTCCGGCATCGGATCGACCGGCTGGGCGGCCATCGTGCGGCCGGCGAGGTTCACGACCACGATCGCGCCCACGCCAAAGAAAAAGGACGAAACCATGAGCGCTGTGCGCAGTCCGACTAGATCTGCGAAACCAGGTGTGATCAAACTCGCGAGCGGCATTAGCCCGAAAAAGCTCAGTCCAAAAACGGCGGAGATGCGGCCGCGCAGATGCGCGGGCGCGCGTTCCTGCACGATCGTGCCGGCGAGCGCAAAATTAAACGAGAGCCCGACCGCGAGAAAGATCATCGACATCGCGGTCAGGCCAAAATCAGCCACGCGCGACATACAGAAAAGCGCCACCGCCGCGATCCCGGCCGCCGCCATCATGAAGCGAAAGCGTTGCGGCCGCGCCACCGCCATAATCCCAAGTGAGCCCGCGATCGACCCCAAGGCGGAGACGGCCATGAGCCAGCCCATCCGATCGGCGCCGAGATGGAGAATATTCCGCACGTAGAGCGGGAGCATGATGGAGAGAAAGGGAAAAACGAAAATCGTCGTGAGCGCGATGAGCGCGATCATGCAGAGGATCGTGCGATCGTGGCGCACGTAGCGGAGGCCTTCCTTAAAGCCGGTCTTGCGTTGTTCTTCTTCCTCCGCGGTGCCGAGCTTGCGCGCGGGTAACGTGAGCAAAGCGGCCAGGAGCGCGAAGAACGAAAGCGCATTCGTGTAGAACGCGGCCGCCGCTCCGATTCCCGCGACCAGCATCCCGGCGACAAACGGCCCCACCAGACGCGAGCCATGAAAGACGGAGCGATCCAAGGCAATCGCAGTGGCAATTTGTTCGCGCTTCACCAACTCCGGCACGAGCGCCGTGATGGCCGGCATTTCAAATGCGATGCAAACGCCCAGGCACGCCGCCAGCGCGATGATATGCCAGACTTGGACCAGCCCGGTTAGTACAAGTGTGCCAAGAATTACGGCGAGGATGGATTGCACGATCTGCGCGGCGATGAGAATTTTGCGTTTGTCGTAACGATCCGCCGCGGAGCCGCCCACCATGGTGAGCAGCAACGTCGGGATGCCGGCCGCGAAATTCACCATCCCGAGCAGGAGCGCTTTGTCGGTCAACGAACTCATGACCCACGCCTGCGCCATGATCTGCATCCAGGTGCCGGTGTCGGAGACAGCCGAGCCCATGATGAAGCGGCGAAACGG
The DNA here is from genome assembly GCA_038258815.1 of Chthoniobacterales bacterium. Classification (GTDB taxonomy): domain Bacteria; phylum Verrucomicrobiota; class Verrucomicrobiia; order Chthoniobacterales; family UBA10450; genus JACCTI01. The sequence continues at coordinate 110,509 of JBBSPM010000002.1, forward strand.
GCCGGCGCGCAGGAGTTCCAGCGCGCGTTGCCGGAAGGGGAGTTCAGCCGTTTCCATACAGGGGGAGACTGATACGCGGGGAGCGCAGGGCTCGCAATCGGATCGCCCCGAGGCGCCGATTCGGATCAGTTCTCAGCTGCCGCGTCGGCCGTAATCTGCCGCCACCAGATGGCGTCGATTTCCCAATCGCTGCCGGCAGTGCCAATGCGCGCACCTAGCATGACAGGGCCTTGCTCGCCGATGGCTTCCGCCGTCATCATGCCTTCGGCGATCGTGGTGGCCGGGAATTGGAGTCTGAAAAAGAGCCGGCCGCGGGACGGCTCGACCCGTTGTGGAGGACCGACGCGCATGTAGCAATCCGTCGTGAAGAGCCCTAACCGATCGGGGCCAGCCTCCGTCAGCAGCTTCCCGGTGGCGTGCGAGCGGAGGAACTCGGTGTCGTATTGCACGAATACTCGCTGAAACGTCCGATCAGCGAAGCGATGGGCCTCTTCCTCCAGGCGCACCTTGTAGAAGCGGAGTCCGAAAACTGCTCCGACGGTGGTGAGAAAGAAGACCGCGAAGATCGCGGCGACGACAAGCGATTCCATCCAACGAACTCTCCCCTTCTGACGAAGCGCGAAAAAATAAACCGAGGGCGCCAGAGCGAGGTAAGCGCCACATCCCAGCGCGACCGTGCCTTCCCCCACGAGGATGCCGCTCCCGTCGCGAATGCCCCAAATGATCTTGGCGAAGCCGAGCAGGCAGGAAATCCGCCGTTGATCCACCGCACCCAATGTATCCCGGTCCAGATGAAGTAGAAAGAAAACCAGAAAAATAGCACCCCTAAGAGGACACTGAGGACGGCCTCGACGTGTCCGCCGAGAAGCAGGATGGCCAGCGTGAGGAGCTGGGAGAAAAATTGCCAGAGGGCAAAGAGAACGAGGAAGAGGCGGCCACGGCGCCACGGCTCCGTATCACCTACGACCTCGCGCCAGAGCGGTTCCGGAGTGTCTGGTGGCATGTGCCTGCACGAGCACATCGCCTAACGATAGGTCAACTGAGGGGCGCTGACAGCACCGGCGGAATCGCGGCCTGGCGAAGGAGCGTAGGCACTTCCCGAGAGGAGCCGATTCCAGCGAGAGTTGACGCATCGCGAGGAATGGAGCCGGCCCGCCCCCGGGCCGAAGTTTCAGACATCGGAAGTAGTAATCTCAAGCTCATGGTCGTTGGGATACTGGAAGTAGATCGACGGGCAGATTTCGTGGTCGTGGAATTGGAAGGCAACGCTGCGAGCCGTGAGGTCACGCTGCGCCCTTTCAAATGCGACGCCCCTACGCTCCACGTCGCGCGCCGCGAGCGCCACGTGGTCAATGCCTTCGAGCTCAAACATCCGGCAAGTGTGCCGGAAAGAGTGACGGAGAGGCGACACTCTTGTCGCCTGTTTAAGGCGCTTCTTTTTTAACTGGCGACAGCAGTGTCGCCGCTCCGTCGCTCTTTCGCGCTGGCACGCTGGGCGTTTCTGCCGACCGTATCCGCGATTTGAAACTGCCGTTCAGCCTTTTCCTCGCCCTCCGGTATCTCAAACCGAAACGGACGTTTGTTTCGATCATCACGCTCATCTCCATCCTCGGGGTCACGCTCGGGGTGACGGTGCTCATTCTTGTGATCTCGGTTATGACTGGGTTCGATCGCGAGTTGAAGCGGAAGGTGATGGAGTTCGATGCACACATTCTCGTCTCGACGCGCGATGTGCTGCGCGATTGGCGCGATCTGACGGTGAAGATCCGGAACACGCCGGGCGTGGTCGCGACTGCGCCTTACGTGCAGGGGCCGGTGATCGTGGAGTTCGAGGGGCGGCGACTCGCGCCGTTGATCCGCGGGATCGATCTCGAGGAGGAAGAAAAGGTGACGCCGCTGGGCAAGTTCATCATCCGCGGGAAGCTGGACCTGGACGGTGACTCGACCGTGCTGGGGGTGGAATTGGCGCGCAAGCTTCAGATCGATGTGGGCGATAAGCTGACGGTCTATTCGCCCGGAAATCTGGGCCAGATTCTCGATGGCATTAAGAAGCTGGAAAGCAACGATTCGGCCAAGGACAAGGAAGCGCTGGAGCAATTGCGCGAGGTGGTTTTGCCGAAGGAGCTGACCGTCACCGGCATCTACGAGACCGGCCATTATCTGCACGACTCCGAGTTCCTCTTAGTGCCTGTGCATATCGGGCAGGAACTCTACGGACTGGATGACGCGTTGCATGGAATCACGGTGCGGACGGTGGATCCCTATGCGGCGGAAGGCGTGAAGCGAGAGATCCAGAAATTTTTGAAGGAGCCGGAATACGCGCAGACATGGATCGATATGAACAGCCAGTTCTTCGAAGCGGTGCGACTGGAACGCACGGTGATGTTTTTCCTGCTTTTCTTCATCGTGATCGTGGCCGCGTTCGGGATCATGAACACGCTCATCACGGTGACGGTGCAGAAGCGGCGCGAGATCGGGATCATGAAGGCGTTGGGCGCGACGGTGTGGCAAATCGTATGGGTGTTCTTAGGGCAGGGCGTCGTGGTCGGTTTCTTCGGCACGCTCAGCGGCCTGGGTTTGGGCATGTTGCTGATCCGTTTCCGAAATGAGTTCAGCCGGTGGCTGGCGAGTACCTTTGGGATCGAGGTCTTCCCGCGCCAGGTCTATCAATTTTCGGAGATTCCGGCTCAAGTTGTGGCCAGCGATGTCGCGATTGTCTGTGTGGGCGCGTTCGTGATCTGCTGGGTCTTCGCGATTATTCCGGCGTATTTCGCGGCGCGGCTGGATCCGGTGAAGGCATTGCGTTTCGATTGACCATTCGAGCAGAGACAACGCCCCGCTACGCTGCATCTCATCTCAGGCGAGCAAAGCTCGTGTTTCGCAGAGCGTGACATGCGCGCGTCGGTTTCGTAGGCTGCCGCTCACAGGTCTCCCGCCCCCCCTTTATGCCGCGTGCAAATATTGGAAATCAACGCATCGATCTCGAGCGCGCCCGCAATCGGCTCGCCACCGTCTGGTATGGCGGCGCGCTCATCGCAGTCCTGATCGCGATCGCGCAATCGATCACCAACCGTTTCGACAGCATCACGCAGGATTTCTGGAGCTGGTTCACGCCCACGATTTTTCCCACCGTCGCGCTCATTACCGGTGTGATCGCGGGCACGGCGCTGGATGAAGATCGGGAACGGCGCACGGTGAAACGGTTTTTCTTCCGCGTCGCCCTGGGACTCTCGCTGGTTTACCTGCTGGTATTGATCGCCGTGATGCTGGCGGAACCGTTCGCGGGCACGCACGACATGCACTACTTCACCAACACCACGATTTATCTCTCGCCGATGCAAGGCGTCGTGCTGGCGGCGATCGGCGCGCTCTTTAATTCCCGCAAACGGGCCACGGACGCCGAAACCGAAGTGCTCGCGCCGAAGAAACCTAAGCGCCGCCGCGCGACCTAGCGCGTGTCACGTACTTTGGTTAGCTGCTAGGCGGCCGAGAACGCCGTAGCACAGGCATCTTGCCTGGGGGGAAAGCGGGCATCTTGCCCGGTGTTTCTCTCGTCGGTTTCGTCGAAGCTTTTGCTTCACCGGGCGAGACGCCCGCTGTCCCCACAGGCAAGATGCCTGTGCTACGTAGCCTTCGGCCCCGGGAAAAAGTGCATGACACGCTCTAGCGCTGGCCTCGCTGCAGCGCCGACCACATCCCGGTCTTTTGCAGATGGGTCCGCGCGGAGATCTCGCTCGGCTCCACGAATCTGGTTTTGCCGTCGGCCAGCTTCTTGAATTCGTAAACCAGCGCGCTGCATTCGTGCTCGGGCGTGTAGGGAAGGCTGCCGATGGAGCGCGGCAAAGTATTCAAGCCTTTCCTGACCCACGCGGCCGCTTCGTCGGAGCCGACGCGCGTTTCACTTTGAAGAAAAGGAGTGTCCGTCACGATGAAAACGATTACGCGATAATGACCGGCGCGCGCGTTAAAGAGCGCAGCGAGATAGCCCCGCAGCGAATACTCGCGAATCGGATTCACTTCATCCGACCAGCGGTCGGCGCTGAGCGAGCCGTCCTCGTCCATTTGCTCGAGACGGCTGGCCATGGCGAAGCCGCCCGGCACTTCGTAATAATTTTTCTCGCCGTAACCGCAGGCCTCGAACGCCCCGCGGAGCGACCGCTCGACATCCGCGAGGCGCGGCGCGGTGGCGTTGCCCACGATTAAACGGCGCGGCACGACATCGAGCGAAGAAGCCAGGGGCGGCGGGAAAGGGAATTTCGGCAGCGGCCTCGCCGGGTCGTCCGGGGGATTGCTGTCAGGTCCGGCAGATTCGAACGGCGGCGGGGTCGGCAGTGGCCCCGCGAGCGCTCTACGCGTGGAAGGGACGGGCGTCGGGCCAGTACTCAAGTTCCGAGAACCATGATGCCGGCGCAGACTCCGATTAATGGAACTCCCGCGCCGCGGGACGCGCGCGATCGCCGTGTCCTCAGCGGCAAGGCGGCGCCCGTCGCCCCGTTGCAGAATGAGTCCACGCACGGTCAGTGAAAGTTCTCTCGGACGCTGCAGATCGGGAAAGGCAAGCTCGACAAAAAGAAGCGCTGCTCCTCGCGATCTGGTTCTGACTTCGAAGGGGACGGATTCGCCCGTCTCGGTGTCCAATGCTTGAATCAGACGCGGGTCGCGAAGGGCGCGGGAACCGGCTTGGATCATGGGCTCGTCAATCGCGGAGCCATCGGAATTCGCCGGCTGAATTCGGACCACCCATTCGTCCGCGTCGTTTTTAAACCAGGAGGCCTGCAGGGCAACCGCTTCCTGCGCCAGACACGCCCGACCGGCTCCGAGAAGAACCGAGAGGAAGACTGCGACGGCGTAAGCTTGCGCTTTCACGTTATTAACCAGGAACCGCATCGTAAGCGGAACGGCGCGCTGGTGTCGAAGGAAAATCGCGGAGGCGGATCGCGTTTGCAATTTCGCGCCAGCTACTGCCAATGGAGGGAATGAGCGAACGCGTCGCCATCATTACTGGCGGAAAAGGAGATCTCGCGCAGGCCATCGCGCGAGAACTGAAAGCAGCCGGCGCCCGCGCCGAAACGCCGGGCCGTGAAGCGCTCGATGTGGCGGCGGTAGGAAGCGTGCAGGCGTACTTCGCGAAGTTTGAGCGCGTCGATCTCTTGATCAATAATGCCGGCTTTCGCGCGGACGCGGTCTGCGCCAGGATGTCGGAAGAGGAATGGGCCACGGTTGTCTCCACGAACCTGCGCGGCGCGTTTCTCTGCGCGCAAGCGGCCGGATTGAAAATGATGCGGCAACGCCGCGGGCACATCGTGAACATTGGTTCGTTCTCGGCGCGGTTCGGAACTTCCGGGCAGAGCAATTACGCCGCGGCGAAGGCGGGTTTGATCGGCCTCACGCAATCGATGGCGCGTGAACTCGGGAAGCGAAACGTGCGTGTGAACTGCGTGTTGCCCGGATTTTTGGAAACGAAGTTTACTGCCGACATGCCGGACGAAGCGAAGCAGCGGGCGCTGCAAATGCACGAGTTAGGGCGGTTCAACACCGCGGAAGAAGCGGCGCGCTTTATCACCTTCCTCGATACGATGCCGTTCGTCTCCGGACAGGTGTTTCAGCTCGATTCGCGTATCGCGCCGTGGACATAAGCGGCTGCAATTTGAAAACCGAGATCGCCAGAAGGTAGAGTTTCGGATGAGGGGAGAGGATCAAAAAGAACGACAGATGCCGTGTTCCAGACGTAAATCGTGCCAGCGCCCTTGGACAGTTCCGTGGCGCATATGCGTCACAGAATTGGGAGAGGGCACGTGAGGAGTTCCCCAATCTGCGTCGTCCGCAATGCTATAGGGTAAATTCATCGTGGTTTGCGAAGATTTTTTTTCAGGCTGCCATTTTGGTGAGTTGTTCCACGTCTGGATTGAGCGCGCTGAGCAGTGCGGTGATGATGCGGCGGCCTTTCTCGGTGACCAGGTAACGATGGGTATGAGAGACTTTGCGGTTCAGGCCGTGGGCGCGCAGCAGGCGCAGCGAGATGATAAAGACTGCGCAGCGTGCCTTGCAGGCGCAGGCGGTCAAAACCGTGCAGAATCCCGGTGACATCGGCCTGATGTTTTTCCAGAAAAGGATGTGGCGCGTGGTTCGAGGGAGTGGATGGAGTTTGCATGACGCCCGTTTTACTCCGCCCCAGCCACGGTCCTTCCATCACAACCATTAGGCTTGGATCCACCCGCGCCTTCCCTCGCATCCGCGGTTAGACCTTCGGTTGCGGCGGAGCCGCGCTAGGTAATCCGCGGTCAAAAATGAAAAAGTATTGCGCGAAACGCGGCGGGGTCGAATTGCTCAGGGACTAAAGCCGCGAGGGAAGATGCGGCCTCGCTTGCGCTTCGCGGGGCGCGTTTTATACAAAGGGATGTCCGAACATAAAGCGACTCTCAAGTGGGAACTCGGCGACGCGGAGTTCTCGTATCAAAAATATCCGCGCGATCATTCCTGGAGTTTTGATGGCGGCCATTCGATGACTGCGACCGCGGCGCCGGCTTACCTCGGCAACCCGGCGAATGTGGATCCGGAGGAGGCGTTCGTGGCTTCACTGGCGAGCTGCCACATGCTCACGTTTCTCGCGATCGCGTGTAAGCAGAAGTTTGTTCTGCAGAGTTACGAGGACGAGGCCGTGGGCCACATGGAGAAGAATGCCGACGGCAAAATGGCAATCACGAAAGTGGAATTGCACCCGAAGATCACTTGGGGCGGCGAGAAGGAGCCGACGGCGGAGGAATTGGAGAAACTCCATCACGCGGCGCACGATAATTGTTTCATCGCGAACTCGGTCAAGACCGAGGTCACGGTGAAATAGCTGGCCGCCGCTTGCGTTCTGCGAGTGAACGCTCCGATCGTCTCGTGCTGGTCGCTCTCTCCAAAAGAGCGACCGCACGGCGACGGATTTTTTATATTTGAGTCGACGCGGTTAAGCGCGACCGCGGACGAAGTGGAGAATGAACATGATCACTGCGATCACGATCAGGATGTGGATAAGGCCGCCGGCGACATGGAAAGCAAAGCCGCCGACCCAGAACAGAAGCAGAATGACCGCGATTATTAGGAGCATATCCTCAAATCGCTTCTCGATTGGCTGGTGAGTGTGCATCTTCTTGTGCGGCGGTGAAATTGGCCGTTTGCAACGTTCGAGCGCGGTTGCCCTGTGCGCACAGTTTGACCGTAGGCGAGACGGCCGCCATTTTCGTTCATGTCCCCAGCCGACTCCTCCATGGCCGTCCAACCTTATCTGTTCTTCGGCGGTCGCTGCGAAGAAGCGATCGAGTTTTACCGACACTCCGTCGGCGCCGAGTTGCTCACGTTGATGCGTTTCAAAGAGAACCCGGAGCCGGAGGGCAAAATGCCAGACTGCTTCGAAGAAAAAGTGATGCACGCCAGCATACGCATCGGGCAGAGCATCGTGATGGCATCGGACGGGAGCTGCGAGGGACCGGCGAATTTCGATGGGTTCTCTCTTTCCATTACCGTGCCGGATGAGGGAGAGGCGGAGCGTGTCTTCGCTGCTTTGGGCGAAGGCGGGTTGGTGACGATGCCGCTCGCGAAGACTTTTTGGGCACCGCAGTTTGGCATGCTGACGGATAAGTTCGGCGTCGGCTGGATGGTTTCGGTGATGCAGAAGGCGGATCCGGAAGCGTAGTATCTTGCGACGCGGCGCGTTGCGTCACCAGTGACGCATCGCAACAAGTGCCGGGTAGCGCAGGCTGCCGGGCGACTGTTGGGGGGCCGCCGGCGCTACCCAGAGGTTTCGTGACGCCGGATATCGATGCGGACGCAAATCGTTTGCTAAAGACGCGGCGCGGTCCCACTTATTCGGCGATGACCGCCGAGCCGCAATCCCCACCACCAGCGAATGATCCGCAGCGCATGGAGCGCATCGTTAGTCTCTGCAAACGCAGGGGATTCATTTTTCAAGCTGGTGAGATTTACGGTGGGCTGAATGGCTGCTGGGATTTCGGCCCGCTCGGCGTGGAGCTGAAGCGGAATCTGAAAGATTATTGGTGGCGCGTGATGGTGCGTGAACGCGATGACGTGGTCGGGCTGGATGGCTCGATCTTGACGCATCGCGCGGTGCTGAAGGCGAGTGGGCATGAGGAGACTTTTAGCGATCCGATGGTGGATTGTTTGCTGACGCAGAAGCGCTTTCGGGCGGACCAAATCGAGCCACAATCGGGAACCGTCTACTCTTATCTCGGCGCGGAATCACCCACGACGGGTTTGAAATCTCCCAAAACGTTCGAGGCGTTGTTGCGTAATGGCGAAAGCGAAAATCGCATTCGAAAGATGGCGCAGAAATTCTATGCGCGGGGTTCTTCTACGCCGGCGGAAGAGATCAACCTACTCGGTGAGGCGACTAAGCAGGTCGAAGATTCCAAGGAATTTAATCCGGAAAATGGCGCGCCCTTGACGGAGCCGCGCGCATTCAATTTGATGTTCTCAACGCAAATGGGCGCTTCGGTCGATCCGGACGCAGTCGCCTATCTCCGGCCCGAAACGGCGCAGTCGATTTTTGTGCAGTTCAAGAATGTGCTGGATACGTCGCGGAAGAAGTTGCCGTTCGGGATCGCGCAGATTGGGAAAGCGTTTCGGAACGAGATCAATCCGCGCAATTTCATTTTCCGCTCGCGCGAGTTTGAGCAAATGGAACTGGAGTATTTCTGCGCGCCGGACGAGGGGATGAAGCTGCTCGATTACTGGCTGGAGGAGCGGCTCAAGTTTTATGAGAACATCGGGATTCCGCGCACGAAGCTCCATGTGTTGACGGTGCCGGATGCGGATCGGGCATTTTACTCGAAAGGGACTTACGACATTGAGTATGAGTTTCCGTTCGGCGTGCAGGAACTCGAAGGCGTGGCCTATCGGACGGATTACGATCTGACGCAGCACGAGAACGCGAGCGGGAAGCCGCTGGATTATTTCGATGAGGAAACGAAGGCGCGCTTCGTGCCGCATGTGGTGGAGCCGAGCGCGGGGGTGGACCGGACGTTGTTGGCGTTGATTTGCGAAGCCTACGACGAGGAGACGATGACGGATGAGAAGGGGAAATCCGAGACGCGGATTGTGCTGCGTTTTCATCCGCGGATGGCGCCGATCAAGGTGGGCGTGTTTCCGTTGCTCAAGAACAAGCCGGAACTGGTGGCGAAAGCGCGTGAAGTGCAGGCGCTGCTGCGGCCGCATATGGCGGTGTTCTACGACGAGGGCGGTGCGATCGGGCGGCGTTATCGGCGGCAGGATGAGGCGGGGACGCCGTTTGGCCTAACGATTGATTTTGAGACGCTGGGCGAGAAGGGCGATGAGTTGCGGGATACGGTCACGCTGCGGCATCGCGACAGCATGAAGCAGGAGCGGGTGAAGATTGCGGATCTGTTAGGCCTGCTGCTGCCGCAAGTGCAGTGACGGTCATCCTGAGCGCAGCGTAGCGCAGTCGAAGGATCTCTCCCCCGGTCTGGCGAACACGCTGCCACTGAGCGCGCAGCCGACAGAGCGACGGCGAGATACCTCGACCGTCTTTGCGGCTCGGGATGACAGTGTGCTGATGCGCTCTCGTCAATCGGGAGTTTCTTGGGCATGTGGGCGTTTCGGCGAGTCTGCTAGGAAACGGGACCGTGCCTCTGACCGCTCGGATTTGCTCGCCACGCTTCTTATGCGGATGCAATAAGGATGCGATGCATCTCTCTCGTGCCCGTTGTCTTCGCATTCTCGGCGGGGCGTTCGCGGCCAATCTTCTTGGCTGGGCGGTGACGGTGCTCTACGCGTGGATTTTCCGGCGGACGATGACGGAGGCGCCGAAGATGCACGAAATCGCCGCGATAACCCTTTACCCGAATCTTCTGCTCGTGCCGATGGCGATGGGCGTTATCGCTGCATATTTTTGGCAGCGGCTGGAGATGCGCATTTGGGGATATTTGTGGTGGGCGTTGCTCACGGTCGCGATGTGCGTGGGCGGCGCTTATTTGTTGGTGAAGGAGGGCGCGGTGTGTTTGTTAATCGCGTCGCCTATTTTATGGGGCGCGCTCTTCGCCGGTTCGCTCATCGGGCGCCTGATTTTTCGGAAAGTGGGTGGACGGTTGCAATTGGTGATTTTTCCGGTCGTCATCCTGGCGATTTTCGCGGAAGGGAAAATCGCCGGCGAACAAGCGGGTGTCGTGACTGACGAGATCGTGGTCGCGGCGGCGCCGGCTGAAGTTTGGAAACACGTGGTGGCGTTTCCGCGCATCACGAATGAGCCGGACTACTGGTTGAACAAAGTAGGCCTGCCGAGTGCGGCGGAGACGACTTGTGAAGGCGAGTTTGTTGGCGCGAAACGGGAATGCATTTTCAGCAACGGTCTCGTTTTTAAGGAAGTGGTCTCGGAGTTGGAGATGCAGCGTCGGCTTACGTTCGACGTGACCGAGCAGCCGAACGATCCGGAGTTGCTCGGGCATGTGACGCTCCATCGCGGTCAATTTGAACTGCAGGCGAATCCGGATGGCTCGACGACGTTGATTGGGCGCAGTTGGTACACATTGCACGTTCGGCCGCTGTGGTATTTCGATTGGTGGACGCGTGACATCACGCGGGAGGTTCACTTGCGGGTGATGCGGCACATCAAGCAGTTGTCGGAAGCGCACGGATGATTTTTCGGTTTGTCGTTAGGTATGGCCGCTGGCTCGGACGGGTGCCGCTCTTGCCGCAGTTTTTTGACGCGTTGCTGCTGATGGGGACGGCGCTGACGAATCGCGGGAAGCTGCGCGCAATCGAGCTGCTGGAGAAACGTGCGGTGGAATTATTTCACGCCACGCTTTCCGTTCATCGATTTGGTGGGGTGGGTTTCAGCGCCGGCGGTCGCGAGCTGGGCCACGTGCATGGGAATGGACTCTTCGATGCATTTGTCGGGCGTGCGAATCGGGATGCCGTGATCGCTGCGGGAATGGCGTTGCCGCATCATGTCTTCCCGCGTTCGGGTTGGGTCAGCTTTTGGATTGAGCGAGAGAGCGATATCGAGCGTGCGGTGGAACTCTTGCAAATGTCGGAGCAAGCTGATTGGAGACATGGAGACGGACACCTTTCGTGAGTATTGCCTGAAGAAGCCGGGCGCGACGGAGGACACGCCGTTTGGCGACGACCATCTGGTTTTCAAAGTGGGCGGGAAAATGTTCGCGCTGGTGGGTCTGGATGACGTTCCGCCGACCGCGAATTTGAAGTGCGATCCGGATCGCGCGCTGGAATTGCGCGACCGCTACGAGCAGGTGCGGCCCGGGTATCACATGAACAAGAAGCACTGGAACACGGTCGAGATCGCTGCGGGAATTCCGGACGCGGAGATCAGGAAGATGATCGACCACTCTTATGAGTTGGTCGTGCAGGGTTTGCCGAAAGCGGCGCGGGCGAAGCTGGGGTAGCGACGCTGCGCTGCGGTGGCCGAGGCGCGGCTCATCGCGGGAGATGGTTCCGATGGCGAGGGACTAACTAAGCCACGCTGGCTGGACGGCGCAGCGCGCCGTCCCTACCCGTCCGCTAGAGCGGGCGCGTTTCCACTTCACCGATTTCGAGTTGTAATGCCTCGGCCGCAACGCTGAGGAAGCTGTCCGGCGGGTCGGTGAGGGCGACCTGGAGCGCGGATGCGTTTTGGGGAGCGGCTCGGAGATTTTCGGCGATGAGGAGATCGCGCACAGCGAGGGCGCAGTTCTCCGCGGAATCGACCAGCGTGATGGTGTCGCCAAGGAGCCGACTGATGGCGGGTCGGAGCAGTGGGTAGTGTGTGCAGCCGAGGACCAGGGTGTCCACTCCGTCATCGAGCATGGGCTGGAGGTACTGCATCAGAATTTGATCGGTGATCTCGCTTTCGAGCCAGCCTTCTTCGATGAGCGGGACGAGTAGTGGGCAGGCTCGGGCAACGATGCGCGCTTCCGGATTCAACGCGCGGATGGCGCGTTCGTAAGCGCCACTCTTGATCGTGGCCCGGGTGCCGATGACGCCGATGTGGCCATTGCGGGTGGCAGCGGCGGCGGCTTGCGCGCCTGGCGCGATGACGCCGATGACTTTAACCGGCAGATTTTCTTTGAGCAAAGGGAGCGCAAGGGCGGACGCGGTGTTGCAGGCGACGACGATGGCTTTTGCGTTTTGCTCGAGGAGATGCGAGGCGATCTCCAGGCTGTAACGCTGCACCGTGGTCGCGCTTTTCCCACCGTACGGGAGGCGCGCGGTGTCACCGAGATATTGGATGGACTCGTTAGGCAAAAGGCGGCGTAATGCGCTGACCACAGTGAGTCCGCCGATACCTGAATCGAAGACGCCGATCGGCCGGGGATCGTTGGGAGAAACTTCGGCGCGGGGGCGCGCCGGCTCCATCTTCTTACTCGCCGCCATTGATGGAAACAGAGGGTTCGTGTGGGGTGGGAGCGGGCGCGGGCGGGCGGTCTTCCAGTGGCTCGATAATGGAGTGGGTGTGTGGCGGAAAATTGGCGCGCACGACGGTGAAGGTGGCTGGTTTCTCGGAGCGATAATTGGCGGCGGCGTTATAACTTTGCACACCCTGCGCGATGGCGGCTCCGAGTTTCTGCCGGTATTGCGCCGAAGCGATGCGCGCGCCTTCTTCGCGATCGTCAAGGAAGCCGCCTTCGATCAGCACGCTCGGGAGACGGATGTGACGGAGGACTTTGAAACGCGCGTGGCGGATGCCGCGATCGTAGGCGGAAAGACCGGAGAGCACGGCCGCGTGGACGGCCGCGGTGAGGGCGATGTTCTGGCTGTCCTGGGCGTTGCCTTCGTTTTTCGTTACACCTTGTTCGGAGGAGTGATGTTCGCCGGAGGAGGCGGCGTTGGAAGGCGCGCCCTCGGGCGCCAGGGCGTAGCTTTCCACACCGATTCCGCTGCCGGCATTGAAGTGGATGCTGACGAAGACGGCGTTTTTGAATTTGTTCGCGAACGCGATCCGTTCCTCGAGGGAGCGGGCGGTGTCGTCGGAGCGCGTCATTTCCACTTTAAAACCTGCGCGCAGCAGTTTTTCGCGGGCGGTTAAGGCTACCTCCAGCGCGTAGTTTTTTTCGCTGCCCCATTTGCTCGCAGTGCCCTGGTCGGTGCCGCCGTGGCCGGGATCGAGGACCACGGTTTGGATGGGCTCGGCGTTCTGGATCCGGCTGGGTCGCAGAACGGGCTCGATCAATTTGCCGACATCGAAGGCGGAGACGAGTTGGCCTTCCGCGCGTTCGAGGAGGGGGAAGTGAGTGAAGAAGCGGACGCCGTTGATGTAGATCTCGTTCGTGCCGACCTGCGCGCGAATGCCGCGCTGCTGGCTCCGGAGTGAGATGGTACGATTGGCGTGGCTGTATTCTCCGAAGCGATAGAACTCTGCCAGATTCGCGAAGGTCACGTAATCGCGATTGTTGATGCGGATGACCTTCCACTCCGCGGCGCGAAGTGTGGTGGTGCAGAGCGCGGCCAGCAGAAAAAGGGCGCATCGCTTGCCGGTGTGCATGAACCGGGAAACTGAAGGCGGCGGCGAAGGGAGGCAAGCGTTTAGGCGTTGGAGCCGGCGCGCCCTCGCGCCGAAGGTTGGGCGTGGGATGCATTGATCCTTCGGCCCGAGGGCGGGCCGGCTCCAGTGCGCTCTGACGTTCGCCGCGTGGCGCTCTCGGTTTTCGTTTTGCATTCGCGACGGTCGCTCCGATGATTCTGCCCCGTGGCCGAATTGCCCAAAACCTACGATCCCTCCGTGGTCGAGCCGAAGTGGTATGCCCGCTGGCTGGAGCGTGGAGATTATCATGCCGATGCGACTTCGACGAAGCCGGCGTTCTCGATCGTAATCCCGCCGCCGAATATCACCGGCCTTCTCACGCTCGGGCATGTCCTGAACAATACCATCCAGGACATTATGGCGCGGCGGGCGCGGATGCTGGGTCATGAGGTGCTTTGGCTGCCGGGGACGGATCACGCGGGCGTGGCCACGCAGACCGCGGTAGAGAAGCATCTTTCGAAGACGGAGAAGAAGAAGCGGCAGGACTACGGACGCGAGGAGTTTCTGCGCCGCGTGGTGGAATGGCAGGACAAGCACGGCGGGATCATTATTGAGCAATTGAAGCGGTTGGGGTGCTCGTGTGATTGGGCGCGGCAGCGCTACACTTTCGATCCCGACTATGCGCGGGCGGTGAGTGAAGTATTCGTTAGACTGCACCAGAAGGGCCTTATTTATCGCGGACGCCGGATGATTAACTGGGATCCGGCGGCGCAGACGGCGCTCTCGGATGAGGAAGTGATTCCAACGAAGCAGAAGAGCGTTCTCTATTATGTGCGCTACGAGATCGTCGAGCAGCCCGGGCGTTTTCTGGAAGTGGCGACGACGCGGCCGGAGACGATCATGGCCGACGTCGGCCTGGCGGTGCATCCGAATGATGCGCGCTACCGCGATCTGATCGGCAAGAAGGTTTGGCGTCCGCTGGTGCGGGAGGAGATCCCGATCTTAACCGACGACGTGATCGATCCGGAATTCGGGACCGGGATTCTCAAGATCACGCCTGCGCACGACAAAGTGGATTTCGAGATAGGGCAAAGGAACAACCTGCCGGTGGTGGATGTGCTGCATCCGAATGGGAAGATCAATTGTCCGGAAGCGCCGGATCTGGATGGAATGGATCGCTTTGAAGCGCGGAAGCGAGCGGGGGAATTGTTGGCGGAGCAGGGGTTGCTCGCGAAAGAGGAGCCGTATGAGAATACGGTTGGTTTTAGCGAGCGCGCGGGTGTCCCGATAGAGCCGCGGTTAAGCGAGCAGTGGTTTTTGCGTTATCCGAAAACGGAGGAAGCGCTCGCCGTGGTGCGCGAGAATCTCATTCGATTTTTTCCCGCGCATTGGGAGAAGGTTTACGTGCAGTGGCTGGAGAACATTCAGGATTGGTGCATCAGCCGACAGGTCTGGTGGGGCCACCGGATCCCAGCGTGGTATCCGGTGGCGCAAGTTTCCAACTTGCGGTCTGGCGGGGAGCCAGAATCCAAGTTGGAAACTTGGGCTACGAGCGCGCTTCGCGGTTTCGACCCATTTGCGGAGGTGGAAATTTCCCGACGTAGCTTGCCGCACTGGGAACAAAAAGGTGCGACCTACTTCGTGACTTTTCGATTGGCCGATTCTTTGCCGGCGGAAAAATTAGCGGAGCTGGAGCAGGAACGGGAGAGCTGGCTCGCGCACCATCCGGAACCGTGGTCGCCTGAAGCAAAGCGGGACTACTACGCGCGATTCTCGGCGCGGATCGAGGATTGGCTGGATGCGGGTCACGGTTCGTCCGTCCTGGCCAGGCCGGAAGCGGCGGAAATTGTGGCGCTGGCTTTGCAGCACTTTGACGGCGAGCGCTATGATCTGCGTTCTTGGGTCGTGATGCCGAATCATGTGCATGTGTTGGTGACGCCCAAAGCGGAGCATCGGTTAGGGGATATTCTCCACTCATGGAAACGATTTAGCGCACTCGAGATCAATCGGCTGCTGGGTGGGTCGGGACCGCTTTGGCAGCGGGAATCGTACGATCACATCGTGCGTGATGGAGAAGGGCTGGCGCGGATCTCGGATTACATTGAGGGGAATCCCGCGAAAGCGGGGATCGAGGTGGCGCAAGTTTCCAACCTGCGGGGTCGGAGTCTGCAAGTTGGAAACTTGCACCACGAGAATGCCGTCCGCGTGCAGCTGGATTCGCCGGGCGCGGGCTGGGAGCAGGATCCAGATACGCTTGATACGTGGTTTTCTTCCTGGCTTTGGGCCTATGAGACGATGGATGCTGAAACGCGGACGAAGTTTTACCCGACGTCGGTGTTGGTGACCGCGCCGGACATCATCTTCTTCTGGGTGGCGCGCATGATCATTGCCGGGCTCGAGTTTAAGCCGGGACAAAGCGAGAAGGACGAGGACAATATTCCGTTCCGCGACGTTTATTTCACCGGGCTGATTCGTGACCGCTCGGGTCGGAAAATGAGCAAGTCGTTAGGCAACTCGCCCGACCCGCTCGAATTGATGGCGAAGTTTGGCGCGGATGGCGTGCGCTTCGGCCTGATGCGGATCGCGCCCAGCGGGCAGGACATTCGCTTCGATGAAAAGCAGCTGGAGGAGGGGCGGAACTTCGCGACCAAGCTCTGGAACGCGGCCCGTTTCCGGCAGATGCATGGGCCGAGCGAGGCCGCGCCGAAAGTCGCGGATCACAAGTTGTCGATTTACGCGGTGGAAGTGCTGGCGCGACTCGATGAGACGATCGCCACGGTCGAGGAGGCGTATCGCGGTTATCGCTTCAACGAGGTGGCGCAGGCGCTTTACGATTTTTTCTGGGGCGATTATTGCGACTGGTTTGTGGAAGCGGCGAAGTCGGACATTTTTGCGGAAGAGCCAGCGCGGAAAGCGGCCGTGCTGGCGGTGATGGATCATGTTTTGTCGGCTGTTTTGCGGCTGCTGCATCCGTTCATGCCGCACATCACGGAGGAGCTTTGGCACCTGATGGCTTTCGGCGACGAAGAATCGACGATCCAATTCGCCGCGCCGCCTACCATGTTGGAACTCGATGCGGGCTCTCGAGAGAAGGTGGGCGCTGCCTACGCGCTGGTGCAGGCGGGACGAAATCTTCGCGCTGAATCGCGGGTGCCTTCCAACCAAAAAGCGCATTTCGTTCTGCGGACATCGGCCGATTGGATCGCGGAAGAGTTGCCGACCATTTCACGACTACTGAATGCGGAAGAGATCGCGCTTGATCCGGCCTACGAAGCCGCGCCGGGAGTGCCGATCGCGGCCACGGCCGTGGGCGAATTGCACCTCATTATTTCCGGTGGCGACAAGGACGCGGAGCGCGAACGGCTGGATAAAGAAATCGCGAAGCTGGAGAAGGATCTGGAAGCGACCGTGCGCAAGCTTTCCAATTCATCGTTTGTCGACCGCGCGCCTCCCGAAGTCGTGGAGGAGCATAAACAGCGACAGATCGATTTTGCTGAAAAGCTAAAGCAACTCAGGGCCGCGCGTTCGAGTCTTCAGTAAATCCGCGCACGCTGGAGCTTGGCGGCGATGACCGCGTTTGTGTAGGATGGCGCTCGCCGAATTTCTACACGATGTCGCTCTGGAAACGTTTGCTCTGGGTTCTTGTCACCGCGCTCGGGTTATGCGCGTTGGCGGTTCTGGCGTTATCGCGCGGCGAGCCGGTGAATGCGCTTTGGATCGTGGTGGCGGGGATGTGCGCGTTCGCGATCAGCTACCGCTTCTACAGCAAATGGCTGGCGACGAAGGTGCTGGTCTTAAACGACGATCGCGCTACTCCGGCGGTGGTGCAGGAGGATGGGAAGGATTTTGTTCCCACAAATCGCTGGATGGTTTTCGGTCACCATTTTGCCGCGATCGCAGGGCCGGGGCCGCTGGTGGGGCCGGTGCTCGCAGCTCAGTTTGGATTCCTGCCGGGAACGTTGTGGATCTTGATCGGCGCAACGCTGGGCGGCGGGGTGCATGACATGATCGTGCTTTTCAGCTCCGTGCGTCGGAGGGGGAAGACGCTGGGGCAGATGGTGAAGGAGGAAATCGGCCCGGGTGTGGGAGCGCTCGCGCTCGTGAGCGTGCTCGCGATCATGATCATCCTGATGGCGGTGCTGGCGCTGGTGGTGGTGCAGGCGCTGGCGAAAAGTCCTTGGGGTGTATTCACGATCGCGACCACGATTCCGGTCGCGCTCATCATGGGACTGGGACTGCGGAGTGGTCGGATTAGCGTGGTTTGGATCACTGTGTTCGGATTGCTCGGTCTAGGTTTTGGCGTCTGGGGCGGCCAATTCCTGGAACAATTTCCCATCGTGCAAGGGTGGTTCACGCGCGACGCGAAATGGTTGGCCTGGGCGCTGATGATCTATGCGTTTGCGGCGTCGACGTTGCCAATCTGGCTGCTGCTGACGCCGCGCGATTACCTCAGCACGTTTTTGAAACTCGGGACGGTCGCGGCGTTGGGTGTGGCGGTGGTGGCGATCCGGCCGACTCTGCTGATGCCTTCGATCTCTCGGTTCATCGATGGGACGGGACCGGTCTTTGCCGGACCGGTTTTTCCGTTTGTGTGTATCACGATTGCCTGCGGGGCGGTCTCGGGTTTTCACTCGCTCATCGCTTCTGGTACGACCCCCCGGATGCTGTCGCGGGAATCACGGATTCGCGATATTGGTTATGGCGCCATGATCACCGAGATGATGGTGGCGTTGATGGCTATGATCGCGGCCTGCGTGCTGGAGCCAGGGGAATACTTCGCGATCAATACCAAGGGCGCGCCGTCCGCGGTGGTGGCGCAGATCAGCGCCGCCGGCTATCCGGTGACGGAGGCTGGGATGCAAAAATTGGCGAGCGACCTGGGCGAAACCACCATGTTCGGCCGCGCCGGGGGAGCGCCGACATTCGCCGTGGGGATGGCCCATATGTTCGCGCGCATCTCATCGAATCCGACCGCGCTCGCGCTCTGGTATCACTTCGCGATCATGTTCGAGGCGTTGTTTATCCTGACCACGCTGGATGCGGGAACGCGGGTGGGGCGTTTTCTGCTTCAGGACTTGTTAGGGAACGTGTGGCGACCGCTCGGCGACACGCGCTCGCTCTGGGCGAATGTGCTGACGAGTGGATTGTTGGTGGCGGCGTGGGGTTGGTTTCTCTATCAAGGCGTGATCGATCCGCTGGGCGGCATCAACAGTCTCTGGCCGCTCTTTGGCCTCGCGAACCAATTGCTCTCCGTGATCGCGCTTTGTCTGGGAACGACGGTGCTGATAAAAATGGGCAAGACGCGCTACGCCTGGGTCACGCTGGCGCCGCTCTGCTTCATGTGCGTGGTGACCTTTTCCGCGGGCTGGATGAAAATTTTCTCGCCCGATCCGAAGATTGGTTTTCTCAGCGGCGCGGATGGGCTTACCCGGGATTCACTCACGGCGGCGCCGGAGAACGTGGCCGGGCTGGTCCGGCAGGCGTGGGCCTGGCGGCTGGATGCGGTGGTCGCGGGCGGCTTTCTTGTCCTTGTGCTTTTGATCGTGGCTGGCTGCGCGCGGCAATGGTGGCGATTGATCAGGGGGCTGCAGCCCGTGGTCTTGCATGAAGCCGAATTCGTTCCGCTGGCCGTGGGATCGTCGAGCGTCTCGTAATCCTTCGGCGCCGGCTCGCGAGCGCCGGGCGCCAAGCGGGGGCTGCGCCCGGTTTCTTCGGCCCGATTAGTTGGTCGGCCGCACTGCGGGATCGAACCAATCTTCCTGCCAGGTCTCGAGGGTGTAATCGAACGGCTTTCCGTATTCCGCGAGAGTTTCGTCATAGTGAATCCGAGTGCCGGCTTCGATCTTGAATTTCCGACCGACCAGCGATCCCCAGATGGCTCGGTCGCCACCTTTCTTCAGCTTGATCTCGAATTCGTTGTCAGGCGCGTAAACCAGACCGATGAGGTTGCCCTTGATCTTGAACTTCTTCTTCTTCGGCTTCTGGTTCTTTGGAAGGACACCGTAAATCTGGAGGGAGGCAGGATCCGGCACGGTATATTTTTTGTTCACTTCGTTGGTGGAGTCCACGATCTTGGTGGATTCGTTTTGGACCGCGGGTTTGCCTTCATCCTTCTCTTCCAGGGTCACATTTTTCTCACAATAAAAGATGGCGTTCACGTTGTCTTCGAGTTCGATCCTGCCGCCTTTGTGCAGGACGATATCGCCGGTAACCCAGATTTCGGCGGTACCCTTCCGCTCGTTCGCGCCGGGGGAAGATTGTTTCTTGATCAGGAGTTTTTCGCCGTCGTGCAGGTGGATCTTGTCCAGCTTGTAAAAGTTGGACGGAGGGTTCGGCTCACCGTTGGAGGATGGGCGACCTGCCGTGAGCACCACAGTTTTTGGATATGAAGAACTCCCATTCGGCCGGTCAGCGGCCTTGCCGGTCGGTCCCCCCACCGTGGGCACAAAAGCCGTGCCGGGATAGGGTATCGGCTTCAATTCGCGATAGAATCCATCGATCGTTTCGCCAGAGATCATGGCCCCGGGCGTCTTGATGTTGACGAGGCCGCCTCCTTTACCCACGTTTCCGAGCACAGCGACTTTTTCGAGACGGATGATATCTTTCTTCTTCCCATTCGTCGCGATCCCCCCATTGGAATTTTGCACCGGCATGTAGTCCGTTTTCCAGTTTCCCCAAGCTTTCACTGGCTTGATGGAAGGATCGTAACTATCAACCCTCATGGCGTCTGAATTGGGCGGCAAAGAGGTCACGGCCACAGCGCCTCCCTTCATGTCGAGTTGCTCCCGGGCGTGAACGGCCAGCGGGAAGGGCGTGACGGGTGAGGCGACGGCTTCGATCACTCGGGCTACCTGTGGCTTGCCGTTCTGAACTTTTTGTTTGGTCCGGAAATCGGCGATAAAATTCATCTTTCGCAGAGACTGGTCGGGTTTGGTGAGGGGTAGTCGGTTGGGGCCGGATAGATTGGCAATGCCCGTGGAACGAATGATGTAAGCCTTCGAGCCCTCGCTTGTGCCAGTCGGATTGACCGTTCCAGTGCCCGAGGGCTTGGTCACTTCTACGACCGCGCGCACGTCCGTATTGCCTTCGCCCGTATGGCCAAGGAGACTATCGGCGGTGATGAATTTCTTGTAGTAGGTAGTCGTCCCGTCGTCCGCCCACCCGTTCCATGCACTCGTGCCTTCATCGAGGGACCGGCGGAGGGCGTTGAGCGCGAGTTCCACGCCACCTTCGGCGGCCGTGCCTGCCTCCTGCCAGCTCTGCGCTTGGAATGGGGCAGCCTGTTTGCTCGTGGTGTAGGAGAGCAATGTGCCCGCCACGATCACCAGGACCGCAAGAGACATGACGACAATGATGATGGCCGAGCCCTTTTCCCGAAGCGCGCGTTGTCGCGCTGCCCGGACGCCAAGAGGTGATTTTTTCATAAATAAATTCAGCCTAGTAGTCCGAATAGTAGTACTCCCGCATGAACGTGCTGTTGGAGAGCGAGGGAGGAGCTGTCTTCGACCTGCGAGTGGGCAAGAAGGAGACGGTCGTCGTGACGACCGGATTGGCCGCGATGGCAGCGGTTTTCTCAGTGGAGGTAGCGGTGGCGCCGACGTCGGGCGAGGTGAAAGTAACATCGGCGACGTTGGTACCGATGACCTGGGCGGCTCGCGTGCCTTCCTTGCGATAGAGTGATCCACCCAGAATGTAATATTGAACCGGGACGGTGGCCCCGAGGGTGCCATAGTGATAATAATAGCGTGCGGAGATGACGCGGTGCTTCTTTTTGTTCTTCCGCTTATTGGTAATCGTAACCAGCGTTTTTTGAGCAGCCGTAGGCGTGCGTCCATCCGCGGCGTAATACTGGGGCAGACCGAGCGTGACCGGCAGGCCGAGCTTGTTGCCGGTGATGGTAGGGGCGAAATCCGCTACCGCCCGGCGGAGATCGAGCGTCATATAATCGACCGTGGCCAATTGCCCGACCGAATAGTTCTCCGTCGCCACCATCGTGGCCCTGATCGCGGTCGTTCCAGTGATCGCAGCGGTGAGGACCACCCCGAGGGCGGTCGCGCTGATCATCATTTCAACAATCGTGAAGCCGGCCCGGCTCATCAGAATCTTTCGCGCGAGCTGGCTCATTTATCTCCTTCCACGGTGAAGAGGGTGACTGTCTCCTTGGTGCGGGTCTGGCCGTCGCTGCCCTTCCACGCCACCGTGAAAGTCAACCGCGCCGTCGTGGCGAAAACGATCACGGCATTGTGACTGACCTGAGTGACCGCGCCGGCTTCCCGCGTGACGATGATCGGCCTGCCGCCGGTCGTGTACGGGGCCAGGGTGAGGGGATCGCCATTCCAATCGAAACCGGTCCAGCTCGTGTTGGCTGCATTATAAGTTTCGACCTTGACGGTTTCGAGGGCATTGGGCAGCTGCGTGGCCGAAGCTGTCGGAACGGCGAGGAGCGTCAGCATCCCCGGCGTGAGCGAATCCAAGTCGGACTCGTCATAGGGAAACTCTGTGGGGTAAGTCTCATCTACGTAGGGGTCACCGTCTGTGTCGTCATCGTATCCCACTGAACCGGAGTCATCATCGTCTGGCGGGTAGTTGGAAGTGATCTCCGTCCACGAGGCGCGACGGAATTGTTCCATGCGTTCCTGGATGAGCTGGGAGGCGAATGAAGCCGTGCTGCCGCGACGCAAGGTGTTAACCACCTGAGAATTGAGCGTCACGATGGCTCCTAGCCCAATGGCGAGAACTCCCGCCGCAACCATCACCTCGACGAGGCTGAAAGCTGCGCAGCCGGACCGACGGCGGCCTTCGGCTAATGTTTGAATTTTCATAACCGCAGTATTTTCTAGCAAGCGCCGTGCCATTTTGACTTCCCGAATCCCTCGCTGTGCAAGTGGAATCATATGACCGGTCACACCCGGAGGCGCGGATCGGAGGCGCTATTTGCGGGACAAAGGGACCACGATCTCTTGATCGCGACGCGCCAGGATTACCCGCCCGTCCTCAATCGTCTTGACCGTGATCTGGTAAGTCTGGTTTCCCAACTGCAATCCAAACGTCTGACCTTCCTCCATGACCCGGCCATTTATGATCGCGAACCGACCGCCGGTTTCCACGGCAATGGAACTGAGGCGGAACGCGGACGGAGGAACTTCGGGTCCGGCTTGGTCGGCACCGTCACTAATCTTGGTGGAAGGCTTCCAGCCGATGGGCCAAAACGGGTTACGGATGCTGTTCTCGATCTTGAACGATGAGCGGTGTTTCAGCTCTAGCTTGGGAACAGGGGTAGCTTGCGGCATCGCCGCGCCAGCCTCGGGCGCCGGCTTAGCGGCCGGGGCCGTCGCTTCCGCAGCGCGGAGTTGTCCCGCCACGATGAAGTAGAAAGTGAGGATTGCGAAGGCTCGGATCATTTGTTTTGGATCACGTTGATGGCCACTAATTCAATCTGCTGAAACTGCGGTTGCTCAGCCGACGCGTGAATGGTGATTTTGTTAATCGAGAGCAGCGGCTCCGTGTTCTCGAGTTCCGCGATGGCGGTCCCGAGGGTGCTGAACTCGGCCTGCGGCACGTCGATCAGCCAACTATAACTGAGCCATTCTTCGAGCCCCGGTTTGCCCACGGGGGTGCTGCTCGCGAGGCGGGCAACGGCCTTGTCGATCTGCTGATTGCTGAAGAAAGTTTTGATCCGCGGAGGGAACCAGGCGATCGGCGCACCGTCAGGCGTGAGCGCTTGCATCGCAGCGTAGCGAGTGGTGGCGCTACCGGCCTGTCGTTCCAGACTGCTCGCTTTGGCCAACTCGCCCTTCGAGTTGTTCAGCTTTTCCTGCAAGTCGGACGCCGTCACTTCCATCGCGGCGCGGTTCTTGTTCAGAGGCCCGAGGAAGAAGTTGAAATAGACGTAAATCAGGACCACAAACCCGATCCCGCTCAACGCGAGCTTTTGGATTTGGTCCTTCGAAAATTTGTTCGTTTTTATCATCGCTTGACGCGCTCAGGGGCGGCGGGAGAACCGGTTTCTGCTGCGGGCTCAGGAACCAGTCGGTTAAGGGTTACGCTGAGAGTGTATCGAGCCACCGGCATGTTCGTGCCCGAGACATTGATGAGAGTGTCGAGATCTTCCAACGCCTTGAATTCGACTTTCACGTCGGAGTAACTTTGGCCGAGTTGTTCGGTCAGAAGTTGGCGAAGATCCTCTGCGGCCGCGCGGGGTGCGCGGCCGGCGGCGATGCCTTCGATCGTGAGGCTGACGTTCTTGTCGTCGGCAGAACCAGAGAAATTCATCAACTGGACGTTCGGAGCGACGCATCGGCCCAGTTTTTCTAGAAGGAGACCCCAGTAAAACCGTTCCTCGATCAGGGTATCGAGCACCTGCGTAGCGCTGACGATGGTATTGAGTTCCTTGGCTCGCTTCTGGGCCGCGGTCACCTTGGGTTCGATCGCGGACCACTCGCGCTGGACCGTGCTCAGACGATTTTTGACCGCCAGCGTTTGATACGCTTTGAACATGTAGAAGAGCAACATGAGCGCGCCGATAGCGGCGAGAGCGATCGAGCCGAGCTTGAGAGGATCGCGCTGGCGCTGACGCAGCTCCGAGATCTCCTCGTGCAGAAGATTGAGATGAAGGGCCATGGTGCGTTCTTAGTTCCGCAGGTATTCGAAGGCGGCTCCGCAAGCCACATTCAGGGAGACAAATTCGTTTGGCAGGGCCTGGCGCTTATCGGCCGGCAACGCGACTTCGCAGGTTTCCAGGGGATCCCAAATCTCGCAAGGGAGGCTGAGCTCATCGCTCAACATTTGCAGGATCGATTCCGTCCGGGCCAAACCGCCGGAGACAAAGATGCGGTGAATCGTTTCTTCGCGTTGCCCTTCGAAAAAGCCAATCGAGTTGCGCACTTCGGTCGCGAGGCGGCTGAGTGAAAGGCGGCAGATATCGCCGATGCCGGCGTCGCCCTCACGCATGAGGAGATGAGCTGCATCGGCGTCGAGCGCGCCATCGGCAGTCAGCGCCGCGGTCAGATGTTTACCGCCATATTCGACACTGCGGATAAGCACCAATTCCTTTTTGCTCCCGATCATGACCGTGCTTTGCAGATGGCCCATGTCGAGGAGCAGGAAGGTGTCTTTGGCGAAAATTTCCGGGTAGGCCAACTCGAAGGCGTTGAAGGAACAGATCGGCGCCAGTTGCAGGAGATGAGCCGGGATGCGCGCCTTGGTGGTGGCCTCGGAAATTTGTTTCACGGTCGGCCGGAGCATTCCGCCGACCAGATATTTTTTCTGGACGTTCCCGTTTGATACCCGGGTTGGGGCACTATCTTCGCCGTCACCATTCACGGCATGGCCGTTGCCGCCATTGCCACTGGCTGAAACTGGTGCGCAGTCGAGCACGAAGTCTCTGCACTCTTGGTTGAGAACGTTCAGTCCATTCAACCGCAGTGCACTGCGCAAAAGGTCTACCGGCGTGTCCGGTTGTTCGATAATACGGAGGAGCGAGGCTGGATCCGAGACCGCAATGGCGCAGCCTTTTGCGCTTCCGCCCAATTCCTTGAGCAAATGCTTGATCTCGGTGCCCAATTGGTCCGCCGTGTCCAGATTCTCCGGAACCTGATGCGAGGCGTAGTTGGTGAGGACAAAGCGCTCGTCGCCCTTACGCTGGAGCACCACACCTTTGAAGATGTGTTTTCCCAGATCGATTCCGATGACAGAGGTGCCGCGTTTTGCCATGATGGTGGAATTCTCTGTAGCGGGAAGCGTGCCCACTCCTCGGTAAACCGGCTTTTTGCTCCTAAAGCGGCAAAGAAACCGCAATTCCCGGAACAGCCGCTTACAGAAGTCACGCACCCGTCGATCTCGCGCGAGACGCGCGGGTAGGGACGGCGCGCTGCGCTGTCCAAGATGGGTGGCCCGTCGGTAGACGCACGGACGATCCAGCGCGGAACCATGCGCATCGGACGCCGCAGCGCGGCGTCCCTACCTCGCAAATACTGACACGCCTAGGCTTCCGCCAGCGCGCGATAGCCGAAAAATTCGCGCTCTTTGATGATCGCGACCACTTCCGGCGGCACCATTTTTTCCCAGGCGTCGTCGCCTGACTGCAATTTTGCGAGCGCATCGGGCGGGTGAATCCGGAGGTAATCCGGGTTGTAATCCGTGACCTCTTGAATGAACTGGTTCTCGATCAGGTAGAGAAAGAGGGAACGCAGATTCGGTGCGACATCGATCTTCGTCGCGGTGATTAATTCCCCCGTCTCCTCGTCCACCATCGGATAAACGTAAAGTTTGAGCCCGCTCTTAAACATCCGCCCGAGCGCCTCGAGAATGCCGCCCTCAAGGTTCAGGTAATATTTTTCGTCGAAGATCTCGATCAGACTGGGCACGCCCATCACCAGCCCGATCATCCGGTTCGTGTAGCGTGCCAAATAGGCGGCCAGTCGATAATATTCGCCAAATTTCGAGATCAACACCGTCCGCCCGAGCGCGCCTAGAATATCGACGCGCGCCAGGAAATCCGCGTGATTGAGCTGACCTTCCGAAAGCAAGTTTTCCAGCGTCATCTCCATCAAGACCACCAGATCCTCTTCCTCATATTTGCCCTGCTCCAAAAACACGCCGCGCGCGCCGTTCAGCATGTCGTTGGTGGCGTAGGTGACGGGCCGGAAATTCCCGCGTTCCACCAGAATCGCCTTCTTATAGAAAACCTCCGCCGGCTGCACCGTCTCGCCATCAGCCGTGAACATGACCGCGTTGGTCAGGCCCTGACTCACCAGTTGCAGACTCATCAGACGATTGTCCACCTGCGCGTAGGCCGGTCCGGAAAACTTGATCATGTCCACCTGGATCCGGTTATCCGCCAAATTCTCCTGAAGCGAGGCGATCACTTTCTCCGGCTGGTGATAATAGAAGGCGCCGTAAACCAAATTCACGCCCACGATTCCGAGCGCTTCCTGCTGGTCCACATTCGATTGATCGAGCATCCGCACGTGGATGATGATTTCGCTGGGTTCGCTGCGCGGCTGGCTTTGGAAACGCATCCCCAGCCAGCCGTGCGATTCATTGTGCTGGTTGAAACTGCGCGCGGCCACGGTGTCGGCAAAAACGAAGAACGTCCGTTCCGCGCCAAATTTTTCGTCCAGGCGCTCGACCAACAACGAATACTCGTGATCGAGCATGGTATGGAGGCGGGCGCGGCTCACGTAACGATCGGTGCTGCCATAAATCGCGTCGCTGAACGTCATGTCGTAAGCCGACATGGTTTTGGCCACCGTCCCGGCAGCGCCGCCGACCGTGAAAAACCGGCGTGCCACTTCCTGACCAGCACCGATCTCGGCAAAAGTGCCGTATTTATTGAGATCCAAATTGATCTGGAACGCCTTCTTGTTCGTCCCCACATCCATCTCTGCGTTCATGGGCTCAAGATGTGGACAATCGCCGCCTTCTCAACCAGGAGGGGCGTTTTCTTAAACGCCCGGCGGCGGCTTCGAAGCGCGCCGGTCCTTGATTACAGCCGCACCCGCTCGGCGCTATTGGTTGGAATCCAGCCGCGCAGATCTTTCGGCAGCGCGGCGTAAATCCAATCGCCACGTGTGCTCAAAACCTTGATCTCACTACCTGCCGGCAGCGCGAGCACGCTGCCCGCGTTGTCCGCCGTCGCCACGCGAGCATTCACTTTATCGCCGGTCACAATGGCGAGATCGCGTCCGTCCCGCCCGGTCTCGCGCGCGTATAAAGCCGTCGCCGAGACGCCCGCCACCACCAAAGCGAACACACTCCCGAGCAAACGCAGAGGCGCGCGGCGTGCCGCTAGCACCCATCCTGCGAGACAAAAGATTCCAATCCAAAACGCCACCATCGCCGCGACGGAAAGTTGATTCGGCGTGGCGCGATCGATGAATCGATCCCACCACTTCGACTGCAGTTCGAGCGCCTTGGCTTTGTCCTGTGCCAAATGCAAATTCGCGCGCGCCTCGGGATGGCCCGGCTTTAAAGCGAGGGCGCGTTGGTAGTTCAGAATCGCCCGTCCGGTCTCGCCCGCGCGGAAGCTGGCGTTTCCGAGATTGTAAAAGAGCGCGGCATTCCGCGTTCCTGCATCAACGGCTGATTGATAAAGCGAGACGGCTTCCGCGAAATGCTCCGCCTGGTATTCCTGATTCGCCTTCGCGATATCGGCCGTCGCCTCTGCTTGCGCATCCGTCGCGCTCACGAACGCTGCGAGGAATAGCGCGCTAACGAGTGGTCTCAGCCATGACTTCATACGCGCAGATGCTCCACTAAATCCAGAATCTCACGTCGCTGTTCTGCTGAAAGCATGTCGTGTCCATTCCGGCCGCCGCTGTAGCGCGCCTCGTCGCTCCGATCGAAAAGCTGGCGCAGCCGCGCGCGCTCGTTCTCGTCGAGTCGGAAAGTCGCAGCCGCCGTTTCCGCGTCCACGGTGTTGGCATTCACGTTTTTCGCCAGCGCGGTTTTCACCTGCACCGTGCGTGCCGCGTCGGCCAGATATTCCTGCGGGCTGCTGCCATCGCGCCGCATTTTTTTCTGCAACTCCGCGGCCTCGTGCTGCAGGCGCGCGGTCCGTTTCAGCTCACGATTATTGCTCCGCGCGTGGTGAACGCTCCACGCCATAAATCCGAGCAGCATTAGTAGCGGCAGCAGTTGCGCGAGCCAGAATGAGGGTTGCTCGTAGAGCGGCTGGAACGTTTGCTGAGCGCCCGTCCGATCGTCGAGCTGCGGGAGGATATCGTCCGCCTGCTTCGGCGGCGGAGTCGCGCTGGCTGTGGCGGATGGCGCATTCTGCGGAGCAGTGGTCTGCGCGGGCGCCGCCGCGGGAGCGTTTCCACCGGTGATCTGGAGAGGAATCGCCTCACTCTTCAGCGTCACGTATTGCTCCTTCACCGGATCGAAATACGAGAAGATCAATGGCGGCAACGTCTGCTTGTTCTCTTTCGCGCTCAGCACGATCTCGAAAGTCTTGGCGCCGCTGATCCCGACATCGTCGTCCTGCTTGAATTTGTCCGACGGCGGATACTTGTGCCAGCCACTGTCGTCCTCGAACGCCGGCGCGGCGACGCGGTCGAAATTTCCCCGACCCGTGATCGTTACGGTCACCGTGATGGGATCTCCCACCGCCGCCTTCTTCGGATTCACGTCCACTTTCATGCTGAAATTGCCGAGTGCTCCGGCGAATGCCGGCGGCGCTTTCGCTGGGAGCGGCTTCACTTCCAAGGTCGCGGACTCGCTTTTCAAATGCACTTCCTTCGGCATCGATGGCGCGAAGGCGGGATCGTTAAAGAAATTATTGAAGAACGGATCGTCGAACGGTCCACCGCGCTGCATGGAGGGATTACGCGTTCCGGGACGCGGGATGCGCACCACCGGATTGATCTCCGCCGGCCCGATCTCCAGCTTGCCGCTCCGCGCCGGCGAGATCGCGGTCTTGACGATGAAGACCTGATAGCTGCGACCATTGATCGTCTCGATTGTCTGCCGCGGTTCCGTCATTTTTTGCGTGGTGAAACCCTGGCCGGCGAGCTGAATTCCCGCGCCGAGCGATTCCACCGGCGCCCGCATATTTAACCCCAAACGGATCTGCACCGGAATCACCTCGCCCACGTACGCGACAGACTTCGGCAAGAGCATTTCCACGAAGCCGATCTGCGAAGGATCGATGTTCGCATTCGTGCTGCTGCCGCGGCCCTGGCTCTGCGATCGCCCCGAGCTGCCCTCGGCATCCAAGGTCAACTCGGGAGTGCTGAGTTGCTTCCCGCCTACTTCCACGACCTGTGGAGGAATCGTGAACCGCCCTGCGCGCAAGGGCGTCACCATGTAGGTGAAAGTGAAGCTGTAGCTGATGTCGAAATTTTGCATCTGATACTGCCGCGACGTTCCCGTGGATTGAAACTCGAGGCCATCCACCTCGAGCTGGCTGGGCGGCTTGGGATTGGACGCGCCAGTGACTTGGATTTGCAGCTCCACTGGCTGTCCCACGGAGGTCTGCGAGTTGCTCAAAACCGCAGTCACGGTCGGCTCCGCCGCGCAGGCAGGGCGCACCCCGGCGCAGACGAACAACGCCAGAAACAAAAATGCGATTCGAGTGCGTGAACGAGACATCCCTAACTCCATTAACCAAAGGCGCAGCCGCTTCAACCGCGCGCCCCTACCAATCCTTATAGACACGACGCACCTTTCTACGTTCATCCAGTTGCACGCGGGCTTCTTCGTCTTTCATCGATTGCAGAAGGCGCTCCGCCTGTTGCGGGCTCATCTCGCCCTCGGGCGGCGCTTCCGCTTCCGCCTGACCTTCAGGCATTTGTTCCGGTTTCTCCCCATCCGCGCCCTTTACATCGCCCTGCAAATTCTTGTCCGGAGTGCCGAGCGGAGTCGCGCCCGGTGTGGGCGAGCTGCCTTCACCATTTTGGTTCTCGCCTTCGCCTGGTGATGGAGAAGGGGAGGGGCCTTGCCCATTTTCGCCCGGAGTCGGCGAAGGGGAGCCTCCCTCACCCGGCGAAGGCGAAGGGCTTGCGTCTGGGTTGGGCGATTCGCCCGGAGTCGGACTCGGAGAGCCGCCCTGTTCCTGCGGTGATGGGGTGGGCGTCGGGTTTTCGCCTTGGTTTTGCTCGTCCTTATTCCCGGAGTTTTCCCCCTGCTCCGATTTGTCCTTACTCTCCTTGTCCTGCTCGCCTTTGCCTCCGTCATCCTGTTTCTGCTGATCTTTGTTTTCCTTTTTCTGATCCTTCTTGTCCTTCTGATTCGGCGGAGGGGACGGAGACGGGCTCGGCGTTGGAGACGGCTGTTGTTCCTGCTGTTTTTTCAACTCCTCGATCTTCTGTTCGACGAAGGCGCGATTCTCTTTCGCGTCTTTGTCGTTCGGCTCGATCTTCAACGTCTGGTCGTAATGTTGGAGCGCGTTGGTCCAATCCTTCATTTTTTCTTCAGGCTTCTCCTGTGCTTCGCCGCGCTGATAGAGCGTGTTGCCGAGGTTGTAATAGCTGCGGCTCTGCAAGGCCGGATTGGGTGAAAGCAGCGCCTGACTGAACGATTCCAGGGCCTTCCCGTAATCCTTCATTTTGTAAGCCGCGGCGCCGGCATCGAACTGGATTTTGTCGGTCGCGCGCGTGTCAGGGTTTTGCTTCAGCGTCTGCTGAAATTGCTCGAACGCCTTGCCGTATTCGTCGTTGCGATAAGCCTCCAAACCCGGCGACGCCGCCTGAGCGCTTCCGATCGTCGCCAAAATCATGAGCGCAGTGAGCGCCCCCTGTAGCGACGGTCTATGACCGCCGTCCCCTACGACGCTCTTTCGGCGGTCATAGACCGCCGCTACAGCGCGCTTCCGTTTCCGTTCGCTTACCAGCATGGACGCCGCGAGCGCGAGAAGCGCCGCACCCAGCGGCCACTGATAGCGCTCGATCGGCCGCCGCGACATTTTGGTGTCGATCTCGCCTGCTTGCAGTTTCGAGAGTCCATCATCGTAAAGTTTCCGCATCGTGGCCGGACCATTTCCGAGCGGGAGAAAAGTCCCGCCTGTCGCCTGCGCGATCTCGCGCAAACGCGCCTCATCCAGCTTCGATTTCACGACCTGCCCGTTGCTGTCCTTCACGAAAGCCGTTCCGCCGCCCTGACCGGGCAGGGGAATGAGCGAGCCTTCCGGCGTCCCGATTCCGATCGTGAAAATGCGAACGCCCGCGTCCGAAGCCTCCTTCGCCATCTTGCTCGCCTCGCCTTGCAGCTCTTCGCCATCGGTGAAAATGATGAGCGCCCGATTGCCGATGGCCGATTTGCCAAACGTTTTCACCGCCAGCGAGATCGCTTCCGAAATATTCGTCCCACCTTCCGGAATGATTTCGGTATCGAGTTCGGTCAGCGCGGTCACCGCGGCGTCGTAATCAATCGTGAGCGGCGCCTGCAAAAACGCGCGGCCCGCAAACGCGATCACGCCCACGCGATCACCGCGCAATTCCGAAATCAAATCCTGGGCGCTGAGTTTAACGCTTTGCAGTCGGTTGGGCGGCACATCATTCGCCAGCATGCTGCGCGAAGTATCGATCGCGAGCAGGAGATCGAGACCCTTCCGTTTCACCTCTTCGTAATCGTATCCGTAACGCGGCTTCGCCAGAGCGACGATGGCGAGCGCCAAGCCGAGCAGCAGCAACACGAAGCGCAAAGTGCGGCGGAAATGATTCACCGTGGCGCCGAGTGTCGGCAACAGTTTGGGCGCGACGAAATCCTTCAGCCGCGCGGCGCTTCGCTGCTCTGCGCGCATGAAGAGAAGTCCGAGCGCTGGAATAACCAGCAGCGCCCACAGCCAGTGGATTGCTCCGAAACTCATAGGTGGCGCAAGTTTCCAACTTGCCGTTTCAGCATTTCCCAACTTGGAAAGTTGGGCCACCTCACGGCAATTTCCTCCAGATCGTTTGCGCGAGCAGAACCTGCACCATCAAGAGTCCGCAACCGGCCATCAAGCAGGCCGGGAAGAGATCCCGATACTGCTGGAATTTCTTCATCGTCACGGTCGATTTCTCCAGCTTGTCGATGTCGGCAAAAATCTGTTCGAGCGAGCGCGTATCCGTGGCGCGATAGAATTTTCCATCCGCGATTTGCGCCATCTCTTTCAGCCCGGCTTCGTTAAAATGAACCGGCTGGTTTTGATAGACCAGATTGCCGGAGAGATCGGTCAGGAATCCTCCGCGACGATCGCCGATAGGCGCGGGCGCGATCCCGTTAATCCCGGCACCGATGGCGTAGAAGTGAATCTTGAGCGCCTTGATCGCTTCCGCCGCGGTGGCAGGCGGAACTTTACCGGCGTTGTTTTCGCCATCCGTCAAAAGCACGATGGCGTGGCTCTTCGATTTCTTATCGTTCAGCCGATTGGCCGCGGCGGCGGCGGCCGAACCGATCGCGGTGCCGTCTTCGACCAGGCCAATGCGCACGCGATCGAGATTCTTCAGCAGCCAGTCGTGATCCAGCGTCATCGGACTGACGACGTAGGGCCGGCCGCCGAAAGCGATGATGCCGATCCGGTCGTTAGGCCGGCCCTCGATAAACTTGCGCGTGACCTCGCGGATCGCATCCACGCGGGTCGCCTGATCGCCGCCGATGGTGAAATCCTTGATCAGCATCGAGCCCGAGACGTCGAGCACGATCATGATATCGATGCCGCTGGCTTCGATCTGGGTGAGGCTTTTACCGAGACGCGGACGCGCCATGGCGACCGTCAAAATGGCAAGACTGAGGAAGAGAAGTGCGCGCAGGATTTTCCCCGCCCGCGCTGCACTCGATTTTCCCAGTCCGCGAAAGATGGCCGTGGAAGAAAAAACCAAGGCGGCGGCAGGTCCCCGCTTCCCGAGGAGGTAAGCGAGAAGCGGGAGCGCGAGCAGCAGAAGGAGTAGCCACGGATTGGCGAAGGTGAGCGCCTCATCGCGCGGCCACCAGTCAGACAGGTTCAAGCTGGCCTCCCCTCACAAAGCGCGTCGCTTCTTCCAGCAGCAACTCGCTGTCGGCTGTGGTCGCGTCGTAGCGCGCGAATTTGATCAGATCGCAACGGTTCAAGAAATCGCCGAGCAACGAGCGATCGTCCTCGGAGAACGGCGACGCCTGCGTCAGCGTCTCGAGAAATTCGACGGAAGTCTGCCGCGTGACCGGCAGGTGATATTGCTCGGTGACGTAGCGGCGCAAAATATCCGACACGCGAATGCTGAATTGATAGGGATTGAGCTTCGCGATTTCGTCCCGGGCGCGGTCCAATAACTCCAGCGCGCGAGTGCGCGGCGAGATTTCAGGTTTGGGCCGTCGCTTCCAACGCAGAAAAAGCCACACGCACAGTCCGATCAACGAGAGGCCCACAAACGCGGCCGCCCAAATGACCCACAGCGGCAACAGCGAATAGTCCACCGGCGGCGAGATGTCGTGCAGCTCTTGAGCGAGGAGGAAGGGAAAGGACGAAGCTCGAATGACGAAGCCCGAATCAAGCCGACTCCGCCAAAGCACCGGCTGCGACGGCCGGATGACGAAATCCGAATGACGAAGCGAGGTCTCACTTCGGGCTTCGTCATTGGTCATTGTTTCGGGCTTCGTCATTCGGATTTCGTCATTCTCACCGCACCGCCAGGCGCCGCTCGCGGTTCTTAAAAAAGGTCCGCAGGCCGGGGAGATAATCTTGTCCGGTCTGGAGAGAAATGGTGTCGATGTGATTGCGGGTCAGGGTGCGCTTCAGCTCCGCGCCTCTCGCCTGCGCCAACTCCGCGAAGTGGCTCCGCATTCCGCGATCGCCGGTGTTGATCTCGATTTGCTCGCCGGTTTCCGCGTCCTCCAGTGTGATGATGCCGACGTCAGGCAAAAGCTGCTCGCGTTCGTCGTGCACATGCACGGCGATGAAATCGTGACGCCTTCCGGTGACAGCAAGTTCGCGCGAAAAGTCTCCGGTTTGGAAATCGGAGACGAAAAAGACGACGCTGCGACGCGTGACGACTTTGTTAAGGTAACGTAGGGCCAGCGCGGCGTCGGTCCCGCGGCCTTGCGGTTCGAAGAACAAGATCTCGCGGATCAAACGCAGCGCATGCGAGCGACCCTTTTTCGCTGGGATGTAGAGTTCGACCGCGTCCGTGAAGAGGAGCAGTCCCACCTTGTCGTTATTCCGGATCGCGCTAAAGGCGAGCAGCGCGGCGACTTCCGCGGCCAGTTCGCGTTTCGATTGCGCGTTGCTGCCAAAATTTCCGGAAGCGCTCACGTCCACGACTAACAACACGGTGAGCTCGCGTTCCTCGGTGAACTTTTTGATATAGGCGGTGCCCGTGCGCGCGGTCACGTTCCAATCGATGGCGCGGATTTCATCGCCCGGCTGGTATTCGCGGACCTCGTCGAAATTCATCCCGCGTCCTTTGAAGACGCTATGGTAATCACCCGCGAAGGTGGTCTGCACGAGGCCCTTTGTTTTGATCTCCAGTTCGCGGATTTTGTTGAGGATCTCCGCTGGAGTTTGCTGCGCTTCGTTCACTTGTCTTTGATGAGTTGGGAGTCGAGAATAAACGCGTGCTGGAAGAACTCAGAGGTCTGGTGGGGAAGGTCCCGTTCGTGGCCTTCCAAGTCCACCTTGCGGATGGGCGAACGCTTGATGTCCCGCATCCCGACTTCATTTGGCTGCCGCGGCCAGGGGTTCTCTATATTTACCACGAAAAAGATCATTTCGGTGAGCGGATCAATCCGCTGCTCGTTGTAAGTGTGGAAAGCGCCAATGGCGCGGAATCTCATTAATCACGGCACAGGCAAGCCGGCGAAGATTCGTTCGATAATCGTCTCGCTCGAAATCGTCTCCGCCTCCGCTTCGTAACTAACGATGATGCGATGACGGAGCACGTCGTGGCCGATGCTTTTCACGTCCTGCGGGGTGACGTAGCCGCGGCCATTCAGGAAAGCGTGGGCACGCGCGGCGAGGGCGAGATAGATGGTGGCGCGCGGGGAAGCGCCGTAGCGGATCAAACCTTCGAGCTGCAAATTGTAGGAAGCGGGTTCGCGCGTCGCCCAGACCACGTCGACGATGTAATCCTTCACCCGGTCGTCGATGTAGATGTGGTTCACCACGTCGCGCGCGGCGACGATTTGCTTCGGATCCACGACGGCATCGACCGTGAGGTTGGGCGCCGAGGTGGCCATCAAATCGAGGATGCGGCGCTCTTCGGCTTTCAGCGGGTAGCCGACATTCAGTTTCAGCATAAAGCGATCGAGCTGCGCTTCCGGCAGTTGATAGGTGCCTTCTTGTTCGAGCGGATTCTGCGTCGCCAGGACCAGAAATGGATCGGGAAGCGGATACGTTTTGTCGCCGATCGTCACCTGCCGTTCCTGCATCGCCTCGAGGAGCGCGCTCTGCACCTTGGCCGGCGCGCGGTTGATTTCGTCGGCGAGAATCAGGTTGGAAAAGAGCGGGCCGAGTTTGGTCGTAAACTCACCGCTGCGTGGATTGTAAATAAGCGTGCCGATGAGATCGGCCGGGAGCAGATCGGGTGTGAATTGCAGACGCTGGAAGCCAGTTTGGATGGCGCTCGCTATCGTCTTGACGGTCAAAGTTTTCGCCAGCCCGGGCACGCCTTCGAGCAGGATGTGGCCATTCGCGAGCAGGCCGAGGAGGAGACGATCGACCAGATATTTCTGGCCGATCACGACCTGGCCGACCTGTTCGCGCAAAGCAGGAATCCATTGTCCGAGCTGCTTTACTTCTTCTGTGATCTCCTGCGTCGATTTCATGAAAAACGTGAGACATACGGGCGCATGGAATGTTCGATTGTAAAGCAGGGGAGGCGATCTTTTCGCGCGCGAATCCTCGATTCCACTAATGCGCGTTGCCGTTCTGTCTTCCCTTGCGAGACCTCGTTGACTAGCTTTCAGGCGTGAAATTTGTCCATTTGGCGGCAGGGGCGTTCCTGCTCGCTGTCTTCGCGGGTGGTGTCACGATGGGACGCTACTTCGGTCCGTCCAAGGCGGCGCCTGCAAGTTCTGTGGCCTGGGTTGCGCCTGCCGAGCATGCATCGCCCGGCGGTCGCGCCATGGTTGCGACGCCGAATCCTCGCGTTCCGCCGCGCGCGCACACGCCTGCCACGGCTAGCGTGGCCGAGACCGTGGTAGCTCTCCAAAACGCGCTTAATCGGAGCCAAGAGCGCGGCGGAATTTCAGAGTTGAGCAAGCTTTGCAACGCGATTGCGCCCAACGATTTTCCGGCGGTGATCGCCGCGGTGCGTGGTCTCCCCAAGCAGAACAAGAAGGAAATGCTTCTGGAAACGCTGTTCGCCAATTGGGCCGAAGCCGATCCACAGGCCGCCATCGCCAGCAGTCAGAGCCACGGTAGCAATGAAGAGCGATCGACGATGCTCCGGGCCGCGGTCAGATCCTGGACGATGAACGACCCGGACGCCGCCAAAGCCTGGGCTCTGCAACTCCCGCCCGGAACGCAACGCAGCAAAGCGCTCCGCGATGTCATCGGAGCGATGGCCGAAACCAATCCGGAATCCGCGCTTGGCCTGGCGCAGTCGCTGCCAAACAAGGACTCGGTGCGGGATACTTATTGGTCGCTTTTTTCCACGTGGGCGGACTCCGATCCTACGACCGCAGCCGAGCGGGCGCTGAGCTTGCCGCCCGGGCAGGACCGCGAAACCGCGATTCGCGTGGTCGCGTCGAGTTGGGCCAACCAGGATGTGACCTCCGCGCTTTCCTGGGCACGTAATCTTCCGCCGGGCCGCGAACGATCCGCCGCGCTGCGAAATGTATGGTCTCGCTGGGCCAGCAGCAGCCCCCAGCTCGCGGCCGAATCCGCTGCCGCCTTGCCAACTGGGGCGGAACGCAATGGTATTTTCTCCTCCATCGCTTCGGCCTGGGCCCGGGCCGACCCCACGGCCTCACTGGCGTGGGCCAATGGTTTGCCCGCGGGCAAGAATCAGCAGGACGCTTTGCGAGCGATCACGGTCAGTTGGGCAGATCAAGAACCGAAAGCGGCGAGCGAATTCGTGGCCGCCCTCCCGCGCGGTGAAATGCAAAACGAGATCGCCCGTTCTCTGTCCTATCGCCTGGCAGAGTACGACGCGAACTTCGCGGCCGAGTGGGCGGTAAAATTACCCGAAGGCCGCCTTCGCGATGAATCGCTTTCCTCGGTCCTGCGGATGTGGAGCCGGGACGAGCCGCGCGCGGCGCTCGAGTTCGCGCTGGCCCATCAGGCGCGCGACTACGTGCTCACGAGTGCCGCGAACGATTGGGCCGAGAGCGAACCGCAAGCCGCGCTTGCCTGGGCGCGAGGCCTGGATGCGAGCGTGAGGGCCCGGCTTCTGCCTGGCATCTTGTCCGGGATGGCGGCGAACGATCCGCAGGCCGCCGCCCAGGCTGTGACGCAACTCTCCGGCGACGCCTATGCGAAAGCGGTCAGTGGGATCGCGACCCGCTGGGCCACGAACGACCCGCAAGGAGCGGCCGCCTGGGCGGTTTCGTTTCCGGAAGGCAAGACGCGCGAAAGCATTTTTCGCGGCCTGATTGGTAATTGGACGGCGAACGATCCGAGAGCAGCGGCGAATTGGCTGAGCAACCTTGGGGACAGTCCATCGCGGGATCAGGCGGTGAGTGCCTTCGCGGAGCAGGTAGGAAGGAACAATCCGCAATCCGCGTTGCAGTGGGCTGCCAGCATCGGCGACGAGACCTTGCGCGGGCGGACCACGGAAACGTCCGCGCGACTTTGGTTGCGGAACGATCCGCCCGCCGCCACGGCCTGGATCACCAATTCGACCTTGCCCGAAAATCTCAAGTCGCGCCTGCTCGCTCCGACGGTGCGCGCGCCCGGCAGGTGAGGAGCACGGGGAGACCGGGATACGGCTCCACGTTGCGGATGCGTCCTTCCAGATAGCGACCGTAGCCGTCACTGAGGAGCTTCGGTTGATTCACGAAGAGGATGAATTTCGGCGGATCGATTACGTTGCGTTCCTCTTCGCCTTTGGATTGCGCGGCGTAGAAGAGCTTGAGGCGTTTGGTGCCAATGGTGGGTGGAGGATTTGCGTCGAGAGCGGCGCGGAGCATGCGATTGAGCACGCCGGTGCCGATCCGGACGCCGGCTGCGCGACGGACCTCCGCGATTAAGTCGAAGAGTTGCACCACGTTTTCGCCGGTAGCGGCGGAGGCGATGAGGACGGGTGCGTAATCGAGGAAAAACAACTGCTCGCGTGCGGTTGTCACTAGTTCCTGCATCGCTGCCTTGTGGCCGCGTGACGGTTTCACGAGGTCCCACTTATTCAGGACGACGAGCGACGGCTTGCGGGACTCCTGGATCAAGCCAGCAATGCGCTTGTCCTGCGAAGTCACGCCGCTCGTGACGTCGATCACCAACACGCAGAGATCCGCGCGCCGGATGGTGCGTTCCGCACGCATGACGCTGAAGACCTCGACGGAGGTGGAATGCTTGCTCCGGGCGCGCATGCCGGCGGTGTCGATGAGGACGTATCCCTCGCCGTCGCGTTCGTAGGCGATGTCAACGGCGTCGCGCGTGGTGCCGGGGATTTCGCTCACGATGGTGCGTTGATCGCGCAGGATGGAATTGATGAGGGACGATTTGCCGGCGTTCGGGCGGCCGATGATGGCGAGCGCGACCGGAGTTTTGATTTCTGATTTCTGATCGCTGAGTTCTGATTTGGGGAGCAGCTCATCGATCGTCTCGAGCAACTCGGAGATCCCGCGGCCATGAGCTGCGCTGATGGGGACGAGTCGCTTGAAATTCAGACGCGCGAAATCGGACTCGAGCGCTTCGTGATTTGGATGATCGATCTTATTGATCACGAGCACGACGGGCGTGCGCGATTTTCGCAACATGGTGGCGAGTTCTTGATCGATGGGCGCCATGCCGTGCTGCGCATCGACGACGAAAAGGATGAGTTCGCTCTCCCGCATCGCCGCGTCGGCTGCGGTGCGGACTTGGGCGGTGAGTTCCGTCTCGCCGGCGCCGCCGATACCGCCCGTGTCCCAAATCAGAAAGGGCCGCGTGCCTTTATTACAGGGAGCCGCGAGGCGATCGCGGGTGATGCCGGGTTGATCGTGCACGATCGCGATGGTGCGGCCGGCGAGGCGATTGAAGAGCGCGGATTTCCCTACGTTAGGACGGCCGACAATCGCGACCTTCCCCGCGTAATTTTCTGCGTTCTGCTTTCTCATAAAGGAGGGTAGGGGAAACGGCCGATGCCGGATCAATTGGGCTTCGCGTTGGCGTGGCCTTCGACCTGGAGTTGGCGCATCCCGTCGACAACATACATCACGCCTGAGACAGCGGTGAAAAGGCCGGCTGCCACCACCACATAAATGAGCGGCAGGAAGTGCAGTTGCAGCATGACCCACGCGATGGCGGTCATTTGCAGAAAGGTCGCCACTTTCCCCGTCCAGCGTGGACGCACCACGACCTTGCCGTTCAGCAGGTGGAGCACGACAGACCCCACGAGGATGACCAGATCCCGCGCGATCACCAGCACCGGGAACCACGCCGGAAACTTCCCATATTCGGGGCTGATATGGCTCCAGTTACTAATGCTGAGGGTGATGATGCCGCTCAGCAGCAGGCCCTTATCCGCGATCGGGTCGAGGATGACGCCGAGCGTGCTGCGCTGATTATAACGGCGGGCGACGTAGCCATCGAGCCCATCGCTGGCCGCCGCCACCAGGAAAATCAAAATCGCCGCCAAACGTTGCCACTCAAGCGGCTCGCCGCGTTCCATACTCTCCCCGTAGTAGATGGCCATGGTCACAAAAGCCGGGATCAGAAGAATCCGGACGATGGTGATTTTGTTGGCAGTGGTCATGCGACGGGAAAGGCAAAATCAGGTTGGCTCGCGCCTTCATTCCTCGCAAATGATTTGGTCTGCGTGGGGGTTGACGTTTCTCCATTAGTTGGCTTACGCTGCGGGTATGGGTTACGCACTTGCCCAGGAACAGCAGGATTATGTCGCTCGTCTCGTCAAGGCCGGGCGTTTTAATAATCAGAGCGAAGCTGTCCGCGAAGCCATTCGTCGGATGCAGGCGCAAGATACCGAGTACCTTACTCCATCGCCGCTCACGCAGGCCCAGGTCGACCTCGTTTATGGTCGCGACGACAAGCAAGAATCCGTCGTCGCGGGCGCGGCGTTCAAGTCTTTCCGGAGGGTGGCCCGCAAGAATCCTCGCGCGTGAATGCGTGGGATATTTTTGAAGCCGACCTGGGGTGGGGCGTCCACCCGGTCGTGATCGTTTCTCATCCGGAGCGCGCGGCGCGCAAAGATTTCGTCGAGGT
The DNA here is from genome assembly GCA_038258815.1 of Chthoniobacterales bacterium. Taxonomy (GTDB): domain Bacteria; phylum Verrucomicrobiota; class Verrucomicrobiia; order Chthoniobacterales; family UBA10450; genus JACCTI01. Next base: position 150,735 of record JBBSPM010000002.1, read on the forward strand.
GCTGGACTGCTGGTCCCGTCGTGCGGCGCGCCCGCCACACGTGAATGAGGTCGCGCTCGATCAAGCGGATGGCTTGGACTGGCAAACGTTCTGCAAGTGCGATCTGATCATTGCCGTGCCTCGCGTCGAATTGAAGCGGCAACGAGGCGTCGTGAGCGTGGAGCGCCGGCGCCAGATCGTCCGCAGCATAATTTCTACGCACGGCTGGAACCTTCTTTAGCTTTCGATATGGCCATGGATCGAGGCGGGTATAGCGCTGTGGCTTGATCGCCGGGCAAGTAATGGTATGCGTGATGGTATGGCGACTATGACTCATCGCACCACCTTCGCTCTGGACGAAAGGACGGCTTCCCGGCTCAAACGCCTTGCCAACTTTTGGAAAGTCTCCCAAGCCGAAGTCGTCCGGCGCTCTTTGGAGCAAGCGGAAAAACAGATCGAGGACGAAAAGCCCGATCCGATCGCCATGCTGCGTCGCCTGCACGAGAGCGGCGGCGGTCTTGATCCCGCCAGAGCCGACGCCTGGCTGGCAGAAATTCGGGAAGATCGGAAACACTGGCGGGGCAAATGATCTGCCTCGACACCAACTATCTCATTCGCGGAATCGCTCAAGCGACATCGGAGGCCGAGGAATTGTCGGACTGGTTTCGCGGCGGCGAAGCACTTATCACTCCCGTGCCCGCGTGGTTCGAATTTCTTTGCGGGCCACTCACAGATGCCCAGGAGGCTACCGCTCGCGCTTTCCTCTCCCGCGTCGTGCCGTTTGGCGAACGGGAGGCCAGCGAATCAGCGCGTCTCTTCAATGCGATCGGACGAAACCGCAAATACCGCATCGACGCCATGATCGCAGGGACCGCCATCGCCGCCGCCGCCCGGCTCGCGACGAACAACCAGGCCGACTTCGAGCCATTCGTCGCCCACGGCCTTCAGCTTCTCTGATTTCGTGCGTGCATTGCCCCCTGTCCCTCGCAAATGATTTGGTCTGCGCGCGGACGTGCGTAAGATGATCCGCTCTCCGCCGATGTGGCGAAATGGCAGACGCAACGGACTTAAAATCCGTTGGGCTTAACGGCCCGTGCCGGTTCGAGTCCGGCCATCGGTAGAGACTAACGAACACCGCCGCTTATGAACGAGAAGCCACTCTATCTTCCTCTAATTCTTGGAACTTCCCGGCAGGGCCGGCAGAGCGAGCATGTCGCCAATTTTCTGCTCGCGGAAATGAAGAAACGGCCGGAGATCGAGACCGATTTGATCGACGTGCGGGAATTGAAGATGACACTGCACGACGCCGGGCAGGAGATGGCCGATCCGGAGTTCGCGAAGAAGATGGCGCGTGCCGATGGACTCGCCATCGTGGTGCCGGAATACAATCACGGGTATCCTGGCCTGTTGAAGCACGCTCTCGATATGTGTTTGGAGGAGTATATTCACAAAGCGGTCGCGTTTTGCGGTGTGTCTGCCGGACCGTTCGGCGGCGCGCGCGTGATCGAGCAGATGGCCACAGTGGCGCGGGAGTTGGGTCTGGCGGTCACGTTTACCGATCTGAATTTCAGCCGGGTGCGGGATGCTTTCGACGACGCAGGAAAACTCAAAGACGAGAAGTATGTCGGTCGTGCCGCGAAATTCCTGAACGAACTCGTCTGGATGTCGCGTGTGCTGCGGCACGGGCGCGATAACATTCCTCCGCTCTAGTTCGCGATGGAACTGCGCGAAGCCGATTTGGAGGAGACGTTCGCTCGCTCGGGCGGTCCCGGCGGTCAGAACGTGAACAAGGTCTCGACCGCGGTGACGCTGCGGCATCGGCCTTCGGGTCTCAGCGTCACGGTCCAGGACTCGCGTTCGCAGGCGACGAATCGGAAGCTGGCGCGCAATCGCCTGCGCGAGGCGGTCGAGGCTTTGGAAAGCAAACGAAAGGCGGCGGAAAAGATGCGGCGCGAAAAAGTCCGACGCCAGAACTCGCCGAAGCCGCGCTCTCTCAAACGTCGAATCCTGGAAGGAAAACGGAAGCGCTCCGTCCTAAAAAAACTACGCAGCTCGGTGGCGGACTGAAGAGCGCCAATGACCTGATGGTAAAAACTTTGCGTCGGATACGGCTAGCGAGTCACGCTCCGCCGAATCCAACTTGTAACCAACCAAATCCAATTATGAAAAAACTTACTATCCTCGTTCCCGCCTTGGCATTCTGCGCGTTTCTGATCAGTTCCTGCAGCACGCCGGAGACCACCACCACGACGACGACTCGCCGTGAAGAAGCCGTCGTGACTCAGCCAAGCGCAGCCACGACGACCACGCGCTCCTCGACCTCTTATTAATTAGCGAGAGACAATTCCGGCCCGAAAGCGGGCCGGTTGCAATTCAGCAAGGGACACGCTTTCGGGCGTGCCCCTTTCTTTTTAGGCGTTCTCGTCCGTCGGCTCGGTTTCCTCTTCGGATTCTTCTTCCTGGCTAACGACTCGTGCGATGTCCTGCAATTTCTCGGTCCCGCGGAGGTCCATCAGTTTCACGCCCTGCGCGTTTCGGCCGGTCTCGCGGATTTCTTTCACGCGAGTGCGGACCATCTGGCCTTTGTTAGTGATGAGCATCAGCTCGTCGGTATCGGTCACCGTGAGCGCGCCGATTACTTTCCCGGTCTTGTCGCCGGTCTTCATCGTGATGATGCCTTTGCCGCCGCGCTTCTGCTTCCGGTAGTTTTCGAACGCGGTGCGTTTGCCGATGCCGTTTTCGCCGGCCACGAGCAACATCGATTGATCATCGACCAATGCGATCCCGACGATGAGGTCGCCTTTTTCAGGGCGAATGCCCCAGACGCCGACGGTATTGCGGCCCTGGTCGCGCAACTGCTCTTCGTGGAAGCGCAGGCTCATGCCCTGCTCGGTGATGAGGATGATTTCGTTGTCGCCGTTGGTCAGCTTGGCGTCGATCAGGCAGTCGTCTTCTTCGATGTTGATCGCGATGATGCCGCCCTTCCGGACATTGCTGTAATCGGACAGATTCGACTTTTTCACGATTCCGGTCCGGGTCACGAAAACGATGTGGAAGTTCTCGTCCCAAGTCGTGTCGATGATGTTCGGAGCGATGCCCGTTTTCTGCGCCTGCACACGAATGGTGGCGGCTATCTTCTCGTCGCTGCGGAGCTCAAGCAGATTGGCAATGGAGCGACCCTTCGCCGCGCGACCCATCTCGGGAATTTCGTAAACCTTCTCCACGTATGCTCGTCCCGAGGAAGTGAAGAACATGAGATAATCGTGCGTCGTCGCCGTGAAGAGATGCTCGACGAAATCGCCTTCGTCTTCTTCGCGCGCGCCCTCGCGCGTCGTCATGCCGACCACGCCTTTGCCGCCGCGGCGTTGCGCGCGGAAGGCGCTGACTGCGGTGCGCTTGATGAAGCCGCCGTGCGTGATGCTGATGATGCAGCCTTCATTCGCGATCAGGTCTTCCATGTTGATCTCGCCCTCGTCGGGGACGAGCTGGGTGAGGCGCGGGCCAGCATATTTTGCCCGAATTTCGCGCAGCTCTTTTTTGACGATTTCGAAGACGCGCGACTCTTTCGCGAGAATGTCGCGCAGGTCTTTAATTGTCTCGATCAGTGCCGTGTATTCGTTCGAGATCTTGTCGCTCTCGAGGCCGGTGAGCTGATAAAGGCGGAGATCGAGAATCTGATTCGCCTGATGTTCGCTGAAGGCATAGCGGCCATCGACGAGTCGCGCTTCATCGCGAATGAGAATGCCGATTTGCTCGACCTGTTTCCGGGTGAACTCGAAGGCGAGCAACTTCACGCGCGCTTCGTCGCGATTGGCCGATCCGCGAATGATGCGGATGAACTCATCCAGATTCGCCAGCGCAATGAGATAACCTTCCAGCGTTTCCGCGCGATCTTCCGCTTTGCGCAATTCGTAGCGCGTCCGGCGGAGAACGACTTCCCGGCGATGCTCGATGAAGGCGGTATTCGCTTCCTTCAGCGAGAGCAACTTCGGCCGGCCGTGATCGATCGCGAGCATCGAAGCGGAGAACGAACTCTCCATCGCGGTGTGCTTGTAGAGATTGTTGATGACGACCTTCGGATTGCCGTCGCGCTTCAACTCGATCACGACGCGCGTGTTCTCATCCGACTCGTCACGGATCGCGCTGATATCGGTTAAGACTTTGTCGTTAACGAGCGCCGCGATCTTTTCCACCAGCGTGGCGCGGTTCACGTTGTAGGGAATTTCCGTGATCACGATCTGCTCGCGATTGCCCTTCAATTCCTCCACGCCCGCTTTGCCGCGTACCTTCATGCTGCCGCGGCCGGTCTCGAGATATTGGCGAATTCCGGCCAACCCGAGGAGTGCGCAACCGGTCGGGAAATCCGGGCCCTTCACATATTTCATCAGCCCGTCGAGATCGATGTCCGGGTCGTCGATCTGCGCGCAAACGCCGTCGATCACTTCGCCGAGATTATGCGGCGGAATGTTCGTGGCCATGCCGACCGCGATGCCGGTGCCGCCGTTCACGAGCAGATTCGGGAACGCCGCCGGGAACACTTTCGGCTCCGTCCGCGTCTCGTCGTAGTTCGGAACAAAGTCGACCGTGTCCTTGTCCATGTCGGTCATGAGCGCAGCGCCGAGATGCGTCATCCGCGCCTCGGTGTACCGCATCGCCGCCGGCGGATCGCCTTCCACCGAACCGAAATTCCCCTGTCCATCGACCAGCCGTTCTCGCATCGCCCACGGCTGCGCCATGTGTACGAGGGTCGGATAAATCACGGCCTCGCCGTGCGGGTGGTAGTTACCGCTCGTATCGCCGCAAATCTTGGCGCATTTCCGATGCTGCCGAGTCGGGTATAACGACAGGTCGTTCATCGCAAAAAGGATGCGACGTTGGGAAGGTTTCAGTCCATCGCGAGCATCCGGCAACGCGCGCGAAATGATAACCGACATCGAGTAATCGAGGAACGACCTCGACACTTCTTCGGCGACGTTGATGGGCTCTATTTTTTCGTTCGGGTTATACATTACTAGATTCAGCGGTAAAGATCGCGGCGATGGCGGACACGGCGGACCAGAACGGTCTTGGCGGCGTGGTCGATGAAATAGACGACCCGGTAATCGCCCACCCGGATTCGCCACAAATTGTCTTCAGCTTCCAACTTTTGACACCCTGCCGGGCGAGGATTGTCCGCCAGTTTTTCGAGGTGTTGAAAGACACGTTTGGCCACAGCAGATGGCAGTCGTTCAAGCTCTTTACGAGCAGAGCGAGCGAGTCTGACGCCATAGCTATTCACGCAGCTTGCCAGCTTTTACCAACTTCCGGCGCACCACTTCCAAGCTCTCCGTCGGCTCCTGCGCCCGCTCGTTCGCGACGAGTGCATCGCAGAAATCTTCCCAGAAGCGGCCATGCTTCTTCAGATCAATTTGGACTGCTGTCCTCTCGCCTTTGCCATTCACTAGAAATTTGATTCCCGTCATCTGAGTTCTCCTAAACGTCGAGATTGCGCACGTTGAGCGCGTTGTCCTCGATATACTGCCGGCGCGGTTCGACCACATCGCCCATCAGGCGGGTGAACATTTGGTCGGCTTCCACCGCGTTATCGTCGGTCAGATTGACTCGAAGCAGCTTACGCTTCTCTGGGTCCATCGTGGTGTTGAAGAGTTCCTTCGCGTTCATTTCACCGAGGCCTTTGAAACGTTTGATCTGCACGCCGCGGCGGCCGATCTCGACGATTTTTTGGTGGATCTCGGGAATCGAAAAGAGGGGATGAATGGTGGCTTTTTCGCCGTCGCCTTCGATCAATTCGAAGATCGGTTTATCCGCCGTGGCGTAGTGATCCACTTTCAGGCCGCGACGCGCGAGTTCGCTGATCAGCTTTTGAATTGTAGCCGCTTCGTGCAACTCCACTTTCTTGGCGCGGCGACGTTGGGCGCCCGGCTTCGGCGTAACAGGTGCATTCGTTATCGGCAGCAGCTCTTGATCGATATCGTCGTCGAAAAGATTGAGATCGAGGTTCTCTTCGTGGAAGGAACGCACTTCGCGTTCGTCGTGGAAGTAGCGGACCGACTCTTCGTTGCCGTCGCGCACTTTCACGAGGTAGGCCGGGAGCTTGCCGGTTTTTTCATCGCGCTCGGTGAGGAAAGTTTCGAAATCGCCACCGTGGCGACGGACGGACTCGCTCAGCTTGGCCAACTTCTCGAGCGATTCGAGAACGTCTTTCAGTTGCGCGGCGCTCAGTTCCCTGTCGTCGGCCAGATTTTTCAGACGCACGTCTTCCGCGCCTAACGAGATCAGAATGCGGTTCAACTGGATATCGTCGTCCACGTATTCCTCGCGCTTCTTGCGCTTGATTTGGTAAAGTGGCGGTTGGGCGATGTAGATCTTTCCGGCGCGAACCAGCTCAGTCATTTGCCGGTAGAAGAAGGTGAGGAGCAGAACCCGGATATGCGAGCCGTCCACGTCGGCGTCAGTCATGATGATGATGCGGCCGTAGCGCAGTTTCTTGATGTCGAAGGTGCCTTCTTCGGCTTTGCCGTTTTTCTCCGTGCCTTCTTCCTTCGGCTTGCCGATGCCGGTGCCGATGGCGGTGATCATGGATTGAATTTCGGTGTTTTTGAGCGCCTGATCGAGGCGGGCTTTCTCGACGTTGATCAGCTTCCCGCGGATTGGAAGGATCGCCTGGTAACGACGATCGCGTCCCTGTTTGGCGGAGCCGCCGGCGGAATCACCCTCGACGATGTAGAGTTCGGTCAGATCGGGATCGCGCTCCGAGCAGTCGGCTAATTTTCCGGGCAAGCCGCCGCCGGTGAGAGCGCCTTTGCGAATCGTCTCACGAGCTTTACGCGCCGCTTCGCGCGCACGAGCCGCCGTGAGCACCTTCTCGAAAATCTTCTTCGCGATCGGTGGGTTCTGATCGAAGAACGTCATCAATCCTTCGTAGACAACCGAGTTCACGATGCCGTCGATCTCCGTGTTCACGAGTTTGACCTTGGTCTGCGATTCGAAGCGCGGGTTCGGCAATTTGATGCTGAGCACGCAGGTCAATCCTTCGCGCACGTCGTCACCGGAAATCGCCGGGTCCTTGTCTTTCACGAGGCTGTTCGCCTTCGCGTACTGATTGACCGCTTTCGTGAGCGCGCTGCGGAAACCAGTCAGGTGGGTGCCGCCGTCCGGATTCGGAATCGAGTTCGCGAAGCAGAGAATCTGGTCGTTGTAGCTGTCGTTATACTGCATCACGACATCGACAAAGACTTCGTCGCGTTGCCGAGTCAGGATGACCGGTTTCGGATGGATGACGGTTTTGTTCGCGCCGAGCTGGCGGACGAATTCCTCGATGCCGTGTTTGTAGAAAAACGTCTCTTTCTTCGTGGTGTCACCGCGCTCATCGGCGAGTGTGATTTCGAGACCGGGATTGAGGAACGCCAGTTCGCGCAAACGGTATGCGAGACGCTCGAATTTGAACTCCGTCGTGATCGTGAAGATCGTCGGATCAGGGAAAAACGTGATCAGCGTGCCGGTCTGTTTTTTGTTCTTCAGCTCGCCGATGACTTCGAGCGGCTGAGTGGTTTTCCCGCGCTCGAAACCCATGTGGTAAACCTTGCCATCGCGCGAGACCTCGACCTTGAACCAGTCGGAGAGCGCATTGACGCACTTGGCGCCGACGCCGTGCAGACCGCCGGAATACTTGTAAGCGCCCTGGCCGAATTTACCGCCCGCATGCAGATTCGTGAGCACGAGTTCGACCGCTGGCATCTTGAACTTCGGATGCATGTCCACGGGAATACCGCGGCCGTTATCACGAACGGAAACAGAGCCGTCGACATGCACGACGACCTCGATCTTGGTGCAATAGCCCGCTAAGTGTTCGTCGATTGAGTTGTCAAGCACCTCGAAGACGCAATGGTGGAGACCGCGTTCATCGGGATCGCCGATGTACATCCCGGGCCGTTTCCGAACGGCCTCCAAGCCCTCCAACTTATCAATCTGAGCCGCGTCGTATTTCTGGCTTTGACTAATTCCGGTGGCGTCGGTCTGGCGCTTTTGGCTGGCGGAATTTTCGTCGTCGGGAAGAGGCGTATCGTCGGCTAGCATAAACTGCGGAAACATAGGCGTGGAGAGCGCCGGGAACAATCGGTTTCTTGAAGTAAAAAGGCCCTTCCGGGCCCATCATGTAGTGGCCGAATCCCAGGACCCTCTCAAGATGTAGTGGCCGAGCTGTCGATCATGGTTCAAAGCAGGAATAGTTGTTTCAGCCTGAGCTTGACCCCTTCGGCTGCGGCCTCGAATCTATCGGCCAATCATGCGCTGGCAGACACTTTACGAGGGCCGCTGGATTTTCCTGATTCTCGTCGTTCTCGCGCTCGGCTCCTTTTTTCTCTGGCGCTGGCTGCCGGTGATTTTTCTGTTGCTCATCGCTTACACGTTTGCGTTTTTCCGTGATCCCGAACGCGTTACCCCGCCGGAACCAGATGCGGTGGTCGCGGCCGCGGACGGTGTGGTCGCGGACATCGTCGAGATCGAGGAAACCGAGGTGGTGAAGGCGAAGATGAAACGCGTGGGCATTTTCCTTTCCGTCTTCGACGTTCACACCAATCGCGCTCCGATCGAAGGCCGCGTCACTTACCGCGAGCATCGCGAGGGACTGTGTCTGGATGCGCGCAGTCCCGATTGCTCGGGCAAGAACGAATCTGTGACGTGGGCGTTTCAGAATCCGCGCGCCACCTTGGTGGTGAAACAACTCACAGGCGCGATCGCGCGTCGCATTGTAGGCTGGTCGCAGGTGGGCGATGAACTAAAGAAAGGCGAACGCTTCGGAATGATCCGTTTCGGTTCCCGCACGGAAGTTTACCTGCCGCTCGACGCGACGGTGGTGGTAAAAATAGGCGACCGCGTCTCAGGTGGCGCGACGGTCATCGCACGATTGCCAGAATGAGCGATCCATCGCCAAAAATCTATCTCCTGCCGAATTTGATGACGGCGGGAAACCTGTTTTGCGGGTTCGCCGCCACGCTCAAGATCGTCCAGGGCGCGCTCCTGCAGGCGACGGAGCCAGACGCCGCCGCGATGCTCTTTCACCGGGCCATTTGGTACATTCTCGGCGCGTGCATTTTCGATCTGCTCGACGGCCGCCTGGCACGGCTGGGCGGGCAGGACAGCGCGTTCGGACGCGAATTTGATTCGTTAGCCGACACCGTTTCATTCGGGGTCGCACCCGCGTTGATGGTTTACCGTATCGTGCTGGTCGACTTCCCGCGCGCCGGCTGGATCGTGGCGTTTGTCTATCTGCTTTGTGGAACCATGCGTCTGGCACGGTTCAACTGTATCGCCGCTCTGCCGCATCCCGCTGGACCCGACAAGAACTTCAAGGGTTTCCCCATCCCGGCGGCCGCTGGGGTAATCGCGTCGATCACACTCTTCATGCTTTGGTGGCTCGGCGAAAAAGACCACGATCTCGGGCGGTGGAAATGGGTGCTACCGCCGCTGATGCTGTTCCTTTCGTTCATGATGTTCAGCCGCTTCAGCTATCCAAGTTTCAAGGGATTGAATTGGCGCTCCACGCGATCGATTCCGCGTTTTCTGATCATCATCGTGGTCTTGAGCCTAACGGCCATGTTCTACGAATGGATGCCGGCGGTGCTCTTCATCGGCTATCTGCTTTATGGCTTCATTCGCCCTTGGATCTCGAAAGCCTGGCGGCATGAAATCGAGGACGAAGGCGAGGCTGATTTCGAAGCGCCCGAGGATGCTCCCTAGCCGTTGAGGCTCCGAAGCTTTCCAGAACGTCCCGATCAGGGCTACGCGGCTGGCGGGGCGGCTTGGGGAAGCGGCGGCGGCGCCGATGCCTTTTTGGGTCTGGGACGGAAGCAGCCGCCGCTACTGAAAGCCTGCCAGCCGCGGCGGAGCCAGTGGATGAGAGAAGCCGCGAGCCACAGCGCCCACGCCAGCATGAAGAAACGGTACCACCAAATGGAGATGGAGTAGCAGCCGGGCTGGGGGAGCAGATTCTCGCTCCGGGCTTCAAACCAACGCAGCATCTCTCGACTGGAGCCGTTGCCAGCAATGAACATCTCGGGATTGCCCAGCAGGCCTTCGCCAACCGCGACGAGCAGAATACCCAAGGCCGTGGCAGTGAGAAGGATGAGGAAAACCTGCAGGAGGTTGTAGCTCCAACGTCCGAGCTGCTGGGGCGCATCGCCGCCCCGCCATTCGATGAGGAAGAGCCAACCGACCACGGCAAGCGCGGCGGGTAACGGCACCTGAGTGAGGCCGATGGCGAGCAGCATCCACGCGATGGTGCGCAGCGGTGAACGCCCAATGCGGCCGAGCGCCACGGCGGCGAGAAGCGAGCAGATGAGGATGCCCCAGAAGCGCACTGCGGGACCGCGTTGCGGTCCGTAGGCCCAGAGCACCCAGCGATCGTTGGGAACGTTAATCACGGTTTGCACATTCGCGCTTTCCACCGGCAAGCGCACTTCACCGGCCTGCGCTCGCACACCGAGCGCGACATTCGTTTTCCAACCGATATTTATCGTCTGCTCGCCGGGACGGACGGGAATGATGAGCTTGTTGGCGTCCTTGCGCACGGGAATGGCTTTTCCGTTGTGGGCGAGCGCGGTGACTTCGGCTTCCGCCGGCAATTCGACGAGGAAATCTTCGCCCAAACTGCAGCGCAAAGAGAGATCCAGCGTCGATGTGCGCTGGCGTTTGCCGAGAGTGATTTCGTGCGCGCCGCGGTTCACGGTGACGGTCGCGCCGGCCACGGCCTCGGGACGGCTGATCGCAAGGTCCACGCTTTCGCCGGGCCATGGTTGCCAAACGGGGACGAGGTCCGCATTGCTGGGCTCGAAGACGGGAGCAAGACCGTTGATAGTAACGTTCCAGACCGGCGACGCGACGAGATGCCAGCGTTCGACCCACGAATCCTCGGCGCGCGCGGCGAGTTTGAGCGCGGGGACGACGGCCAGGCCGCTCTCCCAAGTAAAGGATTCTTCCTGCGCGCCGAGCCGCACTTCGATGAAACCTTCTCGAACGACCGCATTGGCCGAGAGGACGTTTTCGCCCGGCAATAACGGGATACGCAGCTCGATGGCTTTGCCCGCCGGCGAAAGTCGCGTCACGGTCGTGTGGACCTGCCAGATGAGGCCGAGTTCGAGATTGCGATCGATCACGGCGATCGTTTGCACGTCCTGATGATCGAAGGTCGCGGCGCCAGGCGCGGCCTTTTGCTTGAGCGTGAAGAAGACCTGTGCTTCCGGGACGCCGTCCGGTTTTACTCCGCTGAAACTCCAACCGGGAGCATCGATTTTTACCTGCCGCGGCCGGAGTAGAAACGTCCACTCCCATTCGGTCACGTTCGCGAGCGAACCCTCGACGTGTACGCGATGCACTCCCGCCTCGAGCACGACCCAGAGGTAGCCGTCCGCGCGGCGCAGGGCGGCCTCGGGCTTGTCATCAACGAGGACGGTGATGGGCGACCACGCGGGCAAGCGTCCCGGCAACGGCACGGCCGTGCGAAGCGCGGTGTGGATCTCGGCGTCGAGCGTCAGCTTGCGCTCGCTCAGGGCCAGCGAGGCGGACGGGATGTCGGCGGCGTTTGGGTAGGCGTCGGAGGTTTCCAACAGACGCGCGCGGAGCTGTTCCAGCGTCGCTTGATCCGGAATCGAATTCTGCGCCGAGACGTTCACGATCGTGCAGAAGAACGCGAAGAGCGCCGCCGTTTTCCCGCTCGCGCGGAAGATCGCCCCGCCGAATTGCCGCGCGCCGAGCAGGACGGCCGCCAGGGTCAAGAGCAGCAAAACGCGCAGGCCGGTGAGGACGCGTTCGAGGGTGAGCGAAATGAGAACGGGCTTCACCTGCTGCGCCGCTGAGACGGGACCGTTCCAGCCGAAACTCACCTCGCGCCATTTCCATTCGGGCACTCCGGGTCCGGTCTGGATACGGGCTTTCGCATCGTAGAGAAGGTTGTCTTTGGAGCTGGCCTTCTTCAACGATCGCGTCGGAATCACACTCGCTATCGATGACTCGTTCTCCGCTGGAGCATCCGCACTCCCTTCTTTGTAAACTGTCGCGACCGCCTGTGGCGGGGCCACGCCAGCGTCTCCACCGCCGAGCGCACCGGTGGGCATAAAATCCCAAGCCGCCATCTCCAGTTGCGGATACAACGCGTGTTGCACTTGCCGTGCGACGAAAGGCACGAGTGCGAGCAGGAGAAGCGCGATTGCGACCCATTTGCCGACGAGAAGCAGGCGTCGCCCCCGACCTTCCGGGACCACACGTTGCAGCGCGAGCGGGACGAGTAGAACCAGCCAGAGATAACGCGGTGCGCCGGGCTCGTGATACGCGAGGCCAAAGGCGAGAAAAGCGAGCAGTGCGGCGCGGAGGCCCCAGAGTCGAAAAACCGCGAGCGAAAAAATCAGGAGCAGGAAAAGATCAAGCAACGTCCACGCGGTTAACCAGTCGCCATGCACCCAATCGGCACCGAAGAGCGCAAAGAGCCGCCAGCCGGGCGGGAGGTTGAGCGTGACTTGGAGCGCATCGGCATCGGAACGCCATCCCGTGGCGGGGAGTTCCCGGGCGCGTGCCATGCGGCCAGTCGCTTCGAGGTTGAGATTGCGGGTCCGGATTTCGACTCCGGGTGCGTCGTTCTGTGGATTGCGCGTGATGAGTTGGCCTTGCGCGCCGCTCCGCACGGAACCGAGGTCCTGTCCCGCGGCGGCGTCCAGCCGCCAGATCTGCTGCATGGCGCCGGAGATGTGATCTCGAAAAGTGAGCCCGCGCCCGTTTTCATCGAGCCAGAGTTCACGAGCGATCGTTAGGCCGGCCGGTTTTTGATCTCCCATACCGCGCATCCGCTCTGCGATGCGAAAGGGCGTCGCGGTTTCCCAGCGATACACCGGCAGCTCACGCCACTGGTCCGGGAATGTTGTCTGCGAGACGTCAATTGATTGTGCGCCTGTGACCTCGACGATGCGGAAATCCGGCCGCGCGCGGAAGGCGACGAGTTGTTCCTCGACCGCTGCCTTCGCGCCCGTCGGATAACCAAACTCGTTCGGATTATCCAAACGAAACGCGTCGACCCGCACCGTCCATTTGCCCGCTCGCACCTGTGCTTTCATCCGGCCGGCCTCGTCGATTGCGACTGGGATTTGGCTGTCGACTGCCGTCAGCTTCCAACCCTCCGGCAAAATGGTCCCGAGGTCTTCCTCGCGACTTTTGCCGGAAACAGTCAGCTCGATTTCCGTGCGCAGCCAAAGCGGGATGCCGTCCTCGAGCGCGGAGTAAACTTTCACCGCGAGGAAATTCTTGTCCGCTTCTTCCGCGGAGCCGTCGCGTTTCAGCCAGAGAAATCCGTCCGCATCCCAGACCGGTGCTTCCACCGGTTTGCCGTCGATGACCAAAGTGAGCAGGCCAATTTCGAGTGGAACTCGCAGGCGCTGCGGCACGTCGCGCCAATGATAAACGCCTTCCAGTTTGACCGTTCCCGCCGCGAGCCGCACCGCGGGATTCTCTGCATGCTCCAACACGGCCACGGGCGCGCCGTTCGCGCGCACCTCGAGCGGCCACACCTCGCGATCACCCGGCAACGCCACCCATGTTTCGTTAAAAACGGTGACGACGAGGTTGAACTTCCCGCCGCTCGGCTCTGCCTGAAGCTCGAAGCGCGACGGCCAAAAACACAGGTGCGTGCTCGCATCCGAATACGGCGTCGGGCACGAGCGAGTTTCATCGGCCCACGTCGCCCATCCTTCCCAAGGCTTCAGCAGCGCGGGGATTTGCTTACCGCCACTATCCTCGGACGGTGGCGCGCCCTGACAAAGTGCGGGCCACAGTGCGAGCGCGGCCCAGCGGGCGAAGCGGGGGAATGACTTCATGAATCATTCTCATAGGGCTAACTATTTAGTTGCGCGAGAATTTCCGGATCCCGCACATCTGCCCAGTCGCCAACGAGTTCCAACGCCTGCACCTTCCGGCCGGATTGTGCGAGAGCGCGGATGGCGTCGGTTAATTCAAATTCCCCGCGCGGGGAGCGTTCCAGGCGACTGATGAAATCGAAAATGCTGGCGCGAAATGCGTAAACGCCGGCGTTGTACCAAGGGCTGGTCGGTTCGCCGGGTTGAGGCTTCTCGCGCAGGTCGGTCATCTCGAAGCGCTCGTTCACAAAGACGGCGCCGCCTTTGCTTACGTCCTGATTATTCTTCACGCTGACGATCGCCTCGGTGTCGGCTGCTGGAGACGCCAGTCGCTGGTAATTGTCGGCCTCGATCAGGATATCGCCGTAGCTGAGGACGAACGGCTCGTGGCCGCAAAACGTCCGCGCCAATTCCACCACTTTGCCCGTTCCGTCCTGCTGCACTTGCGTCTCGTAGTCGATCCGCACTTCCAGCGCGGAGCCGTCGCCGAAGAAATCGCGCACCACCTCGGCGTGCCAGCCGACGATGATCAGGAAGTTGTTTACGCCCGCGCCGCGTAGTCCCTCAATGATGTGTTGCAGGATCGGCTTGCCGCGGACTTGCAGCATCGGTTTCGGGATTTCGCTGGTCAGCTCGCGCATGCGTGTGCCGCGCCCCGCCGCCAGCAGCACCGCCTTGGTAATCCCACTCATGCCGGCACCTAACGGTGCGCGCCTTTCATTTGCAATCTGTTCCTGATCGATTCAGCCTCCGCGAATGCGGATGCAGTTTTTGGCAAAATATCGCGAGACCGGCCTGCTCATTATGCGCCTGGGCCTCGGCGTGCTGTTCATTATTCTCACCGGTCCGGTGCTGCTGCACGGGCCGCGGGCCTGGGCCAGCTTCGGCGCGGGGATTCGCCATCTCGGTTTGCACAACCACTACCAAATCTGGGGATTTCTCGGCGCGCTGATGGGCTCTGCGGGCGGTGCGTTGATGATTTTCGGGCTCTTCTTTCGGCCGGGCGTGCTTCTCGTGCTCACGATTACCTTCGTCCACTTGTTAGGCGTGCTGAGTGGCGTGGGGACTTTGCGGGCCAATCTGGCCGCGGTGGAACTCGCGGTAATGCTCGTTGGCCTGCTTTTCGTCGGCCCCGGGAAATACAGCGTGGATAAATCCTGACGAGCGCAGAGGCGCAACGTGAGATCAATTCGCGGCTGGCTGGGGCACGGCGGCTGGGATCGGGGACGGGCGAATGATTGGGACCTCGTCCAGTTTTAAACCGGAAGGTGCATCCAAATTTACGGCGCCGCGGAGATTCTTGAGCGCCTCGATATCGCGCCGGAATTTGCCCTTATTGGAGCAATAGAGCTGCGCCATTTCTTCCGTGACGAGGCCGGCCTCGTAGGCCCTTAAGAGTGATTGGTCGAACGAGTGCCAGCCCAAGGTGGAACCGGCTTCGATGATTTCCTGGAAAGATTTTCCTTCCGTTTCGCCGTAGAGAATCGTTTCCCGCGTGCGCATGCTGTTGCCCATGATCTCGCTCACCATGAGACGTCCGCCACCGACTTTGGTCACGAGCCGTTGACTGACGACGTAGCGCAGCGTCTGCGCGATCCGCTGCCGCATCTGCGCTTCCTCTTCGCGGCTGAACATGCCGAGGATGCGGTTCACGGTCTGGCCGGCATTGATCGTGTGCAGCGTGCTATAGACGACATGGCCGGTTTCCGCTGCCGTCATCGCGATCTCCATCGTTTCGCGGTCGCGAATTTCGCCGACCAGAATCACCTTCGGCGCCTGGCGCAGAGCCGCGCGCAGGCCGTCGGCAAAATTGAAGAAGTCTTTCCCGAGTTCGCGCTGGCTCATGGCGGCGAGTTGATGCTTATGCGAAAACTCGATCGGATCTTCCAGCGTGAGGATGTGAATTTCCTTCGTCCGATTCAGTTCGTGCAACATCGCGGCCAGCGTGCTGGTCTTGCCGCTGCCGGTGCCGCCGGTGACGAGGATGATGCCGTTGTTTTCCTTGATGATTTCGTGGAAGACCGGCGGCAGCTTCAGGTCCTCAAAAGTCGGGATGTTCGACTGCAATTTCCGCATCACGATTCCGATCGTGCCGCTTTGGCGGTAAATATTCACCCGGAGCCGCGCCAACCCATCGATGGCGTAGCTGCAGTCGCACGAGCCCGAGCTTTCCAAGTCGGAGATCAAGCGTTTGTTGCCGTCGATGATCAGATTGGAGACTTGCTCGATCAGAAGAGGAGTCGCGACGCCGCCCGGAAGGTCGATGGAAAACTCCTTCAGGCGGCCGTGAGTTTCCACCAGGGGCGGCTTGCCCGCGACGAACAGCAGGTCTGAGACTCCATCCGCGCTTTGCAACATCCCGATTAGCAATGCGTCGACAATTTCCCCGTTCATCCCTCCGCTGAGGAAGCTATAACCGTGCCTGCGGTGCGGCCAGTTTAGCGTTGCTCTTGCTGGGGCGGAAAAGGAACAGCGGAGCGCTCCATCCGTGCTTCAGCGCATCGGCTCAATTGCCTTCACGCCTTCGGTTTCGAGCGCGTCCGGAAGCGCGGCATCGACTTCGGTGTGAGACTTATGCAGCAGGCTCGCGCCGTAGTAGGAACCGACCACCAGAATGGCGGCGAACGCTTGCGCAAGCAGGCTTTCCACGTTCGGGAAGATGGCAAACCAGAGGCCCATCCAGCCGGGGATTATTTTTTCCAACATCGGAATCGGCGTGGTCGAAATCCATTTCGCGAGCTGCATTTCCTGCGCTTGCTCGCCCACCATCACCAGCAGCACCACGCCGAGAAGCACGCCCGTTGTAACCAGCATTTTTCGATAAGGCAGACGACGCTGCAGCGCGAAAGTGAGGATGGCGACGAAGCCCGATAAAACGAGACCGAGCAGCGCGCCTTTCAGCACCACACCGCCGCCGAGTCGCAGGTTGTAGCTTTGCAAAAAAAGCACGACCTCGAAGCCCTCGCGATAAAGCGAAGTGAAGCCGAGCAGGATGAATCCCCAATAAAGACGCTGCTGTGAGATCGCGACCGCGCTCGCCTCCGCCAAGAGCGTTTTCCGACGCCGATTGTGCGCCTTGATCCAGCCGCCCCAGTAAATCTTGTGGAAGAACCAGTTCATGATCACGAGCAAGACCACGATCGCGAGCAGACCCGTCGCCGCCTGGAGATCGAGCGCAGGCACGCTATCGCTCAGTTCTCCCATGATGCGGACTGCGATAAACCAGGTGATCAGACTCGCGACGAACGCGATTCCAGCCCCGACCGCCACCGGCCGGCGATGCTGCGCCTTCGCGCCCACCATGCTGGCGGTGATCGCCGCCAGGACGAGGATGCATTCCAGGCCCTCTCGGAAAACCAAAACGCCGATATCAAGAAAGGCCGAGGCCGGATTAGAGCGCGGGCGCAGAGGATCGGGATTCCCCTCCGCCGTCACGCCCTGCCAGATAATAATTCCCACCACCGATGCCATCGCGATGAAAAGGAGAACCTGCAGGGCCCGCCGCCATCCTTTGCCGGACGGACGGGTTTTGCTCTGTGGTTTGGGAATGCTGGTCACACGCGCAGGAGGAAAATGGCTTGCTGATACTGTAGCCGTTCCTTGCTTCACCGGAAAACGTTAACCTACCCGGTGCGCTGCTGCTGTCGTTCGCTTGCGTTTTTTTAGCGGCTGGTTGCACACGGCCAACAGACGACAAGCGACCGCGTCTCGCGGCCCTGTTGTGATTTGAGACGCGAGCATTACTTTTCACCTATGCGGCGTAACCGCCACGCTTTCACTTTGGTAGAGATCGTTATCGCGATCTTCATCATGATTTTGATGCTGCTCATCGCGGTGCCGAGCATGCAGGGCGTCATGTCCGATCGCCGTCTGCGCCGATCTTTCGATGACCTGAACAAATTCGTCCGCCTCGCGCAGGAGCGCAGCGTGGCGGATCGGCGTGCGTATTTGATCGTCTGGCAGAAAGACCATCTGATCCTGCGACCGGAGGGCCACATAAAAGGCGAAGACCCGAAGGTGCCGACCGCACAGTTTCCTCTGCAGAAAGGCGATGCTTTTCTGCTCACATTGCCGGCTGCATTAATCGATGATCCGCCGGCCGAGTGGGTCTTCTGGCCCTCCGGCACATGCGAGCCGGCGGTCGTTTCCTACAAAGGCGTGGATGGATCGTGGACGGCGAGTTACGCCAGCCTGACCGCGCGCGGAACCCTCTCGAAGTATGAGACTAAATAGCTGCCGGCTCCACGACTCGGCTTCGCCCTCTACGAGGTGCTCATCGGCGTCACGATCTTCGTCGTGGGCGTGCTCGCACTTGGTCGCTCGGTCGAGAATTGCATGAACGCCAGCGTCCTCAGCACACAAGAGGATCGCGTTCGCCAAATCCTCTCGAACCGCATGGCCGAGGTGCAAGCCACCCCCGGCGCACCGGAAGAAACGCGCGAGATCAAATACGATACGGGTTACGGCGAAGTGAAAGTGAAACAGAAAAGTGTCCCGGCGGGCTTGAAAAGCGAACAGGGCACCGAGTTGAACGGACTCAGCCGGGTCACGCTCACCGCGCAGTGGGCCCGCGGCGGAGTCGCGCAGTCACGCCAGGTGGAATTTTATGTTTACCGAGCCGGTTAAACGCGCGCGCCGCGTAGCTTTCACGCTCCTCGAGATCATGCTCGCGGTGGCGATTCTCGGGCTCATGTCGCTCGCCATTTACCGCTTCGTCTCCACCAACCTTACCGCCCTGCGCATCTCATCGGAGACGAACCTGGCGGATGAGCAATACGCGGGATTCGTTCGGCTCCTCACCGCGGAATGGACCAGCCTGCCCTCCGGCGCGGGCGCGCTGACGGGAGAACCGTTGAAGCTCAACGACCGCTCGCGCGACGAAATCACCTGGATCTGCAGCGCGGGTCCCGGACTCCTCACGCGCTACGCCTCGGGCGAATATCGCGTCAGTCTGCGTCTCCGCCCGGTGGCGAAGTCGAGCGATAAACTGGAGCTCGGCCTCGCGCGTCAGGCTTACGATCCGAACAAGAAGAGCGAATCCGACGAGAGCTGGATTCCGCTTCTGACCGATGTCCAGAGCATCCAGATTCGCTACTTCGATCCGCGCTTGAACGTCTGGGTCGAAAAATGGACCGATACGATTACCCTCCCGCGATTGGTCAAGCTGATCATCGGACGTCCGGATAATCCGGTGCCGTGGGAAACCATCATCGCGCTCGCTCGAACACCGCTCTAATCCATGTCTCGCAAACCACCTCGGCCTAACGAATCCGGCGCCGCGCTTATGCTGGCGCTCTGGGCGCTTTTCGTTCTCGCGGCCATGGTCATTGCCTGGGCTCTCGACATTAATTCCCGGCTCGCCATCAACGGCGAGGCCACGCGGGTGCTGGAGGCGGAAGCAATGGCCAGCTCGGGAAGCGAGATCGCGCTCCATCCCGCGGTGAACTCCGGGGCGTCGGTCCTGCGTGGCGGTGTCAGTCGCACGCAAACCTACGAAGCTCGCATTACCGGCGAAGGTGGACGGTTGAATTTGAACTGGGTCCTGGCCGGCGAGAATCCCGACCGCCTCGAATTGCTCCGAAAATATCTGGAGACCAAAGGCGTGGAACTTAACGACCGCGACCACATGATCGACACCCTGCTCGATTGGGTGGACCCCGATAATCTTGTCCGCCTCAATGGCGCGGAAATCGATGGCGATTATCGTCCTGCCAACACGCTCCTCGTGCGGATCGAGGACGTGAAGCAAATCCGCGGCTGGGCCGATTTTTGTGCGCAGCCGGATTGGGATGCCGGCCTCACCTTAAACAGTACCGGCCCCGTCGACCTGGCCTGGGCGCCGCGCGATCTGCTCCTCTCGCTTCCCGGCATGACCGAACCGGCGGTGGAGCAATTTCTCGCCCTGCGCGCGGGACAGGACGGCATCGACGGCACGGAAGACGATGCCCCCCTCAAGAGTCTGGAAGATGTGCGCGCGGCACTTGGCTTTTCGACGGAACAGTTTAAACAGCTTGCTCCGCTCGTGACCTTCAAGGATCAGGTGGTGCGCATTGTCAGCACCGGGCGTTCCGGCAAGGTCACGCGCGTAGTGCAAATGGTAGTGCGAAAATCCGGAGCCATCCCTCAATTGATCACCTGGAAAGAGATGTGAAGACGAATAAAACAGATTCGTCTCCGGTTTATCTGCTGCCGACCGCGCACGGATGGAGCGTGGTGCGGACTGCGCCCGCGGGCACGAACGGCAACACTCCCAGTTGGGATGTGCAGGCTTTCACGACGATCGAGGAAACCATCCCGCTTTTGAATGGGACGCAAAACCTGATCCTCGGCCTACCCGCGAGTTCCATTCTGGCGCAGCGCTTGCGTTTGCCCGTGGTGGAGGAAGCGGATTTCGATGCCATGGTGCGGATCCAAATCGAGAAGGCGCTGCCTTATTCCACGGAGGAAGTGACGACCGATTTCGAGATCATTAATCAAACGGAGGAGGGGAGTGTCGTCTCGGCGGTGGCGGTGCATAACGAGAAGCTCTCCGAGCTGGTGCAGCCGCTACTTTCGCGCGGAATCATCCCGAGCCAGGTCACGGTTTATGCCGCGCAACGCGCCGCTACCCACGCCGCGGCCGGGCGCGCGTTTTTCATTTATCCGGAAGGCGAAGCGCTCGTCTGCGCGATCAGCGAGGAGGGGAAGCTCGGCTTCACGCGTTCCCTCGACGGCGCGGATGCGTCGCAGTTGCAACGCGATCTGCCGCAGCTCGCGTTGAGCGCGGAATTGCAGGGCATCGATACGTCTTTCCCGACGGTGTTGCTGGACGAGAGCCTCTTCGAGCTGCGCGATGTGGTGCAGGGAATGTTCGTTAGCCGCGCGGATTTGATCGGGGTCGAAACGCCGCCCGCGACCACGAAGCTGAATCTGTTGCCCGACGCCTGGCGGCAGCGTCGCGCGGAACTGACTCGCCTGACGGAATGGAAGAAGCGGCTGATCTGGGCCGGCGCCGTTTACGCAGCGGTGCTGCTGCTGTTCGCGATCTTCGTCATGGTACTGCGTTTTGAATCTGGGCGGCTCGAACGTCGCATCGCCAAGGATGAACCGGGCGTCGCCTTCATCCGGCAGACGGAGACGAAATGGAAAGCGCTCTCGCCCGCGATCGATCCGAGTTATTACCCGATCGAGATTCTGCTTCACCTTTTCGAGAGTCTGCCCTCGCCTGATGTGCAGATCACAACTTACCAACAATCCGCGCGTCAGCTTTCCGTGGATGGCGAAGCGAGCACGCCCGCGCTGGCCTATCAATTTGCCGACAAAGTGAAAACGAATCCCGGCCTTCAGACCTTTCAATTCGAGATGGCAGCGCCGCGCATTCTTCCGAATAATCACGCGCAATTCCGCCTGGAGGGAAAACCGAGATGATCATGCCCGCCTGGTTCCTGCGCATGAATCCGCGCGAACGCGTCCTCTCGATCATCATCGCCGGGGCGCTGTTCCTTCTCATCAACCTTTACCTGTGGAATTCCCTTCTCGGCATGCTGACCCGCACCCGGACGGAGCTGGCGGAGCGCCGGGCCATGCGCACGCAGCAGACCGTTTTCCTCCAGGAGAAGCCGATGTGGGAAAAGCGCGCCGAGTGGTTGAAGAAAAATCAGCCGACCCTGCAAAGCCCGCAGGAAGCGTCGTCGCTGCTCGATCAAGTGAAGCAGGTCGCTTCGAAGCATAAGGTCCTGCTCGAAAATCCGTCGATCGGTTCCGGGGAATCCAATCCCAACTACCAAGCGGTCTTCGCGGCCGTGGAAACGAAGAGCCCCTGGCCGCCGCTCGTTCACTTTCTCTACGAAGTGCAAAAGCCGGAATCGTTCGTCGTCTTCGAGAGCGTCAATCTCGCGATCGATTCGGCTGATCCGACGATGATGCGTGGTAAATTTAAGATCGGGCGCTGGTTCGCGCCGAAATAAGGAGCCCTATGAAAGCATATCTTCTCGCCTTTGCGCTCGTCGTGGCGTTCGTGACGGCCGGCATCCTCCGCGTTTTCGCGGCGGATGATCTG
The DNA here is from genome assembly GCA_038258815.1 of Chthoniobacterales bacterium. Taxonomy (GTDB): domain Bacteria; phylum Verrucomicrobiota; class Verrucomicrobiia; order Chthoniobacterales; family UBA10450; genus JACCTI01. The sequence goes on from JBBSPM010000002.1 coordinate 172,647, forward strand.
CCAAAAGCCCCCGCCTTTGCGCGCTACGAAGCGATGATGAACAAGTCGCCGTTTGCTGTCGCCAGCGCGGTCGCGATTCCAGCGGCAACGCCGAATTTCGCGAAAGACCTCTTCATCGCGAATGCCGCCCGCACAGCAGATGGCGGTTTGGTTACGATCGCTTCCACGACGGACAAAAACCTGAAGGTTTACGTCACGACGAAGGGACCGGTGGACGGTTACAGCATTACAAACATCGATTGGTCCGACCGCATCGGTGAAACCAAAGTGACGATCACCAAAGATGGCCAGACGGCCACGCTCACCTTTAACCAAGCGCTGCTCTCGCAAGGAGTGGCGAATTCCGCGCCGCCGATGCCAATCCAGGCGCAACCGCAAATTCCGCAGATTCAGCAGGCGACGTCCGTGGTTCCACCCGTGCCGCAGTATAATCCCGGTGCTCCGAGACCAGGAATCATTCCCACGTTGCCCACGCCGCCGCCGCGGGTCAGAGGGGTGATTCAGCGCAATCCCAATAGCGTCCCCGACGCCCAGCTCCAGCAGAAGTCAGAGGCTGCGGAGAAGGACGAGTAGCGCTCGTTAGGGGAATTTCGGTCGACCCGTGCCGAGCCAGGAGAGCGCGCGCTGGAGCGACGGTGCTCAGTCGCCGTAAAAAGCGTAGTACGCTTAGCAAGGTCGAAACGATTTGCGCGCGCTGTTCTCGGGAACGCACGCCTCCAGGCGTGCTGGTTGAGGCATTCTGCCGAAACAGGCTTCCCTTGAGTGGGCCGCCTTCGGTGTCTAAGCGATCTCGAAAAGTTCGTCTTCGCAGAATGCGAAGACCAGCACGCCTGGAGGCGCGCGCTCCCCAGACCTTTGCCCGGACGTTACCCTAGTTTCCCCAGTTATCGTCCGCCGTATCGGGCAAGCGGTCCTGGCCCGCCGAGTAAAGATCGTAGCTGGCCGGATTTTTCCGTCCGGGAGAGATGTAGATGTAATTACTCTTCCAAGGATCCTGCGGCAGTTCTTTGAAGAGCTGATACCAACGCGATGGCTGCGGCTCCGTGCTTGGTTTCGTCACCAGAGCCTGCAAACCCTGTTCGGTCGTAGGAGTGAAGCCGTTTACGCTCTCGTACAGACGCAGTTGCGTGGAGATCGTCTGGATATCCGCTCGCACCGCCATGTCTTTGGCGATGCCGGTTGTGTTCCCGAGTTTCGACACCGCCACGCCCAGAATGATCACGATAATGCCCACCACGAGCATGATCTCGAGCAGGGTGAATCCGCTTTGATTTCGGCGTGGAGGCGAGAAAGTTTTCATTTTGGATCAAGCAGATAATCGGATTTATCCCACAAATATTTTAGTTGGATTTGGGTGGCGCGAATCGCTGAGGCCGGCGTCCCTGGCCCACCGATAATAATCACATCATTCGTCCCCGTCTTCAAATAGGGCGCCGGCACTAACTTCTGCGCGCGCAACCAGCCGGTGTAGCGAAAGCGCATCGGGCTCACCAGGCGCGCAGTCTCGCCGCGATAGGCCGGATCGGCCAGATCGGGGAACGTCATCGAAACGGGCCCAAGCGGCTGTCCATTCACGTAAATTTCCGGCGGTGAATCGACCCACGCGCTCGTCACTTCAAAGCTCAGCAAGGCCAGCAGCGGTTGGCTCTCCAGACCAAACTGGAAGGCAGCACCCGTCTGGACGCTGGCGCCAATGCGGATGACTTCTGGCGCGAGACTAGCGGTCACGGTGCCGAAGGTTTCCGTGTCTTTCGAGGGCGAATGCAAGGGCGCGGCGACCTCGAACGGCGCCGCCATGATATCCCGTGCCTCGGCCGTAATCGGATGCGCCACGGTGCGGCTCATCATCCAATCCAGAAACGCGCCGCGCACGGTGCTGCCGTCTCCGGTTACTTCGATGTCGATGCAAGAGACACCGATCATCGGCAGCATCACGCTTTCCGAAGTCGCGAGGTCAATGCCCGCGCCGAGGGGTTTCGATTGCATCACCTGCGTCCCCGATTCATCCCAAATCGTGATGGTCGGTTGGTGATCCGGCTTATCGTCGAAGAGCACGCGCATGAGCAAAACCTGCAGCGCGATCTGCGGGCGGCTCACCCGAATCCGAAAAACGGTCCGGGCCGGAGCATCGGCCTGTGCTGGAGCGTGCACGAGGTTGACGGAATCCACCCAGCCGGGCGTGTGCTGCGGCGTGGAATGTTCCGCAGCCGCCTGGCGCAAATCGAGCCAGGCGCTGTGCGGCAAGGGAAGCGGGCTGCCGTTGGCATCGCGCAAATCCGGCAGGCCCTCATGCATTGCATCCTGCGCGCGGGACGATCCCGCGAACGCGAAAAGCAAAGCGATTATCGCAAAATACCGTAGGAACATCGCGGGCGACCTTAATCAGTGCGGACGGGCCTGTAAACCACTCGTCATCTCAAACACCGCCGAGAGGATGCTGTAAACAACGAAGCCCACGATAACGGCGATGAACACAATGATGACCGGCGGGATGAGCGTGGAAATAATTTTCACCGTCCGATCAAGCTCGCGTTCATAGACATCCGCGATCGTCTGCATCGTCTGCGCGAAGTGGCCGGTTTGCTCGCCTACCGCCATCATATCGGTAAACAATTCCGGGAAGAGGTCCTGCTTGCTCAGCGCAACGGAGAGGTTCGCGCCATCGATCACGGCCTTGCGCACGTCTCCCAGTTTCCGCTCCAAATAGCGATTACCCGCGATCTCCGTCACCAGATCGAGCGCGCGCAGCAGCGGCACGCCGTTCTCCATCAACGTCCCGAGCGTGCGCGAAAATTGTGCGTAGTAGCGGTGTTTAATGATTCGTCCATAGCCCGGCGCCCGCAGCCGGAAGCGATCCCACGCCACTCGTCCTTCCTCCGTCCGGATAAACGCCCGCAATCCGACAAAACCCGCGACCGCGAGCGCGGCGCCGAGCCACCACCAGGTTGTGATCAGGTGATTAAAGCTCACCAGCATCCGCGTCGGCAGCGGCAGCGTCCCGCCGTTCTGCGACATAAAATTCGTCAACTGCGGCACCATGAAAGTGATGAAAATCGTCATCAAAATTGCACCCGCCACCGCCAGAAATGTCGGATAAATCAATGCCTGCTGCACCCGATCGCGCAGGTCCTTCGCCTGCATCAAATGCTCCACCAACCGCTTCAAAATTTCCGGCAGCGAACCGCTCGCTTCACCCGCCGCGATCAGGTTGATATAGATCGCCGGGAAAATGCGCGGGAAATCGCGCAGCGCCTGCGAAAAGCTCCGCCCATCCACCAGCGCTTGGTGCAACGACGCCGTCATCTGTTGCACGCGCGGATGTTTCAGCCGCTTCCGCAAAACCGAAAGCCCTTCATCCAGCGTCATCCCGGCCTGCAGCAAATGCCCGAGCTGCTCCGTAAAGATGAGCAACTGCGTATGCGGAATCTTCAGCCGCTGCGTCGCCGCCGCCGCGGGCTCGCCGGCGATCGCGCCTTTCACCACCTGCGGATCGGCGCCCACCGTCTCGATCTTGATCGGGATATAATGCAGTTGCTCGATCTGCCGAATGGCGACCGAGCGATCGGGACAATTCAACGTCCCCTCCACCACAGCGCCCTCCGCATTCCGCGCGCGATAAGAAAACTGCGGCATGATTGGCGCGATCTTATCACACTGCACGCGCGCGTGCAGCCGGATTACCTTGCCTGGTTACGAGAAGACAAAATCGCAGGGATTAGAGGTGAAGGAGTTGGCGTTGCCGCAGGAGCTGGCCGAAGAGAACAGGCGTCTTATCCTTCAGTCGAGCCGACCGGCTGACCTCGGCTCCTCTTCGGAAAAAAACGTCACCGCGGTCGCTCTCGCCATTGACTCGCCGACCGCCGATACATCACCATCTCCGCTCTTATGACCATAAAACTCGCTCGCATTATTCTCACCCTTGGTTTGGCGACCGTCGGTGCCGCGCAAATCACGGCAGCTACCATTCAAATCACGATCCAAAATACCGCCAAGGAAGACGGCCTCTGGATCATGCGGCCGTGGATCGGTCTACACGATGGCAACTTCCAAACCTTCACCGTCGGTCAGCCCGCTCCTTCCGGCATCCAGCACATCGCCGAAGATGGCGTCACCGGAGACACCACTGCTCCATCGCTCCTTTCCGGTCCCCCGAACGTCTGCTCTGGCGATCCTTCGGTTTATAATGCCAGCAAGCCCTGCCAATACTCCATCTTCGCCGCCTACTCCGGCGGCTCACAGCAGGCCAGCATCGGCGGTCCCACCATCCCCAGCGCCACCCTGGTCAAGACCTTTACGGTCAATCCCGCCGACCCGAAAAGCCAGTACCTCAGCTTCATCGTCATGCTCGTCCCGAGTAACGACGCCTTCTTCGGGACCGACTCCGCCCACCCCATTCGCCTCTATGATGTCAACGGGCGTTTCAACGGCGGCCACGGTCCGATCAAGATCAAGATCAAGGACAAAGACGCCTACGATGCCGGCACCGAAGTGAATACGGAAAGCGCCTCTGACACCGCCTTTTTCGGGCAGGCGATCGCCGGTACCGGCACCCATCCTGATACCGTCCCGGTCATTCGCCGGCACCCGGGATTTGGCTCCCTGATTCTGAATGGATTCAATATTTTTCCCGCCAGCCAATTGAATCATTTCGACCGCGCCAATGATGGCAACAAGGTCGCCGAGGTTACCATCACCGAACTGCCTTAAAGAGGCGGGAAACATTCCAGGAAGGTGCCGCCGCCCGCGCCAGCGCGCGGCGGCATCACGCCTATCGGCTGCCACCCAGCCCCATTTCCGTCCCGCCGCCGCCTAGCCGTTCACGGTGGCACCCACCTCCGCGCTCCACAGGCCGTAATCGGCATCGCGCAGGGGTCAGCGTCTGGGGTCGGTTCCATAATCTCGGCATTTTCCGGCGAGCATCGGGATTGGAGAATCAATTGAATCCCTGGAGGAAGTCATCAGGTGAATGCTGGCATCTTGCTCAGGCGGGCCTGAAAGCGGAGCGAGACTGAACCCGTCCCCCCGCCGACCCCGTCCCCCCGCGCACGATTCCCTCTCGGCCTCGCCCTATTTCTGATCAGCGGTCTCCCGTAGAATATCGGCAAAAAGTTCATTCCTGCGATCCTCAGGTGCGTCACATACCCTCATGAGGTTCTCGACAATGCCGTCGATGGTCGCCAGGTTCTTGTATTTGAAGAATTCGAGGGGCATCTTTCCCGCGAGCATCTTGCCGCCCATCGGTTTGGCATAGAGTATTACCGTTGCCCCGAAGAGATCTCGCCTTGGAGGTTTGTCCTCCGACTTGACCCCACGGAGCAGCCAAATGAAGTGGCGGCGTAAGGCCTCTGCTACAGTAGCCGGAATTTCGCACTCGCCTGCCTCGACCTTGACCTCCGCGAGCTCGGCTTTGAGATCCAAATTGTTATCGAAAGCATACCACACGACCGATCCCAATTGTGGGCGTGTCTGCCGGATAAAGACTCGATATCGGCCGTCAGAGCCCCTCGTTACGGACGCCGGTGCAATTAGACGGTTCAGCACCGAAGACGGTGCCAACTGCGTCGCCGTGAGGCGGGGTGGAGAGCAGGCACTTTAGTCGAACCGGCAGGTCGCAATACAGATGAACCACAAAGATGAGCCTCGAAAAATACTCCCGGCAGCCGAGTCTCTCGATAGTGGGCGAAGGCCGCAGAGTCCGATCCAGACCAACCGTCGCGGATCGGGCAATGGACCGGCGGGGTCTGCGTGGGCGACATGTCGGGAAGTGACGCTCGGGTAAGCGGGGAGACCTGTCATGGCGAGTAAACAAGACTCAACCGGCGGCACAACCTCATTAAAGGG
>JBBSPM010000003.1:0-148699 GCA_038258815.1 Chthoniobacterales bacterium
CAGGCGCAGGTGCAGCTCTTCCATCTCGGCATCGGGCAGGATGAAGCGACGATGTTCCAGCGTCTCGCCAGCCACGTCATCTATTCGAGCCCGGCGCTCCGTCCTTCCTCCGATTCGCTCGCCCGCGCCGAAGGCGCGCAACCGACGCTCTGGGCTTACGGCATTTCCGGCGACCTGCCGATCGTGCTCTGCCGGATCGATGACATCAACGATCTCCAAATCGTTAGGCAATTGCTCCAGGCGCATGAGTACTGGCGCATGAAACGGCTGGCCGTCGACCTGGTCATTCTGAATGAATACCCGGAATCGTACGCGCAGGATTTGCGCACCGCTCTGGAAGCGATGGCGCGCGCGGCCGAAGCGCGTCGTCCTTCTGGAGAAGCCGAGACCACGCGCGGAGCGGTCTTTATTCTGCGCGCAAATCTCGTCTCGGACGAAGCGCGCAGCCTGCTCCAGAATGCCGCGCGCGCTGTCCTCTTCAGCCGCCGCGGCAGTCTCTTCGAACAACTAAAACGCCTCGATGAAACGGATGCCCTAACGACGAGATCGCAGCGCCGTCTCGCTCCGAAGGACGCGCCGCAATCAGTCCCGCGGCCCGAGCTCGAATACTTCAACGGCCTCGGCGGTTTCTCCAAAGATGGCCGCGAATATGTGACCGTCCTCAGCGCCGGGCAATGGACGCCCGCGCCCTGGAGCAACGTCATCGCCAACCCGTCCTTCGGTTTTCAAACCTCGGTCGGAGGCAGCAACTATACTTGGGCGGAGAACAGCCAGCAGAATCAAATCACGCCCTGGTCCAATGATCCCGTCTCCGATCGCCCCGGCGAAGCGATCTACCTTCGCGACGAGGACGGGATGCTCTGGACGCCGACCGCGCTGCCGATCCGCGAGGAAGCGTTTCCCTATGTCATTAGGCACGGTCAGGGCTACAGCCGTTACGAGCATAACTCGCACGGCATCGCGCTCCAGCTCCTGCAGTACGTGCCGGTGCACGATCCGATCAAAATTTCCCGCCTAACGATCAGGAACCAGTCCGACCGACCGCGCCGGCTTTCGGTGACGGCTTACGTCGAATGGGTGCTGGGCGCTTCGCGCGCCGCGACCGCGCCATTCGTCGTGACCGAGATCGATCCGGAGACCAACGTCATGTTCGCGCGGAATCACTGGAGCGCCGCCTTCGGCACGCGCGTCGCCTTTGCCGATCTCGCTGGACGCCAACAATCCTGGACCGGCGATCGCCGGGAATTTCTCGGCCGCAACGGCACCCTCGATCGCCCGGCCGCGCTCGCCGGCGCGAACAGCCTAACGAATACCGTCGGCGGCGGTCTCGACCCCTGTGGCGCTCTGCAAACAAAAATCGAACTCGCGTCCGACAGCTCGGTGGAGATCGTTTTCTTCCTCGGCGAAACCGCGACCAAGGAAGAGGCGCTGGCGCTGATCAAACGTTACCGCGCGGCTGATCTCGATGCTGTCTTCAAGGAAGCGACCGGCCTTTGGGACGAAATCCTCGGTGCTGTGCAGGTGAAGACGCCCGACCGCGCGATGGATCTGCTGCTGAATCGCTGGCTCCTGTATCAAACGCTTGTCTGCCGAATCTGGGCCCGCGCTGCGTTCTACCAGGCGAGCGGCGCTTACGGCTTCCGCGATCAACTCCAGGACGTGATGGCGCTGAGTGTCGCGCGGCCGCAGATCACGCGCGAGCACCTCCTGCGCGCGGCAGCGCGGCAATTCGTTGAAGGCGACGTCCAGCACTGGTGGCTGCCGCCGTTAGGCCAGGGCGTGCGCACGCGCATCTCCGACGACCGGCTTTGGCTACCCTTCGTTACCGCGCAATACATCGAAGTCACCGGCGACACCGGCGTGCTCGATGAACTCATTCCGTTCCTCGACGGCGCGGTTTTGAAACCAGACGAACACGAAGCGTTCTTCCAGCCGACCGTTTCTGGCAAAACGGGAACGCTCTTCGAACATTGCGCGCGCGCGCTCGAAACCAGTCTCGCCGTCGGCACGCACGGTCTGCCGTTGATCGGCACCGGCGACTGGAACGACGGAATGAATCGCGTCGGCGTGGGCGGCAAAGGCGAGAGCATCTGGCTCGGTTGGTTTTTGCATGCGGCGCTCTCGCGGTTTGCGCCGCTGGCCGAGCGTCGCGGCGAGAAAACGCTGAGTGAAAACTGGCGCGAGCACGCCGTCAAAATTGGCGAAGCCCTCGAGCGCGATGGCTGGGACGGCGCCTGGTATCGGCGCGCTTATTTCGACGACGGCACACCGCTGGGTTCACACGGCGACGCCGAGTGCCGGATCGATTCGATCGCCCAATCATGGGCCGTCATCTCCGGCGCGGCGGAGACAAATCACGCCGCCAGCGCGATGGCCGCGGTGAACGAACAGCTCGTCTCGCGCGACGACGAACTGGTGAAGCTCTTCACGCCACCGTTTGCGCAGACACCGCTCGACCCCGGATACATCAAGCGCTACCCGCCAGGCATCCGGGAGAATGGCGGCCAATACACTCATGCCGCCGTCTGGTCGGTGATCGCCTTCGCGATGCTCGGCGATGGCGACAAAGCCAGTGAGCTGTTTTCCATCTTGAACCCGATCAATCACGCACTAACGCGCGCTGATATCTATCGCTACAAGGTCGAGCCTTACGTCGCTTGCGCGGATGTTTATGCGGAGCCGTCTCATGTCGGGCGCGGTGGGTGGACTTGGTACACCGGTTCGGCAGGATGGATGTATCGCGCCGGACTCGAATCGATCCTCGGCTTTCATCTCAGGGGCGCAACACTGGTCATCGATCCTTGCATTCCCAAGTCATGGCCGGGGTTCGAAATCACATTCAAATACCACTCCGCTCACTACGAAATCTCGGTTGAGAATCCACGTGGCGTCAGCCGCGGTGTTTCAAGCATTCGGCTTGATGGCGCGGCGTTGCAGATAAGCGACGCAAGCATCCCTTTGTCGGACGACGGCGCGAATCACAAAGTGGAAGTTGTCCTGGGCTAATGAACATCAGTCCACTTGCGGGAAAACCGGCGGAGCCAGGAATGCTGGTCAACGTGCCGCGACTCATCACCGCATACTACACGGAGATTCCTGACCCTTCCGTGCCCGAGCAACGGGTGGCCTTTGGAACCTCCGGTCATCGCGGGTCGGCCTTCGAAAAGGCTTTCAACGAATGGCACATCATTGCCATCACTCAGGCCATTTGCCTGTATCGAAAGCAGCAGAAAATCGATGGCCCATTATTTCTCGGAATGGATACGCATGCGCTTTCCGTGCCGGCCGTGGGCAGTGCCTTGGAAGTGCTAGCGGCCAATGGCGTCGAGGTAATGATCGCGCAAAAGGACGAATACACACCAACCCCTGTTATCTCTCACGCGATTCTCACCTACAATCGCGGCCGGAAGACAGGGTTGGGCGATGGCATCGTCATCACGCCCTCGCACAACCCGCCGCACGATGGCGGTTTTAAGTATAACCCACCGAACGGCGGGCCCGCAGATACCGCTGTCACCCTGTGGATTGAGACGAAGGCAAATATATTTCTCGAGACTCGCCTGAAAAACGTAAGACGGATTCCGTTAGATAGCGCTCTTCGCGCCCCCACGACTCACCGCCACGACTACCTCAATGCGTATGTCGCTGATCTCGTCAATGTGGTCGACATGGAAGTCATCCGCAGCGCGGGCATTCGCATGGGCGTCGATCCTCTCGGCGGTGCTGGAGTGCACTACTGGGGACCGATCGCTGAGCGCTACAAATTGAATCTCACAGTCGTGAACAACACCGTCGATCCCACCTTCCGATTTATGACCGTTGATTGGGATGGTCAGATTCGTATGGACCCATCCTCGCCTTACGCGATGCAGCGATTGATTGAAATGAAGGACAACTTCGATCTCGCCTTCGCTTGCGACACCGATCATGACCGGCATGGCATTGTCACCAAAAGCGTCGGCCTGCTGCCGCCTAACCACTATCTCTCGATCGCCATCTCCTACCTTTTTGAAAACCGGCCGGAATGGCGCAAGGAAGCAGCGGTCGGCAAAACAATCGTGAGCAGTCAGATGATAGATCGGATCACGGCGAAGCTCGGCCGAAAACTTTACGAAGTTCCGGTCGGCTTCAAGTGGTTCGTCGATGGCTTGCTTGACGGCTCGTTAGGCTTCGGCGGAGAGGAAAGCGCAGGTGCGACTTTCGTCCGGCTAGACGGCGGCGTTTGGACGACGGACAAAGATGGAATCATTCCGTCGCTGCTCGCAGCGGAAATCACGGCACGAACGGGCCGCGACCCTGGAGAGATTTACCGCGAACTGGCCGACGAATTCGGCGAATCCGTCTATGACCGCATCGAAGCGCCGGCCACTCCGGAACAGAAGAAAAAGCTGGCTAACCTCTCGGCGCCTGAAGTCCGGTCAACCGACCTCGCTGGTGAAAAAATTCAGAGCATTCAAACCCACGCGGCGGGCAACGGCGCTTCCATCGGGGGGTTGAAAGTGGTGGCGGAGAACGGATGGTTCGCCGCGCGTCCCTCTGGGACGGAAAATATCTACAAGATTTACGCGGAAAGCTTTCGCGGGGGAGATCATCTGCACCGCATCTTGGAAGAGGCACAGAACATCGTGAACGTCGCCCTTGCGGCTTAGATGCGGCGAAACTTCTTTTTCTCTAAATCCAATGATTCCGTTTGATGATGCTCATCGCGCCGTGCAATACCCGCCAGACCGGCGCTTGCGGGTGTGGATTCGTCCTTCGCTGGTGGTTATTTTTGCCGGGTTGTTAATGTGCCTGTTAATTCCGGCCTGGGTGCAGGCGGCAGTATTTGGTCTGCCCTATATTCCGCCGTTACCCGCGTCGATCGGAGCCGCGGTCAGCGCGCCGCGCGGGTTTCCCGGCTGGATCCGCTGGGCGCACTTCTTCAATATGGCTTTTCTCTTCATGTTAATGCGGAGCGGGCTGTCGATCTTGATGGATCATCCACGACTGTATCTGAACGACCATTGCACGCCGGGCACCGAGTGGCTGCGGTTCACCCCACTCAAGATACCGAAGGACAAGGCTTGGACGGCGAAACAGGATGCCCGCTACATCTCGCCGACGGTAGCGACGCCGGGCTACCGGCACACCGTCGGCGTGGCGCGCGCATGGCACTTCATCATGGTTTATGGCTTTGTGTTGACCGGGCTCTTCTATGTATGCGCTCTGTTTACGAACCACCAGTGGCAGCGCCTCGTGCCGACTTCCACAGACGTCTTCGTGCAGGCTTGGAACAACTTCGTGCATTACGCGAACTTCCATTTCCCTCCCGAGCCGAATGGCTTCTATGGATACAACGCGCTCCAGCAGCTTGCGTATTTCGCGACGGTGTTTGTGATGGCGCCGTTGTCCATGATGACGGGGATGGCGATGTCACCCGCGCTGGTAAACCGATGGCCGCGTTATGCGAAGCTCTTTGGGGGGCGGCAGTGCGCACGCTCGATTCACTTTCTGCTGCTGGTCGGCTTCGCCGGATTCGTCGCGGTGCATGTGGCGTTGGTCGCGATGACGGGCTTGCGCCGAAACATGAATCACATCGTGCTGGGAGTGGATGACATGCGATGGACCGGATTGGTGCTGGGACTCATTGGGATCGCCATCGTCGTGATCTCATGGATCGCAGCGCATTATGTCTCGTGGTATTTCCCGCGCGTCCTGCAACGCGCGCAACGGGCCGTCATGGAGCCGGTCGGGTTAGTCACGCTGGACCGGTTGGTTCCGCGCCAGACCTATACCCGCGAGCAAGTCTCCCCGCATTTTTGGCCAAATGGCCGGATGCCGGAGCGTGAAGACTGGAAGCGAATGGAGGCAGACTGCTTCCGGGATTATCGATTGAAGGTCGGCGGCCTCGTGGAGAATCCAGTGGAACTGTCGCTGGAGGAGATGCGAGCGATGGAAGCGGAGGAGTCGATTACAATGCATCACTGCATCCAGGGCTGGTCCGGGATTGCGGAGTGGCGCGGCCTTTCTCTGCGAAAACTTATCGCACACGTCAAACCGAAGCCGGAAGCACGCGCACTTGCATTCTACTCCTACGGCGAATCGCTGTATGGCGGCCTCTACTACGACACCCAGAGCATCTCCAACGCACTGAAACCGCAAGCCATGCTAGCCTTCGACATGAATGGGGCGCCTTTGACCGCCATCTATGGCGCGCCGCTGCGGCTGCGGGTGGAAAACCAGCTCGGCTACAAGATGGTGAAGTGGATCGAACGGATCGAGTTTGTCGAATCGGTCGAAATGCTGGGCAAGGGTGAGGGCGGATCGAATGAAGACGACGAATACTTCGATCTGCTGCCATATATCTGAGCGCCACGGTCAGGCATACGCCGGCGGTAAAATCACACGGCGTTACATTCGCACTCGGTGTTTCCTGACCGTTACCGCTTTCCTCGGCGGTGTTTATTCCTGTTGAATGACCCGGCAGAATTACACACACGCTTGATGCTTCTCCGAGCCATACAAACTCATCGACTCAATCGCGAGTTAGTCAATGCGGAGTTTGACTAATTGCGCTGACGCCCCCTGATGCGGGTCCTGCCGCTACGACGGAGCGGGCTCCTTTGCTAGAGGAGGGGATCTGCTGAAGGCCGATACACTTAGGCAAAAACTATCAATTGGATCGATCTTAAGTCATGGTCCGGCGCTCGGACAAACGTAAGTTTCGCCGATGCCAACGATATGCAAGCCCGCCCCTTCCTTGAATTCCACGAGGAACGCGATTCACATTACCAGTCAGGATAAGCAGCGTCTCGATGACCTGCTGGCGGAAGTCGATGCGTCGAATTCACGCTCACGTGGTGACTTGCTGGCTCTGACGCAAGAGTTGGAACGCGCCGTTGTGGTCGACCCACACGAGGTGCCGAAGGATGTCGTGACGATGAATTCACGTGCAGAGATGGTGGATCTCGAAAGCGACGAGATCGTCACCTTCACCCTCGTATTTCCTCCAGACGCGAATATTGACGAAGAGAGAATCTCCGTCCTCGCGCCCATCGGAGCGGGCATGCTCGGGTACCGCGTCGGCGATGAATTCGAGTGGAAGGTGCCGCAAGGTGTGCGGCGGATGAAGGTGACCAGGGTTCATTATCAACCCGAAGCCGCGGGAGATTTCGATCGCTGAGGCGTTCGTTTTTTGCTAACCGACCGGAACCTTATTCGCGGCAATGAAGCTAAGTGTTATTGCGTTGGATTACGATGGCACGATCGCATCCAACGGACGTGCAGATCCTGATGCTCTTGCCTCGATCGTTGAAGCAAAGTCGCGCGGAGTCGTAGTGATCCTCGTAACGGGCCGTATTCTTTCTGACCTGGAACGCGTTTTACCAGAGAAAGGATTGTTCGATGCCATCGTGGCAGAGAATGGAGCGGTGCTCGCGTTCCCTAGCGGGAGAACGCGTGCTCTCGCGCGAGGGCCTTCGCAGGCGTTGCTGGACGAGCTTTGCCGGCTGGAAGTCGTCTGCGATTTCGGCGATTGCATTATCGAAGCGAGTGCGGCCTCGGCGCCGGAAATCCTGGCCTCGATTAGAAAGCTCGAACTACCGCTCACCATTCTTTTTAATCGGAACCGCGTAATGGTCTTGCCGCAGGGGATCAGCAAAGCGACCGGCTTGCGCGAGAGTCTCAAAACACTCCGGCTCTCGGTGCATAACTGCATCGGAATCGGTGATGCTGAGAACGACCACGCCATGCTCGACGCCTGCGAGATCGGCGCAGCCGCGGCTTGGGGAAGTAAAAAGTTGCACGAGATCGCCGATTATGTTGTTCCGGGAACAGGCCCGGCCGCAGTCGGCAGATATATCCGCGAGGTCAGTGCAAATACGAAGCTGCCGCAGCATCGCGCCGACACTCGACGTATTCTCCTCGGCCACACGAAGTCGGGTGAGATTGTGGAAACGGCGATTCACGGAAGGAACATCTTGATCGCGGGTGATCCGCGATCAGGGAAGTCGTGGATCACGGGACTCTTCTGCGAGCAGCTTATTCTGCAGGGATACTGTTTGTGCGTCATCGACCCAGAAGGTGACTACGGAACGTTCGAGTCTCTTCCGGGCGTTGTTGTTCTTCGTGCGGCCGAAAAGCCTCCTCGTTTGGAGGAAGTCGCACGGGCATTGCGCTATCCCGACGTAAGCCTTGTGCTCGACCTCTCATCCCTCAGCCACGAGCAAAAAGTAAACTATGTCCACGATCTCTTGCCAATGCTGGCCTCGCTCCGCCGTAGCGTTGGTTTGCCGCACTGGATCGTGGTGGACGAGGCGCATTACTTCCTCCATCACCCAAACCTCGTCGACTGCGTCGATTTTGAGTTGGCGGCCTACGTCCTCGTCACTTATCGCCCTTCGCAACTCCATCCGGATCTCCTGCGCGCGGTCGAGTCGACCATCGTGACACCATTCACGAATCGCGATGAGATTAGAACCCTCGCCGCGCTCTCTGGCGCCGAGAATGCAGAGCCCGAATGGAGTAGATTGCTGGCGAGCTTGGAGATCGATGAGGCAGCGATCATGCCGCAGAGGGACGCGACCTCACTGCCAAAGCGGTTCACGATCACTCGTCGAATTACATCCCATGTGCGTCACCGCACGAAATACGTCGACGTCCCTATGCCCGTGGAGCGTGCATTCGTCTTCACCTGCAACGGACAGCGTTTCGGCCCGCCCGTGCGGACACTGAAAGAATTCGTCAGACTACAGGAACGTGTCCCTAAACCGGCCCTCGAGGCCCATGCGCGACGCGGTGATTTTTCGCGCTGGATCCATGAGGTCTTCGGCGACGAGCCCCTCGCCGCAGAGCTTCGCGCCGTCGAAAAACAATTCCAACGTGGTGAAATCAAGTCGCTCGCGCCGGCGTTCAGTCAATTGGTTCGGGAACGTTATGCGGTTCGCCCGCCGGCAGCGCCAATATCTTTGCTTCCTGCCGTGGCGGCATGATTTTTCGAATTTCTGAGACGGCAACGTCGCCAGCAACTGCGCGCCGGGGTTTGAAGCGACCGACGAGTCCGGTGATCCATTCAGCCGAGCCGGAGGAGGCATAGATAGCGTAAAGCTATCGTTTTGTTAGATTACGAGTCGTAGTCGATAGCAACGATGACCGCTATGCTTTCAGCGTCGCCCGATCACGGACGAACATCCTATGGTCGCTCTTCTCAACTGGAATCGCTCGCCAAAGCTCCTCGATCACGGCGCCAAGCGAGTCGGGGCCGCCGTGGCCATCTTCTCTAGCAATGACGACGACTTGAGAACATTATCCTCTCCCACCACCGGCAACAGAAACAGAAATTGCCCGGTCGACCTAAACCGCTCGATCGCGCGATGGGAGAATGAAGGTGGAGCGGTTCCTCGCAGGTTCCATACCCGAATACTTAGGGATTAGTGCTGAGACTCGTTAGCCGCCGAGTAGCCGAATAATAGCCGGCAGGACGATCAGATTGCCGCCGCCTTCGTAACGACACATCGGCGGTTGTCTGAGTTCGTCGGGTTGGTCACGCAAACGTAATAACTATGAACAAAGAAGACAACCAGATCACGATTAACTCGCGCGAAATCACTCTCCGGCTCGCTGACCTCGGGTCAATTGTCATCCCCAGGGCCAAGCTACGAACAAGAGTGCAGCTCCTCGCCTGGAGCTATCTATTGGCAAACAGGCGAGGGATGACTTTGCCTCATCTGCGAGCGTTCATTGCTGCCGTGTTTCGTTATCACGGTTGGTCGTTGCCCGCGGAAGAACGTCCGGTGCCCCAAGCACATCCTGCGTGTAAAGGCAGGTATAGGCAAAAGCGATCAGTCCATTCACATAGCAGTCTTGGTCGATCAATCGGCCGCACGCTATGTTCGGAGCATTGAAGCACGGAGCTGACCAAAACCATTCAACAATCACCACCTCCGGCAGCAGAGGAAAAATTATCCGCTCGTTTGGAGCTCGAAATATGAACCGACTAAATAACCAAGACAAAACTATCAACTACCGCGATCCGCTAACAGCCCTTCGGCGTGGGCGTCGCAGCTTTACGTTAAGGACGTTCAATGATCGCTCCCCCGAGGTGCTCGCGATGAATGCTCATCTCCGGGCCGCTGCCTACGGCGGGCGAGCTTCTAGCCAGCCGATGGCGAGCAAGAGCGCGCGGTCATTCCTAAATCTGAGCCGCGAATACGACGCTCAGGCGCGTGATAACTTTGCCAAAGAGATCGTGATTTTCGCGGTCATCATCATCGTCGCGGTGGTGTGGCCGTTCATCCAAGGCATTCGTGTTTTCTCCAATTGATATGAAGCAGTCTGTTTTAGCTAACTACGAAGCCGATCTCGATCGGCCGCATGCCGAAAGCGATCGGGCGTCACGCGACGTTTTGAGTGTGCGTCGCTCCAACGCGTCTCGGCGTCACCGGGGGTCGGCCAAGATCAGGACGGTGCTCGTGCCTTCTGATCTCTCGGAACAATCTATCGGAGCGGCCCATTACGCCGCTGGCCTCGCGAAGAAGTTCGGCGCCAAGCTGCATTTCATTCACGTCAGCGAAATCGATTGCGCCGCTCCTGACGTCGCTTTGATTCCGAGCGATCCCGTGGGTTGGGAAGAGCCTGTGATGCGCGCTTTGAAGGAGCGCTTTGAAAGGACAACCAGAGGAGCGGCTTCAGCCACCTTTCATGAAAGGACCGGGCGCCCCTCTGATCAAATCTGTCGCCTCTCGAACGAGATCGGGGCGGATCTTGTCGTTATGTCCACTAGCGGCGGGAATGGATTGAAGCGCTTGTTTCTAAGGAGCAACGCTGAGCGCGTCGTGCAGCATAGCTCGGTGCCTGTTATGGTGGTTCCTTCAGGTGAGGGCCAAGTATTCGATCATGCACAGCCACTCCGAATCCAAACGATTCTGGTTCCAACTGATTTTTCCGCGGCATCCGTGGAAGGACTCAGCTACGCGATCAGTTTTGCACGCGACTTCGGTGCGCGGCTGGTAGTATTCCACGCTTTCAGCATTCAGGATTTCGTCACGCCGAGACCCTACGGTCTCTTCAACGTGTGTCCCACAGCAGCGGAAGCGCACTCTGCAGCTGACGTTCTCATGCGCGAGTTTGTGAAGAAATTCGATTTCGGGGGAGTGGAGGTTGAAACTCACGCCACGACCTCCGGAGCCGCCGAAGGGATTTGCGATTACGCGGAAAAAACTAAGGCGGACCTGATCATCACCTCAACGCATGGGCGCACCGGCTTTATGCACGCAGTCATCGGAAGCGTGGCAGAACACGTGGTGCGATATGCCCGCTCACCGGTACTCGTCGTGCCTGGCAGCCTGAAACAGAAGTGATCCTTCTGGGACCCGCTACGGTCGCTCGCTTCTTCAGCTTTCGGCGTGGTTCAGACTCCACGTTGGGTTGGTTCATCCCGATGATGCAAACCTACCGTTCCGCCAGAATAGCGGACGAGGACGAACTTCGGTCGCAGTTTTTGAGCGGATCCAAGTGGTGAAACGCCGCGAATCGCGAGACGCAGCGCGGCTTCGCCGAGGCTGCTATGCGAACAAGTTTGTGTACGCGTGCTGGGTGATGGCGAGCGCGGCCGGATGTTTCAGCCGACGCTCCACGGTGATCGCATAGAACTCAGTTCCGCATTCGTCGACATGCGCGATCACTTTCAGGCCCCAATGCTTCATGACCGCTCGAGCCGCCACGGTGGACACCACGGTAAAGCCGCGTCCGGCCATGGCGCAGAAAACCATCAGCGCGGAGTCCTCGTATTCGCCCACCAGACGAGGACGAATCCCCTTCGTATCGAACCACGTTTCCAACCCCGTCCGCATACCCATGTTTTCTGTGGGCAGCAATGCCGGAGCGCCATTCAAGGACTGTGGGAAATTCCGACGGAGCTTGTTGGCGATCGTCGGCACAGCACAAAAAGTAACTCCGGAACGGCCGAGGCGGTGACTAAACGCCTTTACCTTAAGACCGCTCGGCGCTGGCTCATCCGCGAGCACGATGTCGAGCCGATGCGCCTGCAGTTGAGCGATCAAAGATTCGATCGCAGCCATTCGACAAACGACGTGGACGGGTTCGGCAAAGGTGATCGCAGGTTTGAGGAATTCGAATCCCACCATTTTGGAAATGGAGTCCGTCATTCCAACATTCAATCGGAGGGAACGTCCGCCCGGCCGCTGTTTCACCGCATTCATGAGTTCGCGTCCGGCGGAGAAAATCTCGTCGGCATAGGTCAGGACGAGTTCGCCCATTTCACTGAGCACGAGCGTCCGACCGGTTCGTTTGAAAAGTTTTTCGCCCAGCGATTCCTCGAGCAGCCGAAGCTGCGCGCTGATCGAGGGCTGTGAGACATGAAGCTCCTCGGCTGCTTTTCGCACGCCGCCTTTTCTCGCAACCATCCAGAAGTACCGCAGGTGGTGAAAATTTAGCCACTCCATGAGCGAAACGATACATAGCCGAAAGTTATCAGTCCATTCCAATAGCAGTCTTAGTCGCGGGACAAGTCGAACGATAAACTGGACACGTCATTGAAGACCGAACCGACATGATCACCCTGAACTCTTCTTCCTCCCGTAAGCGTAAGCTCAGCCGTCCGCCGCCCGTCGATTTATCAGAGCGGATCTGGAAGCTCCATCGCATCATCACTGATCCGACCGTCGAGCGCGACAAGGCGATGGAGGCCAAACGCACTCTTCTGGGCGCGCTTATCGTGCAAAACGAATTGCGCAACATCGTGGTCCCCCCGATGCCGGCGACATCTGTGCCAGGTCGCCTCAAGCCCCACACCAAACCGGCGAATACAGGAGGTGTCTGCGAGGTTTGTGGCAGTGACGCTGCCGTCCAACCGGCGAGCGAGAGAAATCGTATCTCAAAGACGGCGCGTGCGGGTTCATTGAAATTCCGTGCCGATCATTTCCGGCACGATCCGCTATCCGTGTTTGCCCGCCGCGGGCGAACACAACGCGACCGAGCGAGTCTCATTGCGAGCGAGGAGGTGTTCTCATGAGAACAACCAAAATCGATCTCGCCCTGCCTTTCGAGCAACTCTTGGCGACAGCCTTTTCACTGCCGCTCGGCTGCGCCAACGTCCAGATCAACGCCTTCGGCGACGAAGCGGAGTTCAAGCAAGTAATCCGTGGTCTGTATGAGGCCGCCAACGGCCGACAGGTGGAGACGCCGTTGGGCTTCGTGGCGATCGCCCCGCCCGTCGCGCCGTTTCTAAAAGCGCAGCCCTTTCAGGTCGCGACGCGGATTGACCTGCTGGTGGAAGCGGCAACCCGAATCATCGGCGGCCCCGCGCTGTGCGAGAGCGAAAATTTTCGTGCAGAAATGCCGCGACCAACTCACCGCGACGAGTGGAGGCATGCGCCAATTTCGCATCACGAAGGAGTGAGACAACCATTTCAAAGTGTCGCTCCCGAGGCTCGGACAAGCAGGATGCCTCTCCTACTTCATTGAAAGCTGACATTTATGACTAACCTACCGATCCACATTACTGCTCACCACCTCAGTCTCAGTGATGGCGTACGCCGTTTCGTGCGTAAGAAAATCACTCCCGTGACCCGTTTTGCCAACGACATGCTTGCAGCCGAGATTGTTCTTCGTCGCCACGGTGGCGCGGCGATCCGGTTCTCAGCCAGCGCCCGGCTTTCGTTGCCCGGGCGGGACGCCCACGGCCGCGCAGTGGATCCTGATCTGTACGACGCCATCGCGAAGCTGGTTACAAAGCTCGGGCGCCTTTTAAGAAAACGGAAAACGCGGCTCGCCAAAAAGTTTGAACACCCGGGCCGCGCAGACACTTCTCCAGTGCTGTTTGAGACGCCTGCTGCGAAAACTTCGTCTGCGCCAGCGGAGCTTTCTCGCCGTTCGCAGCCTCGAGAGGGAGGCCAGGAAATGCGTGTATTTCCCTTTCGGCGAGAAGATCCGTTCGCAACTGGTCCGGACCGGGACCGGAGGTCTTCGCCGTGAGAAACTCACTTTGGCGATCACTTGTGGTGTCGGCTCTCAGTTGCGCCTCACTGATCGCAATAACCAGTTGTTCCCACCCGGCAGAAACACCGCCGAAGACCATTGACATCACAGCGAACGACAAGATGCAATTTAGCCTCGCCGCGTTTGATGTGAATGCTGGTCAAAAAGTTGTCGTAACACTCAAGAACATCGGCGTTCAGCCAAAAGCTTCGATGGGGCACGATTTTATCGTGCTAAAGCAGAATGTGAACGCGGTCAGCTTCGTGGATGCAAATTCGTCATTTGCAGCAAAGGGCCAGCTCGCACCGGAAACCGAACGAGATGTAGTCGCCCACACCAAACTCGTCGGGCCGGGCGAGAGCGATACCATTACCTTTACCGCACCTTACGTTTTGGGACCATACGAATTCCTCTGCTCGTTCCCCGGCCACTACGGAGCGGGAATGAGAGGGGTGATGAATGTGAAGTGAACCAAATCGCCTTGGCGCGGCGTGTGGCTCGAATCGCCACGACCCATTTTCGACCAAAGCCCCACCAGCGACCAACCTGCGCTGCGATTGTCGGCAAAAGCACACGTGCGACGCCTACAAGAATAGGCAGCGGTTCTCCAATCAGCTTTGCCGAGTATCTAAACGAAGTCCTCGCGACCGGTCGGAAGCGAACGATAGCGCGGTACTATCGATCTAATCCAGTCTTAGTCTTAGTGCATCCTCCGCATCATGATAGTTTATTTACGTCACGTTAACCCAACCTCAACTACCGCAAAAAACTATATGCAAGTCCTCGATCTCGTCCTCGTTCTTATCGCTCTATTCATTGTCCTGTCTTTGGCCAGAAGACGTATGTATGGCGCGGGGTCGCCGCTAGACCGCCGGCCCCGCTTCGAAGGTGAGGACGGAGATCGGTCGGCGGAGTTCGCGAAACCATCAGCGCAGCATCCAGTGATCGAGATCGGCAGTAGCAACGAAACTCACGCGCGCAAACAATCGTATGCTTCACCGCAAATTTGGCGGGGCAATGACGAAAGCGAACGTGAACCAGCTATTGGAAATAGAACTACATGAACATTCTCGTATTCGCTATCATTGCTGCACCCGCAACCATCGCGCTCATGGGCCTCATGTCGTATGCAATCGGCCGGCTGCGCGGTGAATAGGCCTTTTCACCTCTGGAGCCATGTTTCGGCGGAGGTCGCGTCCGTCAAGACCCGTTCCTGACAATTCCCACTATGAATATCTCAACCATTGCTTGCTTGCTTGTGGCGCTCTACTTCGCCGGGAGTTTGTTAATTCTCTTTGTCGGCGGTCTCCTCGTCCGCAGCGACATTCATCGAGCCGCGCTTATTCGCGTCGGCGCGATTTACCCGCCTTCGCGCGTCCTCAAGGATTTGCGACCCCTCCAGGGTCTCGTCGTCCACTTCGTTGCGGAAACCCATCCTTGCCGCCAGCTCTTGGAGTATCTCGAAAAGCATAATTGGCCGGTGGCAATTGGCAGACTATTTCAGGGAGTTCGTTCTGAGTGGATTCACGGCGACACAACAACAGTGCCGTTCTCAGGCGAGAAGATCGGTCCGGCGCTGTTTATCGTGAGCGTCGCGGGGCTCGTCCGATTCGGGCGACGAGGCATCAGCGTAACGAGCGCTGGGCACGAAATCCTTAGTCGGATTCGCGGCGCGGCCGTGGCGGAGCGAACATTTGATGAAAACGCGAAGGGCGCGAGCGAGACCGCAACGAATGCCCGAGGCAAGGCGCACCTGAGCCTTGTAAAAGAGACGCTTCACCGCATGAGACATATTCCATTCTCAGGTCGCACCGGCGCGCCTCCGGGACTGCAAATTGGACAACTGCGAACGCCCGTTGACTCCACATCGCGGAACGTCCGGACGCGGCAGATCGTCATCACGGCAGCGGACCATTACGAGCTTACCGCGGCGATCGTCGCCGCGAAGAAACTTGATGTCCGGCACTACGAAATGCGGTCTCTGCAAGAGAAGCTTGCCAACGCGAAAGTTGTCTCTGCGGGTGATCTGCCGTCTGATCTAATCACACTCAACAGCCGCGCCCAGATCCTCGACATCGCAACTAACGAGCAGCTGAATCTCACCGTCGTCTTCCCTCTCGAAGCCAATCTCGGAGAAGGCAGGGTTTCTGTTCTTGATCCTCTCGGGAGCGCAATGCTCGGCCGACGCATCGGCGATGAATTCGAGTGGGCCATTCCCCACGGAATGCGCCGGTTGAAAGTGACGGCGGTTCACTTCCAGCCGGAGGCAGCGCTCGCGATGGCAGCCTGAGGCAATGATTCCGATGATTAAGCCACGAGCGGGCCTTGATCCAGGTCAAGGCGCGATGCGCTCGGAAAGTCGAGATTGTGATATGAAGACAACGTCGACACGAGGGACGCCGCGGCCTCGCGGTTCCCGCGAAAAAACGGAGACGCCTTTGCTCGCACACGATCATGCCGAGCTCGATGAGTTGCTCGCCGCCGCTTTCTCGGAACTCCGGGCGGGCAAGCTCGATCAGAGCGCGGAGAGCCTCGATTTTTTTTGGGCGCGATTGGCGATGCACATTCGCGCCGAACATCTTCACTTATTTCCGGGGTTGTTGCGCGCGGTCGAAACGCGGACGCAAAAAACGCGAGCCCGCCGCAGCCCGTCTTTGGAAGCGGCACGCAACACCATCGCGCGGCTGCAAGACGACCATGACTACTTTATGCGGGAACTGGCCGCGGCCGTGAAAAAGCTGCGCAATCAGCATCAAAGAAATGCGACCGCGTCTCCAGACGTGCAGGAGAAATTGATGGCTGTTAGCCGGAGACTTGAAACGCATAACGAGCTGGAAGAATCGCAAGTTTATCAATGGACTGGCGTCTTGCTCGAGGCCGGGGAGCGCGTGGTTTTAAACGAACGAATGCAGAGCGAGCTTGGCGATCTTCCGGCGCGTTTCGGTTCTCGTTTGAAATCATCTCACGTGGTGGCGCCGCAGTCAGAGTTACCGAGACGCACTTCCGCCAGAAAGAAGCTATGAAAGCGGATCCTGGACTTGCCCTTCCCGGAGCCAGACTGGCCGCGGAGAAAATGCCAGGACACTGGCTGCTCGCGCGGCTCGGCAAACGGGTCCTGCGGCCCGGTGGAATGGAATTGACGCGCGGCATGTTGCGCGCTCTGGACATTCGTCCCTCGGATATGGTCGTGGAATTTGCTCCCGGCCTCGGCGTGACCACCCGTCTCGTGCTGAAACGTCATCCCGCCTCTTACATAGCGATCGAAGAAAACAAAGCAGCTGCATTGCGCGTCGGCAGTTCGTTGATGGGCGTCAGACAGAGATGCCTTGCGGGCAGCGCTTCGCAAACCGGTCTGCCCGACGCGTCGGCGACGGTGGTGTACGGAGAAGCGATGCTCACGATGCAAAATGCGACGCAGAAATCTCAGATCGTGCAGGAGGCCTGTCGCATCCTCAAACCGGGTGGCCGCTACGGCATCCACGAGCTTTGTCTCGTGCCGGACGATTTGGATGAGGCGATCCAGATGGAAATTCGGCAGGCTCTTTCCAACACAATCCGGGTCGGCGCGAAACCTCTGACCGCGGAGGCATGGCGCGGCCTCTTGGAGGCGGAAGGTCTGGCTGTTCGATCGGAGATGCGTCTCCCGATGCGCCTGTTGAAAGCAGGCCAGCTTCTGCAAGACGAGGGTCTGTTCGGAGCGTTGCGATTTGCCTGGAACGTCTGCCGCGATGCGGAGGCGCGGCAACGCGTGCTCGCGATGCGCCGGATTTTTCGAAGATATCGTGCGCATCTCTCCGCGATCATGCTCGTCGGCATCAAAGGCGGCCAGAACGACGCGCCAAATGACTTCGCTACCGGCGAGAACGACAATCGCGGACTCCCCGGTCCAACCATAAAACGGTGGGATATGGATTGGCACCGCGCCAGGTTATCCTAGCGATGAACTTTCTTCTCAAGGTCTGGCGGCAGCCGAATGCGAGGGTCAAAGGAAAGCTGGTCGATTATGATGCGAAAGACGTTTCGCCGAACATTTCGTTCCTCGAGATGCTCGACGACCTGAACGAGAAACTCACCGGCCGCGGCGAGGAACCGATTGCTTTCGATTCCGACTGTCGCGAAGGCATTTGCGGAACCTGCTCCCTAACGATCAATGGCCATGCGCACGGGCCGGTTCATCCTGGGGCGGTCTGCCAGCTTCACATGCGCTCCTTCCAGGATCGCGCGACCATTTATGTGGAGCCATTTCGCGCCCGGGCGTTCCCGATTATCAAAGACCTGGTGGTCGATCGCAGCGCGCTCGATCGGGTTGTGCAAGCCGGGGGATTCATCTCCGCGCGCACCGGTTCCGCGCCCGAGGCGAATTCAATCCCGGTCGCAAAACACCGGGCCGAACTGGCGATGGAAGCGGCGGCTTGCATCGGTTGTGGCGCCTGCGTGGCCGCATGTCCGAATGCCTCCGCCATGCTCTTTACCGGCGCCAAGGTTTCGCATCTGGCTTTTTTGCCGCAAGGCGCACCCGAGCGCCACCGTCGCGTCATCGGGATGGTGCAAGCGATGGATGCGGAAGGCTTCGGCGACTGCTCAAACACTTATGAATGCGTGGCGGTTTGCCCCGTCGGTATTCCCGGCAGTGTGATGGCCAAGATGTACCGGGAATACGCCGTCGCATCGTTGATTGAAACAGCCGGTGAATAGGAGGCGGCAAAATGACAATCAAACTCAAAAGAGTGTATGAGAAACCAAACCAGGAGGATGGCTTTCGCATTCTCGTGGATCGACTCTGGCCGCGCGGCCTAACGAAAGCGAAAGCGAAGCTGGATCTTTGGTTGAAAGAAATCGCGCCGAGCACCGAGCTGCGGAAGTGGTTCAACCACGAGCCGGAGAAGTGGAAAGGCTTTCGCAGCCGCTACCGGAGTGAGCTAAGGGGTCATCCAGACGAGCTGGGATTGATCAAGAGTAAGGCCCGAGAAAGCAAGGTGACTCTTCTCTACGGCGCGCGCGATCAGGACCACAACGAAGCGGTTGTCTTGCAGCAGCTTTTGGAGAAAAGCTGATGGATTCTTCCGAACAGAGCCGGCCGGGCGCGTGGTTGATCGTCGCCGCCGCCGGAGTGCGCGCCGCCTTTGGCGTTGTCATGGCGGTGGACGCATACCTGAAATGGCAACCGGCGTTCGCCGCGCAGTATGTCGGTTATTTACAGAACGCGGCGAACGCGCAGCCGGGCTGGCTCGCGCCCTGGTTTAATTTTTGGCTTGGCCTGGTCGGTCCGCATGCCGGCTTCTTCGTCTCCGCGACACGCTGGATTGAGACGGCTGTTGCGATCGGCTTGCTCCTCGACCTGGCGCGCCGCTTCACCTATGTGCTCGGTGCGCTTTTCAGTCTCCTGATTTGGTCCACCGCGGAAGGCTTCGGCGGTCCCTATACTGCGGGCGCGACGAACCTCGGCCCGGCGCTGGTGTATGCGCTCGTCTTCCTCGCGCTCATATTGTTCGCGCTCGGGGCCGCGGGCGAGCTGCATGTTACGCCGTGAACCAGAGTTATTCTATCCGGATTGGATGCGCATTATCGATTACTTGCCTCTTAGCCTTTGACGCCATTGAGAGTTGCCGGGCGAGTGTCATGTGGCAGAGGAAGATCACTCCTCGCGAGGTCGAAGACCTAACGGGTGGTTTCCGCAATGAAGGTTCTCAAACTCGCCGCAATTTGCTGCCTGATTTTTGCTTTTGGCATCTTCGTCATTGGGAGATTCAGCCGGCTGCCATCGCTGGATGGCCGCACCACCTCGACTACCATCTTCGACACCGGCGGGACACGGCTGGGGAAATCCATTTTGCCTCTGGTCGGGTCGCATCCTGGGCTCTCCGGCATTTATCCGCTGGCAGATTCGCGCGCTGCATTTGCGGTGCGGGCGCGCCTGGCGGAAGCGGCCGAGCGGACGCTCGATATCCAATACTACATCTGGGAGAAGGACATGACGGGCACGTTGCTTTTCGAGGCCTTGCACGCCGCGGCCGAGCGCGGCGTTCGCGTGCGGCTCCTGCTGGATGATAACAATACCTCCGGGCTCGACCCAATCCTCGCCGCGCTGGATTCGCAGCCCAACATCGAAGTCCGTCTCTTCAATCCGTTTGTCATTCGCAAACCGCGGCTCGGTTACCTGACTGACTTCTCGCGGGCGAACAGGCGAATGCACAACAAGTCGTTTACCGCCGATAACCAGGTGACGATCATCGGAGGCCGAAATATCGGAGATGAATACTTCGGCGCGACCGAGGGCGTGCTCTTTGTCGATCTCGACGTCCTGGCGGTGGGTCCGGTGGTTAGCGATGTCTCGAGAGACTTCGATCGCTACTGGGCCAGCGCCTCTTCCTATCCCGCTGATCGAATCCTGCCGGCGGTCAACCCTGCGCAGATCGCAGAGATCGCGGCGGCGGCATCGACGGTCGAACATGATCCCGCAGCCGTCGCCTACACGACCGCACTTCGTCATTCTCCCTTCGTCCGTGATCTAATGGAGCGGCGCCTGGCACTGGAGTGGGCGCCGACTCACATGATCAGCGATGATCCCGCGAAAGGGCTCGGCCTGGCTGCGCCGGAGGTTCTCTTTCCCCAGCAATTAAAAGAGGTCATTGGCGAACCCGCCTCTGACGTTGAACTCGTCGCCGCCTACTTTGTGCCCACCGCTGCTGGCGTTCAGTCTTTTGCATCTTTGGCCAGGCGCGGCGTCAAAATAAGGGTGCTGACAAATTCGTTGGCGGCGTCGGAAGGACCCCTCGTCCCTGCCGGCTACGCGAAGTATCGCAAGCCTCTCCTGGAAGCCGGCATCGCTCTCTATGAAATGCGTCCCTTGTCGCCCGACAGAGCAGAGCCGAAGGGCGCCGGTCTGCTCGGCAGCTCGGGTTCAAGCCTGCACGCGAAAACTTTTTCGGTGGATCGCGCGCGCTTTTTTGTGGGCTCCTTCAATTTCGATCCGCGCTCTGGGAAATTGAATACTGAATTGGGTTTTGTCATCGACAGTCCCCCCTTGGCGCAGGGAATCGAAGCTGCGTTCAAGAGCACGATCCCGGCGAATGCCTACGAAGTGCGCCTATCGAAGACCGGACAATTATACTGGATCGAGCGTCGGGATGGCGAAGTAGAGAGGCACGACACGGAACCCGGCACGAGCGTCTGGCTTCGTGCGGCGGTTTGGTTTCTGTCGCTCCTACCGATCGAGTGGCTCTTGTAAGCTGCCTCAAAAGCACCCGGCACCCTTTGGCGTTGGACTGCGTGCTGAAGACGAATTTCGCTCGAAGTTTCAAGAGCGCCCTCGATGAACTTGTTCGCCGTTCCCGCATTTCAGCGCCTCAAACAAAGCCCGGTCCGCCCCCTTGCTCCTGTTCGTCGCGGTGTATCGATTCGTTCGCGCCCAGTTCGTTGACGAGTCAAAGTAAAAGAGAAAGACGCGGAAACCGGGAAATGGCTCAAGACCAAATGATCGTAGTTTTTAACCGCGGCGCGGGCCACCACCGGGACAAAACTCAACTTCAAATCGCGGAGTTCTTTCGCTCGCACGGCATCACTGCGCGCCTCCTCGTCGCCCGGAATGGCGGCGAAATCGCCGCATTGGCGCAGGAAGGTGTGCGGAGCGCCGCCGACGTGATTGTCGCAGCGGGCGGCGACGGGACAATCGATGCGGTTGCTTCGGCGTTGACTGGGACCGGCAAGATTCTCGGCGTGCTTCCTCTCGGGACATTCAATTTGTTCGCCAGGCGATTTAACATTCCGCTCGAACTTGAAGCGGCGGTTCACACTGTGGTGAATGGGCGGGTCGCCGAGATCAACGTCGGCGAAGTAAATGGCCGCACTTTCCTGAACAGGTCCAGCGTTGGCCTTTATCCGCTCGCCTTGCGGCACCGCGAGAAAATGTTTCGCCGTTTCGGACGAAGCCGGCTCATCGCGCTTCTCAGCGGGGCGACTGCGCTCATGCGCTGGGGCAACATGATGACGATTCGCCTAACGACTAAGAACGGAGAAAAATTGTTTCGCAGCCGGTTCGTCTTTGTCTGCAACAATCCGGAAGAACTCGATTACTTCCATCTTCACGGCCGGGAATGTATCGACGCGCACAACCTCGCAATCTATCTGCCCAAGCCGCTGAGTCCGGCCGGCATTTTGCGTCTCGGCTTTAGGATGCTTCGGAAAAAAGCGGAAGAAACACACGACTTCGAAATGATTTGCGTTCACGAAGCACACCTGGAAATCGAGCCTTCATTTGTTCCGGTATCGCTCGATGGTGAAGTCGGGATGATGCGGGCGCCGTTGTGTTACCGGCTTCGTGTCGGCGCGTTGCGCGTGCGCGTTCCGAACCCTTTGGCGTGAGGGGAAAGGAACATCGACCGCTCCCATCCGGGAGCAGAATCCCACGCCGAGCGTTACACCCTTGCGTCCGCCGTGTATGCTCAAGCGCAATGGCAAGGTCGCGACTCGCGACGATCAGCTCAACCTCTTTGATTTCGGAAACTCGAATGGCCGACGGACATCGAGCAGCGCGAAGGCAGGATTATTCGGCAGGGCAACCAAAACGAATACGTGAAGATCTTCCGCTACGTCACCGAAGGAAGCTTCGACGCCTACATGTGGCAAACGCTCGAAACGAAATGCCGCTTCATCGCCCAGGTCATGACCGGCGATGCGACAGTGCGCAGCGCCGAGGACGTGGACTCCGCCGCGCTCACCTACGCCGAAGTGAAAGCGATCGCATCCGGCAATCCGCTGGTCATCGAGAAAGCCGCCATCGATGCCGAAGTCATGCGCTTGACTCGGTTGAAAAAGCAGCATGCCGAAAGCCTATATCAGATGCGCCACCGCATCCGGCGACTGGGCGACAACGCCGCGATCACCGGACGCGAGATCACCAACATTCGCGAAGACCTGCGTGCCCGCACGAGCACCCGTGGCGACAACTTCTCGATGACAGTGCAGAAGGAGACGTTCACCGATCGCGTGAAAGCCGGCCGCGCGCTCGCGTTTCTCGCCGCCGCGCTAAAGCCATTCGAATCAAGCAAGATCGTCGGCAACATCGGAGGCTTCCCGATCTCAATCGAACGATTCGACGAACGGGTGACACTCCTGATCCACGGAAAGCACAGCTATCGCGCGAACGTCAGCGAAAACGCCACCGGCACGATTGCATCCCTCGAACACGCATTGGACAGCATCGAAGACCGCCTCCGCGACCGCGAAACCGATCTCGCGCAATCCCGACGTCAATCGTCCGAATTAGTCAAACAACTTGATAAACCTTTGAGGACGGCGCGAAACTTGATGCCGCGGTGAGGCGTCAGCAGGAGGTTATCTCCGCTCTCGATATCACTAATAATCAGACACCCTCCGCAATTGGGGACGAATCCTTCGGAGAGACGCATCGTATTTCCCGCGCGCACTGTGTCATTTAAAACTCGCTAATTACCTGGGTCCAGAGCTCGAAATTGACACCCGACTTCGTCAAGCGCGTGAAACACTTCTGCATCTTCCGACCCATCGGCGGCTTCTCGATTGAAGGTAAACGAGCAACCGGTCCTGCCAGCGGATATTGAATGAACAGAAAAACCAGCCCTGCGCGCTGCGCGGACTAACCCAGTCAGTCCTGGCTCACTGAATTCTCCGAAACGGACATACAGCGTTCCTGTTGAATTAAGTAGCTGTGCGGCCGTTTTGATTCCGGACGTAAGTTGAATAATCATATCGCTCTCGTGCTCTAGGCTATGATTGAACACGTATTCGAAGACAATTAGGTCGTTATCTGTGCCTAAAACCGATTCTAAGTGCGACTCAGCAAAGTTTAGACGTTTGAACGACACATTTGCGAGATTAAGGGAATTCGCCCATCGCTGACCAATTTTCAAAGCATTGGGGCTGCGATCACAAATAACAAACTGGCAATCACTCCGACTTCTGGCTGCATCGAAGCAGGTGATTCCACATCCACCTCCAAGGTCAATGACGCTTGAGGGACGGAGCAACTCAATAGTGTCTTTGTAATCATCGCTAGATGCGACAATCCTGTCGTAATTGGTTCCCAGCGTTGTTCTCGCAATTTGTTCGGTCAGAAATAGGGCATCGTGCAACGCCTCGGCTGTAATGCCTTCCTGAGCTAATATTTGATCGAGATCGCAACCCGAAGCTCGTATCTCTTGCTCCTGCTCCTCTGACAGCCCATCGCACCGGACGATCGCCAGTTCCTTAATTGCAGCGTCCATCCGACGTTCAGTCGGTTCAGCGCTCTCTATTTCTTCGGCCATTCACTGACGCGGCTCCACTTTCGCTCAAGCCACCGCTTATATGTCGCCTCGTTGGGCACGGCTTTCAATGAGGTTTGAGATCCTAGAGCCTTGTCAGGCCATAGATGCAACCGACTGCGCAGGCCATAGTCCTTCGCAAGTGTGTAGACGATCTTCAATGATTCTCTCGCATATGCTTGCCACTGTTCCGGCGATGCGAAGACGTCAGTGTTGAGCGTCTTTCCTAATGAATGCGCTTGCTTCTCGATCCGTTTGACGTTTTCGGCCCGGATATTTATCGGCTCCATGAAGACCGTGATCGGATTCAATTTTGAAATCGCTTCCAATGTCTTCGCTAAGTCTTCGGCATCAGAATCC
This sequence comes from Chthoniobacterales bacterium, assembly GCA_038258815.1. GTDB lineage: Bacteria > Verrucomicrobiota > Verrucomicrobiia > Chthoniobacterales > UBA10450 > JACCTI01. The sequence goes on from JBBSPM010000003.1 coordinate 24,615, forward strand.
GGATAAGTAGGAGCCATTGCCACATAAACATGAAGACCCGTTGCTTTCGCAGCCCGTAATGTCGCGAGACGCTGAGAAGGTGCGGGAGCCTTTGGTTCGTAAACGCGGGCGAGGTCGTCACTAAGAGTCGGGAGGCTCATCCCGAACACAAGACGTGGACCAAAAGTCTTGTATAGATCGAAATCCAGCCGGGCAAGTGGACTGCGGGTTAAGATTCGCACATTCAAGGTCGAATGGTCACGAATCAGTTCGAGAGAACGCCGGACCAGGTGACGTGCCGCCTGACCCAGTTCTTTCCTTTTTAGCGGATCAGGATGGTAAATTATTTGGTAAGGGTCAGTTGTCGAGCAATAGATAACGGCCCTGTTGCCGTCACGCTTGAGCTGCGCGATCGGGGTATTCTCCGCTGCGTTTAGAGACAGCAGAAACTTCCTTTCGTCCCATTCCCGTAGAAGCACATATTTACCCCACTGCGCGTCCGGATCCTTGACGCCAAAGCGAGCGAGGGCCGCTCCCTGTTTTATAGTCGCCGCATTGGGCACGTAACAAAACGTACATCCATGGCTACAACCTACCGCAATATTGAACGCCCAATTTGAAAGGCTCTTGAAAACAAAATTGTTTGGGGCGATGACCGCCGCATGGGGCCAAAAATCCACTGGCAACACTCCGTGGCCGTTGCTGCCCACTGGCTTACGCTTTACCGGAGATTCTCTAGTAGGAGTGGCTGCACGCATCATCTAGAGCCTTCCAATCCGCGTATAAGAGGAGTCCTCTGACCCTTCCATAGAGAGCTTTCCTACTTCCTTTAATTGTCGCAGCGCTCGTATCCACTCCTTCCGTGTCGTGGAGTATCTAAAGCGATCGACGACGGCGGCAAAGATTTGTCGGTTCTGAACCCGACGTCCAGTGAAGTTTCGTTCGGCAAAAATCTTAGGAAGTGCGTTAACGATTTTGCTTACGGCTGTGTCTTCGGCATGAGCAACAAATTCCTGACGAATCTCTAGAAGGTCTAGCTGTTCGGACTGGTCATTGAACAGGCTATTGGGCTTGTTAGAAAGGCCTTGCAATGTCCGCTCAACCTCCGCCATGAAGTTAGCCATGTAGCAGTAACCGTCTTCATGGCTGCAAAAGTGCGCCAAATAATAGTGATGGCCGCCGGTAGTAGGGTTTCTAACTGGGTAGTAAATACCAAAACGAAAAATGTTCAGCCGCTTTACCTCTGCGAGATAGCCCTGAATCAGTGCTTCACTCGCTCCCGGGTCGTTTTTCAGAAAAGCGTCGACCGCCGATCCGCTTGTGAGTTTGCTCACGCGGGCAGAGAAGGCGTCTACAGTCTTTCTTTGCCTTTCATCTAGATTATCCGAGTGATTCTTCGCCCAAGCGATCAGGCGTTTCACTCGCGTGTCATCATAACGAACAAGGACTTCGGTTTTTCCACGTCGCTTAGCCAAATGCTGCAGCGTAGATATCTCCGCGCCTTCAGTCCCAAATGGATCAATGAAGAAGAAGGTCGGGTAATCGTGCACCTGCTTTAGGATAGCGGGTAAGTTATCCTCAAACGTTCCGGGCAGGTTCGTTACAATTCCCTGCTTTACATATTCGGCGGTTGCTGTGGCCAGATTCGCGAACGTTGCTGAATCCTCTTCTACATTTATACACCGCAACACGTCGCGTCGGCTGGTTTGAACCGGCGCCGCAGCCAATTTAGCAGCAATAAGTGGGGAACCCTCTTCACCAGTCGCGTATCGCCCTTGGCCCGCAAAACCATCGACGCAATAAACGTGTTCACCCGGTCTTCCAAGTTTACCTAATAGCAAAGACAGGTAACGGCCGAAGAGGCCGTGTTTGATTCGCGACCAAGTTTTGCGCGCGTCATGAAAATCGCCGTAACCGCCACTTGGCTCACCGACGCGTGACGATCTTCCCGAGCTTTGATCTCCAGCCTTCATACTCATCAGCGTGCCGAGGCGTTCCTAACCAATCCCCGATAAACTCCGGCCACCCTTACCTCTGCTGACGCCACAATCATGGGTCGGTATTTCGCATTGCTCGCGGTCAGCGTAATCTTGGTCGCCCCAGGACCGAAACGAACATGTTTCAGCGTCGCCTGATAATCTTCTCCCACTTGAACCGCGGCGATCTCGCGATCCTTTACTTGCACATCCGGTCGCAACAAGACTTTGTCGCCTGGCAAAATGCCGTCCCCGATCATTGAGTCGCCGTCGACGACGAGCAGGAAATCTCCGGGCCGGTGCGGCAAAAGCTCATTTTCATCGATTACGGTGTCGCACTGACTTAACGCTTCTCGCATCGGCCCTGCTGGCACGACGCCTAGCACCGGAAGACCGCCCATCGATATCGCGGCCTTTCCTCGTGAAGTCAGTCCGACCACGCGACGCTTTCCCCGTTCTCCTCCCCCAAAAATTTTCACGAACCCGTTTCGCTCCATAATTCTCAACGTCGGCATTAGGCTAGTGACGCCAGCGAGATTCAATGAATCGGCAAGCTCTTTTGCCGACGGAGGAAACCCGTTCCTCGCTGCCCGAGAAATCGCCAAGAGGATTTTCTCGTGGGTTGGTGTGAGCAACGATGACCGGGGACGCGCCATTACATCGTCTCTTTTAACGATATAATCGCGTTCGTCAAGGGCGAGGCTAATGCACATCTCGAAGGCTGGCTGGAATTGGGCGCGTCTGTTATCGTCTGCGACCAGTGGCCGCCAAGAATTACTCCGACCTCAGTCAGTCTGAACTCGTTCGTCTGCTCGAGGCGCGGGATCGGCGAGATGCAACGCGGTTCGGGCTCGTCTGGGAAGCGAATGAAGTCGAGCGCGATCGGGCGCTGAATCAGGATTTTGTGGCACTCGACCTCGATCCGGCGCTTTCGGCCGGAACGGAACCGTGGCGCAATTTGATCATCGAGGGCGATAACTTCGATGCGCTTCGCTATCTGCGGATGACTTTCTCCGGCCGGGTGAAGTGCATTTACATCGATCCTCCGTACAACACGGGAAACCGCGATTTCGTTTACAACGATCGTTTCGTCGAAAAGGAAGATCTCTGGCGGCACTCGAAATGGGTGGAGTTCATGCACCAGCGGCTGACGCTGGCTCGCGATCTTCTCACTGTGGACGGCGCAATCGTTGTGTCGATCGATGACAATGAAGTTTCAAGTCTCGGAATGCTGATGAGGCAGGTATTTGGTGAAAACGCTTTCGTCGCCAACTGCATCTGGCAAAAGCGATACTCTCGCGAGAATCGCGAAGCGATCGGTGACGCCCACGAATATCTGCTCTTCTTTTCGCCTAACCCAGGCTTATTCAAGGAACGGCGCGGAAGAATCCCACTCACCGAGGCGCAGGCAAAGATTTATAAGAATCCGAACGACGATCCCAAGGGTCGCTGGCGAGCTATTCCGATGACCGCTCAAGGATTTCGTCCAAACCAAATGTACGAAATTGTTGCACCGGGCGGCAAAATACATCGACCACCCGAAGGTCGTTGCTGGTCGATGATCGAATCTGAGTTCTTCAAGTTTAAGGAGCAAAATCGAATCTATTGGGGGAAAGACCAGAACTCGCAGCCTGGCGTCATAAGATATCTCAGTGAAGTGGACGGACTTGTTCCTTGGACTTGGTGGCCTCACGAAGAGGTCGGTCACACCGATGAATCGAGAAAAGAGATTCAGCAAATTTTCGGCACTCAGACAGCGTTCACGACGCCGAAACCAGTGCGGTTGATGGAGCGTGTTCTTCGGATCGCCTGCGGTCCGAATGATCTTGTTCTCGATTTCTTCGCCGGCTCTGGCACGACCGGGCATGCGGTGCTCAATCTCAATGCCGAAGATGGCGGACGACGCCGATTCATTCTCGTCTCCAACACCGAGACTACAGAAGACGATCCGCAGAAGAATCTTTGCCGAGATGTTTGCGCGGAACGAATTCGTAGAGTGATCGACGGCTACTCGTCCCGAAAGGGAGAGCAAGTTAAGGAAATCGGCGGCGACTTTGCATATCTGACTTGCCGCCGAATCTCGCCGGGCCGCCTAACTGAAATCGATCATGCGCAGGTGTGGACCGCTTTGCAGCTCATTCATTGTGACATTCTCGCTCTATATCAGGAGTCGCCTTGTCTTTCGGCAGGCGACGAAGACCAAGCGTTGCTCTATGTGCCAAGCTTCCGCCGCGAATATCTCTCGCCGATTCGTAATGCGGTCCGCAGCAGCCGCGCAGTGATTCTCTATTCCTGGCAGCCGGAATTATTGCGGCAACACGTCCGTGCTGGCCACGTCGAGTTCGAACACATTCCCGAGAGCCTCGCGCGTCGGTTTGGTTTGAAGGGCTGAGCCATGGTCATCAAAACGCTTAAGCGGTTTCAGGCAGATGCAGTGCAAAGCGGCTTCGATGTTTTCAGTTACACGAAACAGCTCCTCGATGCCGCGGGAGAGGATGCGGCAAGTCGCGCGACAGCGATTTATAAGCACGGCTACCTCTTGATCGAAGCGCCGACGGGCTCTGGGAAAACGCTGATCGCCGGGCACATTGTCGAGCGCCTCTCGCACGTTGAGGAAGTGGTGTGGTTTTGGTTCGCTCCCTTCCGCGGCGTCGTGGATCAGACGGCGGCGTTTCTTCGTGAACAGTACGCGGGGCTGCGTCTGCGAACGCTCTCAGAAGATCGAATGCCGGGCGGTAGTCGCCGCGGTGACGTGTTCGTCACGACGTGGCAGACAGTCGCCACCCGCGTGAAGGACAAGCGGAACGTCCGACGAAACGGAGAACAGAATCCCAGTGTTGACGAATTGATCATAGAGCTGCGCTCGCTCGGGCTTCGTATCGGTGTCGTGGTTGATGAAGCGCATCACAGTTTCCACGGCGAGACCCAGGCGTCAGAATTCTTCCGCGCGGTTCTTCAGCCGGAATACACCATCCTTATAACGGCGACGCCGGATGACGCGGATCTCGCCGACCTTCAGAAACGAGCGCAGCTGGGAGAACTGAATCGGATCACCATCAGCCGCGCCGACGCCGTACGCGACGGTTTAGTGAAAGAGGGAATCAAGTGTGTCGCTTGGAAAGCCGATGAGGAACGCGAGGCGTTGATCGACTTCGAAATGACCGCGCTGGCCGAAGGCAGACGGTTGCATCAAATGCTGAAGGCGGCTCTCGCGGAACAGCAGATCGTGCTTACGCCTTTGATGCTTGTGCAAGTCGACTCGACGACGAAAAGCGTCGAGCGCGCCAAAGAGAAGCTGCTGAAACTCGGCTTCACCGACGCGCAAATCGCAGTGCATACGGCGAAGGAGCCAGACCCGGGTTTGCTCGCGCTCGCGAATGACGAGACGCGCGAGGTGCTCATCTTTAAGATGGCGGTCGCTCTCGGTTTCGATGCGCCGCGCGCTTGGACGCTCGTCTCGATGCGGGCCACGAAGGACCCGGATTTTGGCGTGCAGTTAGTCGGGCGCATCCTGCGAGTGCATCGCCGGCTGCAAGGGCGAAGGGTGCCGGACCTTCTGAGATATGGATATGTGTTGCTCGCCGACGCGGCAGGGCAGGGCGGCATCGATATCGCGGGCCAGCGGATCAACCAACTTCAAACGGCGTACGCGAAAGTGAGTCCGACGACTGTAATTGTGCAGATGGGTGGCCGGCCAAGCGTTCAAGTAGTCGGTGCCGATGGCGTGGGCGATTTCTTTCCAATTCCGCCAGAGGGCGCCATGCCGACGGCAACGCTGGGTGTAGGAGGCCCGACTGCGGGACGTCCCGGTTCACAAAATCTGCCGATACACGGCGGTGGATTTTCGTTTCCCCTCGATTGGTTGCTCAGCACCGAAGGCGTCGGTCCGGCTGGTTCCTCTGCAAAGCTGCCAGCGCAGATTCAGAGCCGCTATCGCTATGAATTAAAACCGAACGCGCCGCGCCGGTTTACCACGCAAAGTTTGCCAGAGGATTTCAGAGCCACGGAAGAAGACTGCGCGCGCAAATTCATGGTCTCCGCGCAGAACTTGATCGATGTCTTCAAGGGTCAAGTGCAGGTGCAGAAGCAGACCCTGGAGATCTTCACCCATCAATGGCAGACGGAGTTTGCTTTCGCGACGCTGTCGCCCGAGCAGATGGCGATTGAGGCTCAGCGAATCCTGTTCAAGTCGCCAGTGTTTCACGCCAAGGAGTTGCGCCATGCCCTCCTTCGCCGCCTCACCGAGATTCTTCAGTCCAGCGGTTTCGCCGAAGCTACTGACTCTGATCGAGTCGCGCAATTCCTCGACATTCTCCTCGTAACGCACCCGCAGCTTCTCATCGACGCACAAAGGGCGGCCCTCGCGGAAGGTGCCCGGCTGGAAGAAGCCGACGAAATTCCATCGCATCTCGCGTCGGACGAACCGCTCCCGCATTCGGGCTTCAATGTTTACGGCGTCCTTCCGCCGGGAATGAATAATTGGGAAAGACTCTTCGCGGATTTCCTGGAGTCCGACATGAGCGGCAAGCTCCTTTGGTGGCATCGCAATCTGCCGCACAAAGAATGGTCCGTGCGCCTTCTCCTAACGAGTGGGAAAGGATTTTTTCCAGACTTCATCATTGGCATCAAAGAGCGACCGAAGCCCGACAACGCGCTGTTAGTCGATACGAAATACGCCTTCGATACGGCGCGTGAAGCGCCAAAGATACTGGCCGATCATGATGAGTACGGTCGCGTCCTCATCGTGCACAAGACGGGCGAGAAACGTTGGGCGAAAGTTCGTTTCGACGAAAATGGCAAACCGGTTCTCGGCGACGAATTTCGCGTCGTCGACGCACCGGGATGGTGATGCCAAGGCGCCCGTCCCTCAAAAACACAGGGGTAAAAAGGGCGGCTTGCATCGACTGGCAGAAGTGGCAATGCTCCTCTTCATGGCACGAAAAGTCTTTTTTAGCTTTCACTACCAGCGCGACATTTTTCGGGTGAACGTCGTCCGCAACAGCGGCATCGTCGAGGGAAGCGCGGCTGCTGGGTTCCACGACGCTTCTTTGTGGGAAGAGGCGAAGAAGAAGGGCGATGCGTCGATCAAAAAACTGATCGACGACGGGCTCATCGGCACATCCGTAACCGTGGTGCTTATTGGTGCACAGACAGCAAACCGGGATTACGTCGATTATGAAATTAAACAGAGTCTCGCACGAAGGAACGGGTTGCTCGGCATTCATATTGATCAAATCCCGACCCCCCAAAACGCAAGTGACACCCGGGGCCGTGTTCCGGCAGCGCTTACGGCTGCGGGAGCGCCTGTCTATAATTGGGACCGAAGTAAATTTGGTGGCTGGGTTGAGGCCGTTTACCAAGCAGCACAACAAAATAGATAGCGTTGAGAGACCCATCCTAAACATTGCCGACTTAGGTGTTCTGACGAATGTATCGGCTGCATCTTATTCACTGCGGCCAGGCGGAACTCGCTGATCGGCTGCGTGGGCAGCTTGCATCGGACTTGGCCGATCTTGGCTGCGATCCGGGCCGGCTCGACATTCTTGAAAACGACGATTCGCACACATCCGAGACCATTGCGCTCGGCCTGTATCTCGCCAGCGTTGAAGGCCGCTCCGATCATGGCTGCAATGAACGAATCGAACGGCTAGCGGCGACGAGTATTCCAGTTGTCCCTCTGGTGGCGGCGGGGGCTAGCTTCGCCGATCTCGTCCCGGATACGCTGCATCCAATTAACGCTCTCGATACTTCGTCGCTCCCAAAGGTTTCGGCGACAGTGCTTCGCTGGTTGGGCCTGACAGAAAAGCAGCGGCGAGTTTTTGTCAGTTACCGCCGATCCGACTCACATCTCATCGGTGAGCAGATTTGGGAGACACTCAGCAAGGCGGGCTTTGATGTCTTCCTCGATCGTTTTTCAGTTGATCCAGGTGTCGATTTTCAAGAGCGGCTTACTGAAGGACTGAGTGATAAAGCATTTTTGCTGCTCGTTGAATCCCCCGAAGTGATCGCGTCAAAATGGGTGGAATATGAGGTGGAATTCGCGCGCAAGAGTCGCATGGGTCTGCTCGCCCTGACGTGGCCAGGGAGCGCAAAGATGAAAAATATCTTCGAAAAGCAGCGGCGCCACCTGACCGAGCCCGCGGATCTTGAGGACTCGCCGGTAGGGCATCGGCTCACCGCGCAGTTTTTGTCAACATTGACGGATTTGGTCGAACAGGCGCACGCAAAGGCGATGCTCGCGCGCCGCCACCGCATGATGGGCAGCCTGGAATCCGAGCTGCGGCGGCGGAGCATCGACTACAAGCTTCTCTCAGACTGGACGCTCCTTGCCGAGACGTCCGCCTCGAAAGGTGGACAACTCTTCAGTATTACGCCCCGGCCGCCGGAAATTCCTGACTTGTTCCTCCTTCACACAAACTGCGGCGCAGCCAGCACGACGCTTGCGCAAGGCGTGCTTATTCACACAGCGGCTTCAATGGGCGAGGAACGGCAGCGCCTGCTCGAGTGGGCAATTGCAACGCGCGAGCTAGCGCTCGTGAACGAAGATCAAATTGTTCAGTTGGTGGACAGCGTCGCGCCTTCTCCTGCCGTATGATTTCACCCCACGAGGAACTCACGAGTCTGCCGCATCGCGATTTGCTTCGCGACCGAATCGTCTTTCTTTCCGCGAGTTTCCCCAGCCGTGAGCGGAACGCCCATTTCTTCGATACGGCGGACCCGGACGAAATCACCCATGCGCTGGTGGCGACATGCCGCGCTGTCCTATCCGCGGGTGGCCGTTTGGTCTTCGGGGGCCATCCTTCAGTTACTCCGCTCGTAATGATGGTGGCGGAAGAATACTTACCTGCAGACACCGACGAGCGACTGCAGTTACAGCACGAAGGCCGCGCAGCGGTGATCGCCTATCAATCCGAATCGTTTAAGGCGGCCCTTCCAGAAGCTACCCGGAATTTGGAATCCTGGGGATTGGGCGAGTTGCGCTGGGTCAAGCCCACGGGTGAAGAACCGCGCTTCACCACTGAGGGAACGCTGATTCATGGATCGGCCGACGTAGCACTCCAACGCATGCGGGAGCAAATGCTCGCAGAGACCGAGGCTATAGCGGCGGTGTTCATCGGAGGGATGGAAGGTATTTCCGAAGAGGCGACGATTTTTCGGCGCGTATGCAAAGGACGGCCTCTTTACTTTCTTGGCGCGCCTGGCGGAGCTGCGCGCGACCTAGCACAGCGGGCGCAGGCACAACTGACCGCGGCGTCCGGATTGAAGCCCGGCGAAATCCTTACTTCTCGCAACTACCCAGCCTTAGTTCAGCGCATCGTTATGGATATCGGCGCGCATCTCGGGAATTCTTGAGCTGTTAGGAAACTGCACAATTCAAGTTTGCTTTGGCTGACGCGGCTGCGCCGAGGAGACTGTGCCGATTTTGCAAAGCCAAAAGACACAGACTCCCGAGTTTGCCTGTTTTGGTGGGTGATCATCTGCGCCGTCCTCACGTCGCTCGCGGCCTTCCGACCCTGATCCCCTACGGATGCCGGCCGCGCCGTTGCGGGTGCGCAGATCATCACGGAAAGGAGCTGATCGCGATCAGGCGATGGCAGGACTGCGCCGGGCCGGTAATCCAGCCCGGCAGGTTGCGAATCTTCGTTTCGAGCGCGAGTTTAAAGTTCCGAATGTCGGTGATCTGGGTCCTGCATCGGTTCGGCGGCGCTCACGCTACATGGAGCCAGGACGGCAAATAGCCTGTTCAACTTCGGCCCGCCGCGCTCTCTGGAGAAACGCTGCGATCCCAGGCTGCATCGCCCGGGGGGATAGTCGCCAAGGGTGCCCGGCTTGCGCCAGGCACCCCGAGTGTTGCCACCTACCGTTATTTGCGATTGTAGGGGCTTTGATTTGTCGGCTTCAGCGAGACTCCCTGCTGACTGGCGTGCTGTTGCACGGCGTCAGGCGTGCGGCCCAGCTTCAGCCCGATCACCCGGGTCGGGGTGTTCTGGCCGGCTAGCTGCCGCAGCCCGCGATTATCAGCGGGTGTCCACGCTTTGCCGGAGTTGCGCGTTGATTTACTCACGGCGGTTCCTCCTTGGCAAAAATCCCCCTCCAAGCTCTTGGCTTGACTCCGGCCGGAGCAACAGGGACTAATCGGAGAAGTGATTCAACCGATTGCCCACTCCGACGGAGGAATCCGTGCTGGGGTTGGCTGATGAGCCAGCCCGGCGCAAACGGGGCTGGCTTTTTTAATGACGCAATGGTCGTCATGGACGGAACGTTCATGTCTCGCTACGCGCGAGTCAATGGTCGTTATTGACAAAATCTTATAAATAATCGACTTTGTTGCATGGCTTCGCTTTTCCCAATTAACCTTCGAGGAGCCCGCCTGCGCCTAGGGTGGACCTTGGATCGGCTGGCGGGAGAGGCCGAAAAATGCGTCAGCAAGGCGATGCTGAGCCGTTATGAGCAAGGCGCGTCACTGCCGACACCGGCGGTGGTAGGACAACTCGCGAAGGCTCTGCGGGTGCCCGTCAGTGCTTTGTTGACAGAATCAGCGTTTAACGTCGATTTCATTGCATTTCGAAAAACGACGCACTTGCCTGCGATGGAGCAGAACCGCATTAAAGCAGAGACGGAATGGAGGCTTCGCCTCCGTTGGGATTTAATGCGGGTGGTGGGTGAAACACCGGCTCCACCGGTCCTGCCGCGCTATGAAGCCGCGGAGAAGAGCGCGGCGGAAGCGCATGCCAGCGCGTTGCGCCTAGAATGGGGATTGGGCAATGGGCCGCTGCCCAATTTGACCAACTTGCTAGAGGATCGCGCCTTTGAAGTAATCAGCCTGCGGGCCAATCCTGCATTCAGCGGGATCTCAGCTTGGGTGGAACACCGCCATCCGGTGATTGTGGTGCAACATCGGGATGACGATGGGGCGCGTCAGAGAATGGACCTGGCGCATGAGCTCGGCCATCTCGTTGGAAACCCGGTGGATGCTGATACCGAAGAAGATTATGCGGGCCTATTTGGGGCGGCCCTTCTCTTTCCTGAAGCAGCCGTGCGGCGGGAATTCCCGGTTCGTCGGAACCGCATTACGCTGGCCGAGCTCAAGACCGTGAAGTCTAAGTATGGCATTAGTTTCGAAGCGATTCTGCGGCGCTTGCGCGATTTAAACCTCCTTTCTCAGGAGGGCTATTCGTGGTGGTACGCAAAGGGAAACATTCGCCGACAGGAAAAAAGGGAAACACCAGTGCCGCCCGAAATGCCGGGTCGTCCCGTGAGGCTGGCATCGCGCGCTCTAACCGAAGATCTGGTGTCGATTGATACGCTCGCTCAGAGCGGGGATTACCCGCCCGACGTTCTAGAAGATATGAAACAGCAGGCCCCGCTGCGGCGGGATAGCCTGCAACAAGAATATTTGCGGATGCCCGCAGGCGAACGACGCAAAACTTTCCGAAAAGAGGCGGAGGAGCTGGCCCTACACTACGCGGCGAATCGCGACGAGATTCTCTCCGATCTAATGGATGACATCGAGGAATAATCCGAAACGCGGAGAAGTATGGCTGGTGAATTTTGATCCTCACGTGGGAGCAGAGATCGCAAAGGCGCGGCCAGCAATCGTGGTGAACGCCGATGCGATATCGCCCCTGGAGCTGCGCATCATTGTGCCGATCACAGATTGGAAGGACGCATTCGACCGCCATTGGACGAAAGTCAGATTATCTCCTTCTTCATCGAACGGACTGAGCAAGGAGTCCGCGGCCGATGCGTTTCAATTGAAGTCCGTCTCGCTATCGCGTTTTTTAAAATCAGCACCTCTAGGGCGCTTATCTCGTCCGGAAATGGATGACGTTGGAGTGGCGATTCGAGTTGCGACGGCTCTCGATTTTTGAGCAATGAAACAAGACCGCGGACTGCCCGGATCTCGCTTCTGCTCGCGTTAATGCGGCTGCGCCGCGGCGAGACTATGGCCGCGCTGCTTTCCCACAGACTGGTTTGCTGTCGTCCTTTAGCGGGTGATCATCTTCGCCGTCCTCACGTCGCTCGCGGCTTTCCGTCCCTGATCCCCTGCGGATGACGGCCGCTTCGTTGCGGGTGCGCAGATCATCACGGGATTCCTCTGAGTAAATGCGCCTTATCTGCTGTGTTACACCCTCCACATCGGCAGGCTACGGCTTGAGTTTCTTCGGGCGGTAGTCACGCGCGTCAATGCAAGTGTCGTACGTCGCGCGGTCGATCTTGATCCAATCGGTGCGGTAAATCCCCTTCGTATTCTTAAAAGCAGGGCTGGCTGGAAACGCCGACGTAATCTTCAGCCAGCGATTCTGTTCCTGCGCAATGATGCGTATCTCTTCCGCGACTTCCGATAAATCCTGATCCTGACTCAACACTAATGCGACATCGAACGAGCCACCGGTGGGCGCACCGGATAATGTCGATAGCCAGCCGAACGTCCGTGCCTTTTTCGGAGCCGACCAGAAACGTATGGGTTTTCCCGCCCGGCACCCGAACTGTCTGATTCCGGTAGCGAAGCGGACGAGAGTAGACAGTGACTTTATCGCGCCCCATCTGCGCGAGTTTCGCTGTCCAAAAGTGATTCCAGAATGCGTTGTCGGAAGCGTCCGGGATACCGGTGTAGAAACGCACCTCGTCGAGCTGCCACCCCTGCGCTGCGCAGATGGCCGCTGCCAGTGCGCGTATGTCGTAGTTCGGGAATGAGTATCCGAAGGCGAGCTTTGCGGCGTAAAATAGATTCTGCCCATCGACGAAGGCGATGGCGCGTTTATCGGAGGGTCGGCAGCCACGAATCGAATCCAAAAAAATAACCCCGTGTGAGGCCTTTCGGCGTATCACACGGGGAGTAGATAGTGTCTTTCGACGGGAGCAATATGTGCGCCATCGGCCGTGCTGCCAAGCTTCTTAGGGGCGAGTTGCCGCCGGGACACCGCAACAGCAAAGAGGACATCGAGAGAGCGGCAGACCCAATAATCCTTTTCCAAAATCGCAGGCGCGAGACCGGCTGCACGCGACCCGGCATCGAGTAATTCGAAACGCTCGCGCCGGGATAGTTTAAGGTACGCGTCCTCAGGCATCGGCGCGAGCGAGAGCCTGGAGGTGCGGTCGCATCCATGCAGGGACAAGATTTACGTCCTGCTTCAATTGTTTCCGGTCCGTCGCGGGAAGGTGATCGCGGACGCGCTTGAGATGATGTGGTCTCACGTGATCCTTACCCACATCGCGCAGGGCCTGAGCGACGAGACCGCTCGGCCGGCCGGCTAGGGCGAGATTACGGCCGATATTGCGACGGAAGACGATCTTGAGCTTGCCGAGATCGATGCGGGCCGGTGCATCGTCGGTGTGATACACCATCTGCGCGGGTACTTGGGTATTCAGACCGAGCCGATTCGCGGCCACGGCTTTGGAAGGAAGCACGCGGAGATTTTTGTTTCGAGCAACGGCAGAGACAACCGCGTCGGAGGTAGCCCCTGTCTGGCCAAGAATAGGATGCGCGTGGGGGCAGTCATAAAGTCCCCGCCCGATCCGGCGAATTCTACACGACGCGATTTTGATGTGCACGGTGCGTTCTGACCCAGGCGATCGCTGCGTCGTTCTATACCCGGTTTCTATACCGAAACTCGAAAAGACAGCCAAACAGGGCAAATCACGGCTAAAGCCCAATTCGATGGAATTCTCGTAAGCGCCTCATCTGCAACGATTGCTAACGATAGCAAAAGCCGGCTATCGGGCTCGAACCGATGACCTGCTGATTACAAATCAGCTGCTCTACCAACTGAGCTAAGCCGGCAAACTGAGATGCGAGATTACTGCACCAAAAGGGCGGAGACAAGTTGAGGCCCGGAGCCAGCATTGGAGCCAGCCCGCCCCCGGCGGGCCGAAGTCTAATCAATCAAGCGTTTCTCGATGCCTTCGTAGGCATCAATCCGTCGATCACGCAGGAATGGCCAGTGCGTGCGCTGCTCGTCAATTTCGGCCCACGCCACATCCGCCATCACAATCTCTTCCTGATCGACGCTGCCCTTCGCGAGAATCTCGCCATTCGGCGCCACCAGAAAACTCTGACCCCAAAATTCCAGACCAGGTCCACCCGCGGGCGCTTCGTGGCCGACCCGATTCACCGCCGCGACATAGCAGCCATTCGCGATCGCGTGACTGCGCTGCATCGTCTCCCAGGACGAGTGCTGCGCTTTGCCGTATTTCTCTTTTTCGCCTGGATGCCAACCGATCGCTGTCGGGTAAAAAAGCAGCTGTGCGCCGCGGAGCGCAGTGAGGCGCGCGGCTTCCGGATACCACTGATCCCAGCAAATGCAGACGCCGATGTTGCCCTGCTGTGTGGGCCAGGCTTTGAACCCGAGATCGCCGGGCGTGAAGTAGAATTTCTCGTAAAACGACGGGTCATCCGGGATGTGCATCTTGCGATACTTCCCGAGAAACTTGCCGTCGGAATCGATGATCGCTGCGGTGTTGTGATAGACGCCCGCCGCACGCTTTTCGAAGAGCGACGCAACAATCACTGCCCCGACTTCGCGCGCGACTTCCTCTAGTCGCTTCGTAGTCGGTCCCGGCACTTCCTCCGCTAGCGCGAAGTTTGCGTGATCTTCCGCCTGGCAGAAATACTGCGAACGAAAAAACTCTGGCAGACAGATGATCTGCCCGCCTTGCTTGGCGGCGTCGCGGATGAATCCGATCGCCTTCTCCAGGTTTGCAGTCGGGTCTGTCCCGCACTGCATCTGGACGAGTGCGACGGTTGTTTTGTCGGAGGACGACATGGCTTCAGTCTACGGCGGAGGACGGCTTTGCAAGCCGTCCTGGCCGGGTTGCAAACCCGGCCTCCGTGCCGTGCTTGCGAATTACTTCACCGAATCCGCGGGCACGATCTTGATGCTCTCCACGTTCATCCGCGTGATCGGGCGGTCCGGCGTGGTCGTCGGCGTGGTCGCGATTTTCTCCAGAACGTCGTCGCCTTGGATCAACTTCCCGAACGCCGTGTATTGCCCATCGAGAAATTTCGGCGCGCCGTGACAGATGAAGAACTGGCTCCCGGCCGAATTCGGATCGGCCGACCGCGCCATTGAGAGCACTCCGCGCTCGTGCGTTTTTGGATTAAACTCCGCGTCGATCTTGTAGCCGGGATCGCCCGTGCCCCAGCGGCTTTGCTTCGACTCATCCTTCGTCAGCGGATCGCCGCCCTGGATCATGAAGCCTTTGATCACGCGGTGAAACGCAGTGCCGTCGTAAAATCCTTCGCGCGCCAGTTTCTTGAAATTTTCCACCGTCTTCGGAGCCACCTCGGGCCAGAATTCGGCAACCATTTCGCCCTCGCTGGTTTTGATGATGGCGACTTCGTTGGCGGCTGGGCTGGGTGATGGACTCATGGATGGTGTGGCAGTGGGTGAAGGGGTTGGTGTTGCGTCCTGACTGAACGCGTTCGGTGCGATCAGCGCGATTGCCGCGAGGCAACCGAGGAAGTTCAATTTCATGGCCGCAACCTTAGCGGCCAACCCCGAACCTTCAACCCGCCTTCGCAAAAGCTACGGCGGGCAGGCCCGCCTTTTGTGATCTCAGCCCGGAAAATGACCTGCCATGCGTAGTCCCGTCGTTTCTGGCAGGTCGAGCGCGAGGTTCATCGCCTGCACCGCCTGGCCGGCCATGCCTTTGCCGAGATTATCCAGCGCCACCAGGACGGCCGCGCCGCCTTCCGCCACCGCGAGACTCACGTCGGCAAAATTACTTCCCGCCACCGCTGCCACCCGTGGACTCGTCCCCACTATGCGGATGAAGGGCGCGTCCGCGAAAACCCGAGCTGCGCGTTCGCGTAACTGCGCTTCCGAAAGATCGCGCGGCAAGGCAAACTGCATCGTCGCGAAGATGCCGCGCACAAACGGCCCGCTTTGCGGCACGAAAGAAAGCTGACCGCGCAGACCGAAGGATTGCATCGCCATCCGCACCTCCGCGAGATGCTGGTGCGTCAGCACTTTATAAGCACGAAAATCATTCGCGCGCGTCGGATGATGCGTGCCCGCGCTCGCCGCCATCCCGCTGCCGCTCGATCCGGTCACCGCGCTCGCCGCGATGAAATCAATTTCGAGATCGCGCAGCGGCAACAGACCGATTTGCAACGCGGTCGCAAAACATCCCGGACACGCGATCCGTTTCGCGCCCGGCAGCGCGCGACGATTCCATTCCGGCATTCCATAAACAAAATCTCCCGACGAACGAAAATCAGCTGACAGATCGAGCAGGGTGATTTCCTCGGCAAGCCCCGCCGCCCGCCACTCCTCCTCCAGAGTTGGCAGAAGTTTTGCCAGTTCCCCGTGCGGTAACGCGGAGAAAACAACCGACTGCGCGCTCTTCCTCAAATCGCGCCAGTCCATCTGCGCGGCGAAATTTCCGTCCACGATTCCGCGCAAATTCGGGTGCGCTTCGAAGAAAGGCTTGCCCGCGAGGCTGCGCGACGTGCCGCGAATACTGGCTACGTTGGGATGCTGCGAGAGCCAGCGAATCAATTCGCCGCCGCCATAGCCGGACGCGCCGAGAATGATCGCGTCAAGCTGCATGGGTCGATTCAAGGTGCGGCCGCAATTTCGCGAGCACGATGTCGCCTAACTGCTTCGCGTTGGAACGCGCGTTCGCCGCCGGCAAACCCAACGCCTCCACAAAACGGGTGCCGACACGATTATCGGTCGCGGGGCCCGTGACAACATCCACCTCGAGACCGAACGCTTTCCGAAAATGCTCCACCGCACCCGCCACGCCGACGGGATCATTCGCGCAGAGAATGTGAACCTTCCCCCACGCCTGCAGCTCTGCGTCGGTTAGAATTGTTTGCACGCCGTACTCGCCCATGATGCCATCGCCAGTCTCCGCGATAATCAAATCCACATCGCGCGCCGCCAGTTCACTCAAAATCACGCGCGCGATCCGCGCCGATGTATCCGGCCCGGTGCAGGCCACGCCCGCGTCGGTAAAATCGAGCACGTGATCCGCGCCATAGTCGCGCATTGAAAGCACGTCGCGCAGCAAACTCACGCCGGTTAATTTCGCGCCACCTACCTTGAAGCCTTCCTGCGACAAACGCCGCACCAGCGCGCAGGCTGCGTGCGTTTTTCCGGCGTTCATGCAAGTCCCCGAAATGTAAATTACCGGCACAGGGTTCGCGTCCGGACGCCCAGTGACGGCGGATGACTCGATCGACGCCGGTTGACCCACGCGGCTGCCAAATTCTGGGAACAGTAAAACCTGTCCGAGCACTTCGACTTCAAAAGGCTTGCCGACGTCCGGACTCCCGGAAATCGCCAGTCCGATCACTCCGCCGATGTTCAGCAGATGGAGAGTGTCGCCCGCCTTGACTGACGACGGCATCACACCCTCATAACCCTGCAACGCATTGCGATGCCCGAGCGCTCCCACCACCACATCGCCATCATGCAGCACGCTCAGCCGTCCATGCACATCTTCGAGTTGATTATAGACGCTCTTCTCGCCACGAATCCGACCCACCACGACCGCGCCCGAACGCACGTCGATCTCTTCCGTTAACGTCACCTGCCGTCCGAGGTGCAGGTTCCGCGTCACGGACGCGATCTTGTCGAGATGCGTGCGGATCATTTCGTTTCCTCCGTCCGCGCAGTCATCGCGAGCATCTGCGGCACACCAAAAATCTTCGCATACGCCGCCGCTTCCGCGCCGGTCCAAAGCGAGGTGCCTTCGCCATAGCTGGCAATGTCGGAACGCATCAGCGAATTCGGCGAGCGCACCCCTTCGACAACGAACGCGTTCGGGCTCAAACGCACCCGCACCTCCCCGCTGACAACGTTCTGACTCGACTGCAGAAACGCTTCCAAATCGCGCGCTAACGGATCGAAGAACTGTCCTTCATGCAGTAGCCCACCGTAAAGATTTCCGAGATGTTCTTTCCAAAACATCTGCTTTCCCGTTAGCACGAGTTTCTCCAATTCGCGATGCGCACTGATAAGCAAGTGCGCTGCCGGTGCTTCGAATCCCACCCGACCCTTGATCCCAAGGATGGTGTCGCCGAGATGAAGGCCGCGCCCAATTCCATAGCGCCGCCCGAGGCCATTCAATTCTTCGATAATCGAAACTGCGCCTAACGACTCATCATTCAATCGAGAAGGCACGCCCGCGTCAAATCCGATCGTGACGGTCTGCGGCGCGAGCGCGGGATCGATCGCTCCTCCGGGATAGGAGGCCTCCGGCAAGTGCTGCCACGAGTCATGCGTTTCCTTCCCGCCGATACTCGTGCCCCACATGCCCTCGTTGATGCTGTATTGCTCGACCTTCTCCGGAAACTCAAAGCCGCGCGTCGCCAGAAACGCGCGCTCCTCCGCCCGGCTTGGCGCGAGATCACGAATGGGCGCCAGGATTTCCAAACCCGGAGCCAGCGTCCGGAACGCGACATCGAACCGGACCTGATCGTTCCCCGCGCCGGTCGAACCATGCACCAACGTGCTCGCTCCGATTTCCTTCGCGTAGCCGACCACTCGCCTGGCCTGACAAACCCGCTCCGCGCTCACCGAAAGCGGATACAAACTTCCACGCAGCACATTCCCGAAAAGAAGAAAGCGGAGGTAATCGCGAAACAACTCTTCCCGCGCATCAATCGTCCGGTGCGAAGCCGTTCCAAGGTCAGCCGCGAGCTTCTCGATCCGTTGCAATTCCGCGGCGTCGAACCCGCCCGTGTTCACCGTCACGGTATGCACTTCGCGGCCTTGCTCGCGCAGCCAAAGAACGCAATACGAAGTGTCGAGCCCGCCAGAGAAAGCGAGAAGTGTGCGCGCGTTTTCGGTCATAGCCATGCAAATAACCGTTCGGTTGTTTCCGCCAGCAGCGCACGGCGTTCCGCCAGCCAGGTGCGCGATTTCTGCAGCTCCGCCGTCGGCGCGTCCAGTTCGACGGGCGGAACGGCCGCTTCATTCGCGTGGAAGGTTCCTTCCTGTAACTGACGCGCCACCGCGCCATAGGCGTCGCGGAACGGCATCCCTTCCGCCGCCAGGCGGCACGCCTCATTCGCCGCGTGCAGTTCCTGGCTGCACGCCGCCGCGCAAGCCGCCGTGTCGATTTCCAAACCTGGTAGCAGATGCGCCAAAACTGCGAAGAGTTCCTCGCCTTTCGCCGTGATCTCAAGCAGCGGCGTTTTCAGCAGTTGATGATCGCGATGATAACTGGAGGGCAACCCACCCGCGATCTGGTCCAGCAAACTCGTTAGGCCACGCAATTCCCGACACCGCCCCCGCGACAGCTCGAGCACATCCGGATTCCGCTTCTGCGGCATCAGACTGGAGCCGGTCGTAAACGCGTCCGGCAAGCGCACAAAACCAAATTCCTCCGTGCTCCAGAGCAGCAGATCCCAGATCGCTTTCTCCAATGTTCCGGCCGCCGACGCGATCCACGAGGCCAGGGCCTGCTCATGCCGGCCGCGTCCGTTCATCACGTCGATCGGGCTGCGCTGCACGCGCGAAAAACCGAGGAGCTCAGCGCTCCGTTCGCGATCCAAGGTCACTGGCGATCCGAACCCGGCCGCAGCGCCCAGCGGACAACGATCGAGCCGTGCCCAGAGCGCCGGCAATTGTTCGAGTTCCTCCAACGATCCTTCCACGAACGCCACGCTCCACATTGCCCAATTCGCAGGCATCGCACGACGCATGTGCGTGTAGCCCGGCAGCGGTGTCGCCTCATGTTGCCGTGCGAATTCCAGAAATGCGGCCGCGCATTCCTCCAGCGCATCGCCCAGATCCAGCAAGCGCGCGCGCATGAAAAGGCGCAGCGCGGTTTGCACCTGATCATTACGCGAACGCGCAAGATGAATCCGTCGTCCCGTCGTCCCCAGCCGTTTCGTTAACGCCGCTTCGAGCGCAGTGTGGCCATCTTCTTCATCCGGCGAAATCGTCAATTCACCGCGTTCCGCTTCGGCTTTCAAATCGCGCAACGCATTTACCAGCGCCTTCGCTTCGTCCGTCGGCAACAATCCGCTCTCGCCGAGCATCCGCGCATGCGCCGCGCTGCCCTCTGCGTCGAAGGCGAGAAGCTGTAGATCCGTCACGCGATCGTTCCCGACCGTGAAAGCGTGAATGCGCTTGTCCAACGGCAGCCCTTTCGCCCAGAGCAATTCAGACATGGGCCGCCTCCTGCGTCATTCGCGCAAAATATTCGTGCGCCAGCCGGCTATAGAACTTCGCGCCCGCGTCCAGCTCGTCGAATAATAAATACTCGTTAGGCCGATGGCTGCGCGCGGAATCACCCGGACCAGCTTTCACCGCCGGAATATCCGAGAGGAAAGCCCAGTCGGAAGCGGTCGCCGATCCTATCGGTCCTTTTCGTCCCGAAGCGGCAAGCGCCGCCTGCACGATATGCTGCGAAGAATCCGTCGCGGCCGGAAGGTAGCGGTCCGATTGAATCGCGACCTCGCTTTCAAGAGCGGCGCCGATTTCCGCGGCCAGCTTTGCATGATCAAGATTCGGCGTGGTGCGGAAGTCGACAAAGAACTCACAGGCATCCGGCACCTGATTGCGCGCCAACCCACCGGCGATATGCGTCACCTGAGCCTGGGCCCCTCCGAGAAAAGGATGCGCCTCAAACGTCATCTCTGTGAGACGCGCAATATCACGGGCGGCTTTGTGGATAGCGTTCTCGCCTAACGAAGCATGAGCCACATGCGCTCCTTCGCCCCGTGCCGTACATTTCAAAAGTAGAATGCCGCGTTGTGCCGCGCAAATTTCCAGACCAGTTGGCTCGCCCACCACCGCGGCGTCGATCTCACCCAGCTTGGGGCGCGTCGAGCGAATGCCTTCTCCCGTCGTTTCCTCGTGTGCGACAAACGCAAATGTCACCCGGCCTTCCAATTCATTCTCCCGCAGTTCGCGCGCGGCGAGAATCATCGCAGCGACACATCCTTTGGCGTCGTTCGCTCCGAGCCCTGTCAATTTGCCATCCGCCACCAACGGCCGCGCCGCGTCGCTCGCCCAACCGGCACACGCGGGCACGGTATCGATATGGCTAACGAAGAGAAGATGCGGCCGCGCTTCCTGGCCGAGGCTGAACCACAGGCTTTCGCCTTCGCGCTGAACGTCAAAACCATCCGCGCTCAACATTTCTTCCAGCTGATCGGCGAGCTGCCGTTCGTTTCCGGAAACACTCGGAGTTACGACGAGGAAGGCGAGAAGGTCGGCCGCGTTCACGAGTCGGTACGCGTTTGCCTAACGACCATCGTGCCGCTGCCTTCGTTCGTGAAAACTTCTGCAAGGATCGCGTCGGACTGCACGCCGGAAACAAGGTGAACGCTGGCTACTCCATCGGCCAAAGCAGAACGGGCCGCCGCAATTTTCGGTCGCATCCCGCTGTGGATCGCGCCGGTTTTCTCCAGTTCATCGAGCTGGGCGAAATCAACCAGCGGCAGCAGACTCCGCGCGTCCTCGGGATTTGAAAGCAGGCCCGGCGCGCGCAGGACGAAGAAGAGCTTCTCCGCCCCGAGCGCCGCCGCGATGGCGGCCGCGACGGAGTCGGCATTCGTATTCAACACCTGCTGCGCCGCATCGGCAGTGAAGGGCGCGATCACCGGCACGTAGCCGCCGTCGATAAGATGGCGTAGCAGCCGAGGCTCGACCGTCTCGATGTCGCCCACACACCCGAAGTCGACGGTTTGCCCATCAATCGAAACCGGCGGTCGACGCTGGCTGCGCAGCAAGCCACTATCCTGTCCCGAAAGTCCCACCGCCGGCAGCCCCGCTGTCTGGAGATCGGCGATCAAATCCATCTGCGCGAGACCCTTCAAAGCCATCTTCGCCACCTCCAATATCTCAGGAGAAGTCACGCGGCGCCCGGCTACCTTGGTAGTCGTTAGGCCGAGATGTTGCGCGAGCGTGTCGACTGCCGACCCGCCGCCATGGACGATGACGAGCGGAATCGCGAAGCTGGAGAGCAACGCGAGCTGACCGCAAACGCTTTGGCGCATCGCAGCGTCGGCCAGGATATCGCCGCCGATCTTGACCACGAACGGCTTGTCGCGGAAGGCGCGCACATATTTCGCGGCATCCTTTAACGGATCGAATGGAGAACGAGTCGGCATCTTAGTTCAGCAACCACTCAAGCAGCGCGCGCTGCACATGAAAGCGGTTTTCCGCTTCATTCGTGACCCGACTCCACGGGCCGTCGAGAACTTCGTCGTCCACTTCCACGTTTCGACGCACGGGCAGGCAATGCAGAAAGATCGCGTCCCCAGCGGCCTGCGCCATCTGCTTCGACGAGATCATCCAATCGGGATGCTGCCGAACTGCGTCGGCAGGCAATGCGGCGGCCGTAGCCGGCCCCCAGGATTTGGCGTAAACGACGCGCGCGTTCTGGGTGGCGGCAGCCTGCTCGTGACTGAACGAAATGCTGCCGCCCGCCGCCTCGGCGTAACCCTTTGCCTCGGCGATAACGCTGGGATGAAGTTCAAAGCCCGGCGGATGCGCCACGCGAATTTCGCAGCCACGTGCTGCGGCGGAGAGAAGGAACGAATTCGGGACCGCTTTCGGCAGCGGCTTAATGTGCGGCGCCCAAGTGAGCGCAACCGGCACGTCCTTCGCGGGGCCAAATTCTTCCTCGATCGTCATCACATCCGCCAATCCCTGACAAGGATGCTCGCGCGCGCTTTCCATGCTTACGACTGGCACAGTAGCGTATTCCTCGAACGCGCAAATGATTCGATCCGCGTGATCGTCCTCATCGTCTGTGTTGGCAGCAAAAGTGCGCACGCCGAGCACATCCACGTAGCGGCTCAAAACCGGCACAGCCTCTTTGAGATGCTCCGGCCGGTCGCCGTCCATTACCGCGCCAACCCGATCCTCCACTTTCCAGGTGTCGCCAGCATCGAGCACAATCGCACCACCGCCGCCGCGGAGCATGACTGCTTCGAACGAGGCGCGCGTGCGCAGCGAAGGATTAAAAAAGAGCATGCCGAGCAGTTTGCCTTCGAGATGCCGGCGATGCGGTTCCTTCTTCCAAGCGCGCGCGGTTTTGAGAATTCGATCCGCGTTCTCGAGGCCGATCTTCGCGAGAGAGGTGGCGTGTTTCATGGCAACTCGTAGCACAGGCGTCCCGCCTGTGGGGCCATCGGGCATCTTGCCCGATGATTCAGCGTAGTCTTACCGGAGCGATGCCTCACCGGGCGAGACGCCCGTTGTCCCCACCGGCAGGATGCCTGTGCTACGGCCTCCGTCGTGAACGCGTCGGGAGAGATAAGCGTGACGCGCTCCGAGCTAGGAAAAATCATGGATGGCCGCGGCGAGTGCCTCGATCGCGTCGTCGCCTATGTTGAGCGGCGGCATCAGACGCAGCACGTCCGCATTGCTGCTGCCTCCGACGAGGATGCCGGCGTCTTGTAAATGTTCTTTCAATTCCCTCGCGCGTCCCGGCAACTTTAGGCCCAGCAACAAACCCGCGCCACGAATCTCCTGCACGAACGATCCGCCTAGCTTCTCGCGGATTCCTCTTTCTGCAGTGAGCGCGCGTTCCATCAATCGTTCGTCATCGATCACTTCAAGCGTCGCGAGCAAAGCCGCGCAAGCCAGCGGCGAACCGCCGAACGTGCTTCCAAGATCGCCAGCTTTCAGGCGCTGCGCGATTGCTTCCGCCATGAGGAGCGCTCCCATCGGAACGCCGGAGGCGATGCCTTTCGCGCTCGTGATCATGTCGGGTTGAACTCCATGTTTCGCAGCCGCGAAAGGATAACCAAGTCGGCCGATGCCGGTTTGGATTTCATCGAAGATGAGGAACGTGCCCGCATCGGTGGTCGCCTGGCGAAGCTTCGACAGAAAAGTGCCGGATGCTGGATGAATGCCGGACATGCTCTGGATGGGTTCCAAAATCACGGCCGCGGTTTCGCTAAAATCGAAACGCTCGATTGCGGCGTCGTCATTCCACGGCAGCCGCGCGCAGGGCGCGAGAAACGGTGTGTACGATTCCGTTATTTTCGGATCGTCGGTCACGGAAAGCGGCAGAGTTCCGCGCCCATGCCATCCACCCGTGAAGGCGGCGAAACGGTAACGCCCGGTGAGTTTCGCCGCTACTTTGAGCGCGTTCTCGTTCGCCTCGCTGCCGCTGTTGCAGAAGAAAACGGAGGCCAGGCCGATGTTGCCGCGCGAGTTGGCGAACTGGATGAGCGCTTCTGCCGCCGCGTTCCGCACCGGCACTTCCGCGGCGGTGCTGTAAAATATCAACTCGTTAGCCTGACGTGCGATTGCCGTTGCTACCTTCGGATGCGCGTGGCCGGTGCTGCAGACGCAGTGGCCTCCGTAGAAATCGAAGAAGCGCCGTCCGCTCTCATCGAAAACGCAATCGCCTTCGCCCCTAACGAGCGGAAAAGGGTAGGGCGGATAAGTGGGAAGAAGCGCGCTTATTGGTGGAATTCCTGGAGGGAACGCACGGATACTCCGTGCAATTGGAGCGCGCGGATACCAGTCACGCTGGCCTGCGCGGCGCGCATCGTGGTGATGATGGGAATCTTGATCGAACGGGCGCCGCTCCGCATTTTGATTTCATCCTCGCGCGGGATTTTGCCGCTCGGCGTGTTGATGATGAGCTGGACGTCGCCGTTTTTGATTCGGTCGAGAATGTGCGGTCGACCTTCGCGCAATTTGAAGACACGCGTTACGGGCACGCCAGCTTGTTCCAAGGTTTCCGCGGTGCCGCTGGTCGCGATGATACCGAAACCAAGCTCGATGAAATCGCGCGCCAACGGGACCACGCGCGGCTTATCCGTATCCTTTACGCTGATGAAAATGTTGCCCGCTTTCGGGAGCGCGGGCGGCGCAGCCATTTGCGCTTTCGCGTAGGCGCGGCCGAGATCGATGTCGATGCCCATCACTTCGCCGGTGGATTTCATTTCCGGCCCCAGCCCGGTGTCGCTGCCTTGATAGCGCAGGAACGGGAAGACCGGCTCCTTCACCGAGAAGTGTTTCGGAAGAATTTCTTCGGTGAACCCGAGTTCAATCAGCGTTTTGCCGGCCATCACTTTGGCCGCCAGTTTAGCCAGCGGGACGCCGATCGCTTTGCTCACGAACGGCACGGTCCGCGAGGCGCGCGGGTTTACTTCGAGGATGTAAACGTCGTTTCCTTTCACCGCGAATTGCACATTCATCAGCCCCCGCACCTCGAGGGCTTTCGCCATCGCCTTGGTCGCGCGGGTAATTTCCGTGAGGACGTTTTCGGGCAGTGAAAAGGTTGGAATCGCGCAGGCGCTGTCGCCGCTGTGGATGCCGGCCAGTTGCACGTGCTCCATGATTGCGCCGATGACCGCCGTTTCGCCATCGGCGATACAATCGACATCCACTTCGATCGCGTCTTCGAGGAAGCGATCGACGAGGACCGGACGATCCGGGCTGACCTCGATCGCAGTGTTCATGTAACGCCGGAGATCCTCATCGTTGTAAACCAATTCCATCGCGCGACCGCCCAAAACGAACGACGGCCTAACGAGCACTGGATAACCGATACGGTCCGCGATGCTGACCGCTTCGTCGGCGCTCACGGCGGTGCCGCTTGGCGTTTGTCGCAGGCCCAGCTCATCGAGCATGGCGGCGAAGAGTTTGCGATCTTCCGCGCGCTCGATGCTCTCGGGCTGCGTGCCGAGGATCGGCACGTTATACGCGCGGAGACCGGCCGCGAGATTGAGGGGCGTCTGGCCCCCGAATTGCACGATCACGCCTTCGGGTTGCTCCTGATCGTAAATGTTGAGCACGTCTTCGAGGGTGAGCGGCTCGAAGTAAAGTTTGTCGCTCGTGTCGTAATCGGTCGAAACGGTCTCGGGGTTTGAGTTCACCATGATGGTCTCGAAGCCCAACTCGCGCAGCGCGAAAGCCGCGTGCACGCAGCAGTAATCGAACTCGATCCCTTGCCCGATCCGATTCGGTCCGCCGCCGAGAATCATGATCTTGCGACGATCGCTCCGGCGCATCTCGTTCTCGCTCCCGTAGGTGCTGTAGTAATACGGCGTGTAGGCCTCGAACTCCGCCGCGCAGGTATCGACGAGGCGGTAGGTGGGAATGATGCCGGCCTCGATGCGCGCGGCGCGGACTTCCGCTTCGGTGACGCCGCGCGCGAAAGCGATTTGGCGATCGGAGAAGCCAAGCTTTTTTGCGCGGCGCAGGCGCGCCGCATCCAGCCGTAGCACCGATGTCCGTAGCACAGGCATCTTGCCTGTGGGGACATCGGGCGTCTCGCCCGCTGATTCATCGACCGACTGCAAATTACCCCCAGGCCCGAGCACGTACCTCCCCTCCGCCAATCCAGCCTTCTCCGGATTGCGCGAGATATAATCTCGCCATCGCCCGAGCTCATCAAAATCGCGGACGATCCGGTCGAACGTTTCGTCCTGCCAAAGCCCCCCGTCCCGCCGAAGAAGGCGATTAATCTGTTTTGCCGAGAACGATTTCCACGAGTGTAAAATATCGCCTAACGAGTGCTCAGGAAGTGGCTGGACCAGCGCGTGCACATGATTCGGCATGATTACCCAGCGATCGAGAAGGTAGCGCTCGTGGTCGAAATGTCGGAGTGCGTCCGCCACGACCGCCGAGACCTCGGGGTTCTTGAGCAAGCATTCGCCATGGCCTTCATCCAGCCAGCGTTCACGATCGTCTTGAAACCGGCGCTGATATTCGTGTTTGGTCTTGGCGTCCCAAGGCTCCGGATGGAAGCGCAGCCATTGCGCCAGTTCCTCCTGCCACTGGCGCAAGATCGTCGCTGGGACGGAGTCTCCGAGACGGAAGGTGATGAAGTAGGTCGCGCCCTCCTGCCGCCAATGCGGGAGGTTGCGATGGGTGATCGTGACCTCCTTGTGCGGATCGAAGGCGCGGAAGACGGGTGTGGGAGAGGCGGTACGTAGCACAGGCGTCTCGCCTGTGGGGACGTCGGGCATCTTGCCCGGCGTTGCGGCTGATTCATCGGGCGAGACGCCCGATGTCCCCACAGGCAGGATGCCTGTGCTACGGGAATTCTGCGCTGCGCTGCTCGATCGTAGCGCTTCTGCTTCTTCCACGATTTGGCGGATGTTGTGCAGGAACCAGCGATCGATTTTTGTGAGCTCGAAGATTTCGTCGACACTCATTCCATCCTGGAAAGCCTGGGCGAGATGGAACATGCGCTCGGCGTTCGGGATCGTGAGTTTGCGGCGCAAGGTTTCGGGGTCGACCCGCTTGTCGTAGCCGTCGCCACAGAGGCCGAAGCGTTTGATCTCAAGAGAGCGGAGCGCTTTTTGCAGCGCTTCTTTGAAGGTGCGGCCGATCGCCATCGCTTCGCCGACACTTTTCATTTGTGTCGTTAGGGTGGGATCGGCTTGCGGAAATTTTTCAAAGGTGAAACGTGGGATCTTCACCACGCAGTAGTCGATCGTGGGCTCGAAGCTGGCGGGCGTTTCGCGGGTGATGTCGTTCCGAATTTCGTCGAGCGTGTAACCGACTGCGAGTTTGGCGGCGATTTTAGCGATCGGGAAACCGGTCGCTTTCGAGGCGAGTGCGGAAGAGCGCGAGACACGCGGGTTCATCTCGATCACGGTCATGCGACCGTTCGCGGGATTGACCGCAAACTGGATGTTCGAGCCGCCGGTCTCGACGCCGATCTCGCGGATGACGGCAAACGAAGCGTCGCGCATGAGTTGAAACTCGCGATCGGAAAGAGTTTGCGTGGGCGCGACGGTAATGGAGTCGCCGGTGTGTACGCCCATCGGGTCCACGTTTTCGATCGAGCAGATGACCACGCAGTTGTCCGCGTGATCGCGCATGACCTCCATCTCAAATTCCTTCCAGCCGACGAGCGACTCCTCGATCAGGACTTCGCTCACTGGCGAAAGATCGAGGCCGCGGCCGGCGATTTCATCGAGCTCTTGTCGGTTGTAGGCGATGCCGCCGCCGGAACCGCCGAGCGTGAATGCCGGGCGAATGATGAGCGGGAAGGTGCCGATGTCGTCGGCAATTTGCGCGACGTCGGCGGGAGTGTGCGCGATCCCGGAGCGCGGAACGTCGAGGCCAATCCGCAGCATTGCTTCTTTGAAGAGCTGGCGGTCTTCGCCCTTCGCGATGGCCTGGGCGTTGGCGCCGATCAATTTCACGCCGTGCCGGGCGAGCGCGCCGTTGCGGTTCAATTCCATCGCCACGTTTAACGCGGTTTGGCCGCCCATTGTCGGGAGGATGGCGTCGGGCTTCTCGCGCTCCATGATCGCTTCCACGACCTCGGGAGTGATCGGCTCGATGTAGGTGCGATCGGCGAATTCCGGATCGGTCATGATCGTGGCCGGATTCGAATTCACGAGCACAACCGTGTAGCCCTCTTCCTTCAGAGCTTTGCACGCCTGCACGCCGGAATAATCGAACTCGCACCCTTGCCCGATCACGATCGGACCGGAGCCAATGAGGAGGATTTTCTTGAGATCGTTGTTCCGCGGCATTGAGGCTCGCGAACCTTAGGCGAAAACGCGGTCGCGTCACGAGGGAAGTCAGCCATCCTGGCTGACTCGGCGAGCAGGCTTCCAGCCTGCTCCTTTTGCCGACAGGCTGGAAGCCCGTCGGCCGAGTCAAGCTGGAAGCCTGACTTCCGCCACCTGCGCAGTCCGGCGCTGGCGATCCAGGTAAACTTTGCAGATACCTTTCATCCTGGTGAGGATGTAATAGGTCGTTTGGCTGCGAACGCGGACGAGTTCGGCACCAACGATGCGGGTGACGAAATCGCTGGGTAGGTCCAGCACTTCCTGCGGTGTCACGCCGTCGAGGCCTTTGCACAGGATGGCCGCCATCGCGCGTGTGAGCGTTTGCACTTCCGGGCCGAGCGTCATCCGGAAATGCGCTTTGCCCTCCTCGTCGACCTGTAGGTAGACGCCGACTGTGTCCGCGCATTCCTCGTCTTTGCGCACGTCCTCCAGTTCGAATTTCTCGCCTTCGCGCGGCTCCTGATTCTTCGCGCTATCGGCGTAAGAGACGAGCGTTTCGCGACGCTCCACTTCGGGGAGCATTTCGAAAAGGTTAATGATCTTGTCGAGCTTCAGCGGGTACATTGAAGAAGAATTCTAACCGCAGATTACGCAGATTTCGCGGATGGCTTTTCTTCATCTGCGCCATCCGCGCCATCCGCAGTGAAATTTCTTATGAGCTACGCTCGATTGGCATTCCGACGCGGTTGCCCCACTCGGTCCACGAGCCATCGTAATTGCGGACATTCTCGATCCCGAGCAGATACGTGAGCACAAACCAAGTGTGGCTCGAACGCTCGCCGATGCGGCAGTAAACGATGGTCGGTTTGTCGGAGGCGACCCCGCAACCTTCCTGGTAGATTTTCGCCAATTCTTCGGCGGACTTGAATGTGCCATCATCGTTCGCCGCCGTTTTCCACGGGACACTCTTCGCGCCCGGGATGTGGCCGCCGCGCAGAACGCCTTCCTGCGGATATTCGGGCATGTGTGTGATCTCGCCTTTGAATTCACCGGGCGAACGAACATCAATGAGCGGCTGGCCGGCGGTGCTCTGGGCGCGCGCGTCTTCGGCAAAGGCGCGGATTTGTTTGTCGAGGCGTTTGGCGGGAACCGGGTAATCGGTCGTCGCATACTTCGGCGCTTCGCGCGTCATGGTGCGGCCTTCGGCTTTCCATTTATCGCGGCCGCCGTTCAAGATTTTTACGTTCGTGTGGCCGAATAAGCGGAAAGCCCAGAGCGCATAAGTGGCCCACCAGTTCGCTTTGTCGCCGTAGAAAATGCAGGTGGTTTCCGGTGTGATGCCATTGCGGCGGCAGAGCTCGGCAAAGTCTGCCGGAGTGATGTAATCACGGATCAGCGAGTCCTGCAGATCGGAGCGCCAATCGATGTGGACCGCGCCGGGGATGTGACCGCTATCGTAGAGGAGGATGTCTTCGTTAGACTCGATGATGCGAAGGCCTTCGTCCTGCAGGTGTTCCGCGAGCCAATCGGTCTCCACGAGGGCCTCGGGATGGGCGTAGGAAGTGGGTTGGCTGGTCATGGCTGGAAGTTCCGGCTGCTGCCGAAACGCCGCAAGGGCTTTCCGAGAGGGGGAAAGCGGTTTGGTTGTCATCCTGAGCCGCGAAGACGGTCGAAGGATCTCGCGATAGGTCTCCAGCGTGCCGGTTCGGGGGGCGTCTTCTTCGACGGTGAGGTTTCCGAAAAGCGGAGGTCCACACTTCGACAGCGAGATCCTTCGACCGTCTTCGCGGCTCAGGATGACGCGAATGGGCGGTGGGCGGAAAGTTCCTGCGTTCCCGAGGCGTTAACGCCGCCGCCGACCGTAGGAATACCCGCCATGGGTGCGACCGCCACCGATGGCCCGTTTGCCGCTTCCGGTGACTGACTCCGGTTCGAACAGCGCGGTATAGAGATAAGAGAATCCTTCCAACTTCAACCGCGGAATCTTAGCGCCAATGAAACGCTCGATCGCCTGCAGCGAACCGAGTTCTTCGCCATTCATGAGCGTGAAGGCGTCGCCCACTTTTTGGGCGCGACCGGTGCGGCCGATACGGTGGACGTAATCTTCGCTGTGCTCCGGCACGTCGTAATTAATGACGTGACTGATGCCCGCAATATCGATCCCGCGCGCTGCGATATCGGTCGCGACCATGATCTCGTATTTACCGCTCTTGAAACCTTCGAGCGCTTCCACGCGTTCGCGCTGGGTGCGATTGGAATGCAACACCGCGACGGAGTGCTTCGCTTGTTTTAGTCGCACCGCGATCTTGTCGGCTCCGTGTTTGGTTCGGGAAAAAATGAGCGCGCTGTCGAAGTTCGTCCGCTCCAGCAACGCCATGAGCAAATCGAACTTCTGCTCCGCCGCCACCGGATAAACCGCGTGACTGACCGTCTCCGCGGGCGAACGCTGCGCGCCGATCTCGATCGTCTCGGGATTGCGCAGAACCCAGGAAGCGAGACGCTCGATCTCTGGCGGAAGCGTGGCGGAGAAAAGCAGCGTCTGTCGGTCAGTGGAAATTTGCTCCACGATCCGGCGCACGTCGGGGAGGAATCCCATGTCGAGCATGCGATCAACCTCATCGAGGACGAGCACATTGACTTGGCGCATGTTCATCGCGCCTTGCTCGAGCAGATCGAGTAAACGGCCCGGCGTCGCGCAAACGACATCCGTCCCAGCGGCCGCCTCTTCCTTCTGTTTTCCGTAGCCGACACCGCCATGCACTAACGAGACGCGGATATCGGTGAAACGTCCGTAATCCCGAAATGCGGTTTCCACTTGAGCGGCGAGTTCGCGCGTCGGCTCCAGCACCAGGCAACGAAATGCGCCGTGCTGCGCGAGATTCGTTAGGATGGGCAAGGCGAAGGCCGCCGTCTTGCCGGTGCCAGTCTGGGCTGTGCCGATGAGATCCTTCCCGGCCAGCACAATCGGAAAGGCCCGAAGTTGAATCGGAGTCGGGTCGGTGAATCCCATCGCCTGAGTTCCTTTGACGACCTCCGGCGAGAGACCAAAATCTTTAAATGACACCTGCCGAAGGTAATCTGACTCGCCCACGAGGCAACCTGCATATGCCTAACCAATTGTGGCGCAAGTTTCCAACTTGCGCAGTCGCAAGACGCAGAGACGGCAGCGTGCAACTTGGAAAGTTGCACCACGGAACTCGACCCTCGATCGTGAAAGCGGCACGTTTTCCGACGCGGCCAAGAGTTCTTGTCAGTAGGCAAAAAGCCGGACAGTCTGCCCAGTCGCCGATCTCCCGCAGCCCGTCGTTATCCCATCACCGTGAACAAGGCCCTGCGCATTCTCGTTCTCGCCGACACGCATGATCACCTGCCAGTAGCGCTCGAAACGCTCGCACGCGGTGCCGACGAGATTTGGCACCTCGGCGACGTCTGCGATCCGGGTTTATTGGAAACGCTGCGCGCCGTGGGGCCACCGGTGACGATCGTGCAGGGAAATTGCGACAGCGAGGACGCGTGGCCACTGGTCGTTAACCTGGAGCGAAACGGGATCCGTTTTCGTTTAATTCACATCCCGCCCGATCGCATTCCGAACGATGCCGATGTGCTTCTGCACGGCCACACGCACGTCCCTCGCGATGAGCGCCGCGGGAGCATGCGTGTTCTGAATCCCGGCTGTGTGACTCGGCCAAATCGCGGGGCGCCGGCCAGTGTGGCCCATTTGGAAATCGCTGCCGACGGCGCGCTGGAGTGGACCCTGACGCGGCTGCGCTGAACTTCTGCGCGGAAATTTATCCGCGCGCCGCGATCACAGCCGGTTGCGCCACAGGCGTGTTCGCGCCGGCAATCAGGCTTTCCAGAACGTCTGTTTTCTTGACCCCGGGCAGGACGAACGAGGTGGAAGCGAAGGTCGAACCGGACACTGCGAGGCAAAGCACGACGAGAGCGAAAATGGAACCTTCGAAAATGGACCGGCCTTTTTCTTCGGCGGCGGAGTTGATCAGGAGCGAGTAAGTGGATTTCTTTTTCATGGGAATTGATTTGTTTGTGCGCTCCTAATTGCAAGGTGCGTGCCACCGACGAAGCAAAGCCATAAACACCATTCCAATAGATGCTTAGGGTTGCACTTCATTTTTCGCGACTTGCGGGATTGTAGCGGTGCCGGGAGCCGATCATCCCAATTTCGGGACGTCATCGGACCGGCCGAGTGCCCTTCCCCAGGCGCGCGGCCGGCACAAAAACAAAAGACCGCTTGGCAAGCTTCTCAGCTCGCACAAGCGGTCTTTGAAATCAGACAGAACTACTTCTCGGCTTTTTCTTCCGACTCAGCAGCGGCCTTCTTGGTCTTGGGAGCGGGCTTGGTTTCAGAAGCAGCAACGTCGGTCTTCTTCGCCGACTTATTCTTCTTACCCTTTTCCTCCGGCTCCGGCTCTTCGGTCACGATCGGCGCGTCCACCCACTCGATGAAAGCCACAGGCGCGGAATCACTCTTCCGCGCGCCGAGTTTCACGATGCGGGTGTAGCCACCTTTGCGATCGGCCGCGCGAGGCGCGATATCCTCGAACAGTTTCTTCACGATATCTTTCTGGCGCAGAACCGCCAACGCAGTGCGGCGAGCGTGAAGCGAACCCTTCTTGCCCAGAGTCACCATTTTTTCTGCGAGCGGACGAACGGCTTTCGCCTTCGCCAGGGTGGTCTTGATCCGTTGATGCTCGATCAAGCTGCAAACCTGATTTGCGAGCAACGATTTTCGATGCGCGGCGGTGCGGCCGAGCTTGACGGTCTTTTTCTGGTGTCTCATGGGTGTTTCTCCGAGATGATACTACCGGCGATTACGCTTCGTCGAGATCAGCGGCGATATTCGCACTCATGTCAGCTCCGGCAGCGGGGATATCGACCAAACCTGGATCGAATTTCATCCCAAGCCCGAGCTGCAACTGCTGCAGTTTGTCCTTGATCTCGTTCAACGATTTCTTGCCGAAGTTGCGATACTTGAGCATCTCCGCTTCGGATTTCTGCGCGAGCTGACCCACGGTCGTGATGTTCGCGTTGTTAAGGCAATTCGCCGCGCGCACGCTGAGTTCGATCTCGTTCACGCTCATGTTGAGCAGCTTCTTCAGCTTCATGTTTTCTTCGGAAACACCCGCTGGCGTTTCGTCGAACTCGATCACGTCTTCGTTGAAATTCACGAACACGTCGAGGTGATGGCGCAGAATCGCGGAGGCCTGGAGCATGGCGTCGTCTGGGGTGAGACGACCGTCCGTCCAGACTTCGATCACGAGCTTATCGTAATCGGTGCGCTGGCCCACGCGCGTCGCTTCCACCGCGTATTTCACTCGGGTCACGGGCGAGAAAATCGAATCGATCGGGATCAAGCCAATCGGCTGATCGGCGCGCTTGTTTTCGTCACCGGTGGCGAAGCCGCGGCCGACGCGCACTTCGAGTTCAGCGTCGAACTTGTGCTTCTTGTCGAGCGTACAAATGAGCTGCTTCGGATTCAGAACTTCGAAGCCGGTCACTTCCTGGATGTCGCCGGCGGTGACTTCGCCTTCCTTGTTCACCGAGAGGTTGAGCTTGCGCGGCTCATGCTCAGCGGCCTTAAATTTTACCCGCTTCAGGTTAAGCACGATATCGGTCACGTCTTCCACGACGCCCGGCAAGGTGGCGAATTCGTGCTGCGCACCGGTGATCTTGACCGCCGTAATCGCGGCGCCTTCCAGCGACGAGAGCAAAACGCGGCGGAGCGAATTTCCGACCGTGTGACCGTAGCCAGCTTCAAAAGGCTCGGCGACGAACTTGGCGTAGGTATCTGTGGCCGAATCCTCTTCCTTGGTGAGGGTTTTCGGCATTTCAAAACGACCGTAACGAACTGGCATGTGATTTTTTCTGGAGTGTTGGAGTGCTGGTTTATTGGAGTGCAAAAACACTCCGGCCATTACTCCTCTACTCCATTCCTCCATTGGGACGCGCCGGGTTTCCCCTGGCGAGTACGGCTTCCGCTTGGAACGGAACCCCAGGGACCAACGGCGCAGCTTCAAAAACTCGCTGCGGACGTGGAATCAACACCAGTCGAGCGGATATGCAAGCCGCGCTTCTACCGCGCCGGCTGGGCGAAATCGAACTCGCGTTGCTGCGCGCGCACGGCTGGAGTGGCCGCAGCCAGCGACAAGCGTAAAGCTCTGAGCATGCGGATGCCGCGCTCAAGACGATCGGGACGGTAGGAGTAGGGAACGGGGAGCAACGTGCTGCGGCGATAACGATTCGAATAGGTTTTCATGCCCGCCATCTTGAGGGGGCGGGTCGGACATCCGCTGTCCGTGCCAAAAAAATTTCTGAGATACTTTTTTACCGCAGATTACGCAGATGGCGCAGATGAGAGGATCGAGGCGGCGCTTTCCTTTTCTTCATCTGCGCCATCTGCGTAATCTGCGGTAAATTCTTCCCCCTTCCCATGAAGCCCGAAAATCACTCCTCCCGCCCACCTTTGGAGCGGATGATGCGCATCCACGGGCAACTCAAGGCGGGTGATTTCCCGAACTGCCGCAAGATTGCTGACGATCTTGAGGTCTCGTCGAAGACCATTCAGCGGGACATCGATTTCATGCGCGATCGGCTCGGGTTGCCGATCGAATATGATCCGCTGCGGGTTGGATTCTTTTACACGGAAGCGGTCGCGAGTTTTCCCAGCATCGAAGTTTCCGAAGGGGAAGTCGCGGCACTCTTCGTGGCGCAAAAAGCGTTAGCTCAATACAAGGGTACGCCGTTCGAGCGGCCGCTGCGTTCCGCGTTTCGCAAAATAGCCGACAGCCTAAAGGAACGCGTCTCGTTTTCCTGGAGCGACCTCGAGGACGCGATCTCCTTCCACAGCGCCGGCGCCAGCGTGGCCGACCTCGAGTTATTCGAAACCGTCAGCCAGGCGGTCATGCGCTCGGTCGAGCTCGAGCTCGAATACCGGAAACTCCAGAGCAAAGGCTACGAACCGCGCCGCGTCCGCCCGCTCCACATCGCCTCGCTCGAGAACCAGTGGTACCTCTTCGCCGAAGACCTCGCGCGCAAACAACTCCGCACCTTCGCCCTCCCGCGCATGCGCCGCGTCCGGCTCACGAACCAGCCCTTCCGCCGCCCCGCCAATTTCTCCATCGCCAAAGTCCTGAGCGGCAGCTTCGGCGTCTTCGAAGGCGGAAAAAAACATCGCATCCGCCTGGCGTTCGACGCCTTCGCCGCGCGCCTCGTCAGCGAGCGCACCTGGCACGATTCGCAACGCTACCGCGAAGCGAAAGACGGCACCGCCACCCTCGAAATGGAACTGGGCGGCCTGGAAGAAATCGAGCGCTGGGTCCAGAGCTGGGGCCGCCACGTCCGCGTCCTCGCCCCGCAGAAATTAGCCGACAACATCAGAGCGAACGCTGCGGCCGTGGCTGCGCTCTATGGTCAAGATTCTTGATAAACGGTCGGCGCGGTGAGCTCATGGCGCTCGACCTCACCGGCGCCCGCTTCCCGAAGAGCTTCCTCTACGGCGTCAGCGCCTCCGACCCGATCACCTTCACATTCATCGCCTCCTCGCCTGCTAAATCCCCGCCGGCCGCGTCGACCTGATGATCACGATCATGACGCAGTGATGCTTCGGCAGGCGGCTGGGTTGCTGGCGCGCGCAGTCAGGTGGCACGTTCCGAAAGCGACCCAGTATGGCTTAGTTACACTTCAATCGGGACTGCGACGCGCGGTATCCCGACTTCAATAGCTTGCTGGATTGATACGTAGACCGGCACGTCACGTCCCACCGCTTCTAAGGTGACAGCCAGCGCGAAATTCGCCGTCGCGTCAGGATTGAGAAAAGACCATCCAGGGTGACCGCGGACTGCCACCGCCAGCATATCCGGCAAGTTATAGCTTTTTATCAACGCCCAATCTTTCTGAAGCGTCCCGCCACCTCGTGATACGCCGCGAACCTCACCCCAATGTGTGCGGCGATCGAGCGTCCAGCGAATGGGGTTGAACTCCCCCAGTTGTGCGTCAGTTCTCAGGGCGCGGTTTCGGAAATGGTCTATCCCCTCGTCGAGGTGGCTGGCAATCCAATCGAGCCATACTGCGAGATAGCCGCGACGTGAGCTTCGCGTGCGCCGGGGCTCGGCGGCATATGACAGGGTCACTTCAACGCGGATATCAGCATCCAAGCCAGGTCGACGGAGTTCTTCGGGAATCGGAATAGCGAAGATGGCCGCTTCCCGCGCGCGAATTTGATGAAGTCCATGTGTGATCAGCGTTATCCGAAACTCGTCATTCTGAGTCGCACGATCGACATCTGGCACTCCGTAGCCAATATGGCGAAGGCACGCCGGCTTCTGCTCTGCCGGACGATTTTCCGCCCACTCCGGCCACCTTGCTGACTGCGCAATCAGGGCGCGATAAAGAAGCGTTGGCTGATCTGGAAAATCAGCTGCGAGTCTTCCCGCAATATGACTGACCTTCGGTGCTGAAAACGAAGTTCCGACAGTATCACGCGCGCTCGCAGGACCGGGTGCGTTGAACGTGGAACGAACAAGAGATGGGCAAACATCGGGAGGGGTCGTTAGGGCAGGACGCTCTGCTGGATCACGAACGAAATCTCCTCCGAACTCCACAATGTCCGGCTTCACAGAATTCCACAAACCGAGTCCCGTTCGACTAAAACTCGAAGGCTCGAATGCGCCGGCAAAGGATGATAGATCTCCATTGTTGTAGTGAGACAAGGCAACGGAGCCAACCGTCAGTGCCTGCAGGCTTTGCGATGGGTTCGCGAGCCGGGCAGATGGCTGGAAGAGGTATTCGGGATAAGGGCGGCCGGCG
This sequence comes from Chthoniobacterales bacterium, assembly GCA_038258815.1. Classification (GTDB taxonomy): domain Bacteria; phylum Verrucomicrobiota; class Verrucomicrobiia; order Chthoniobacterales; family UBA10450; genus JACCTI01. Next base: position 61,803 of record JBBSPM010000003.1, read on the forward strand.
GCAATGTGATCCGCGATCGATGGGTTGTTCAAGGCCCCAAATCCCTCGCCGAACAGATTTCCAATTGCCTGAATAAACAAGACGTCCTCGGCGTTGCTTAATCGATCAATCTCAGTGGCCCACGTAGACATTCGCCGTGTCCAGCAAGGGCGGTTAGAAGCAATCGAGTGATTGAAGATTCGCGTTAGCCGTGGCCCATGGCGGAAATGCGCTACGATCCGCTGAAGCGCCAACGGGGGAAACAGATTGATCGGCAGCCAATTGTCCTTGTCGAGAATTCGTGCGTTCTGAATCCAGAATAAGGCGGCGAAGTCTCCGCCCGGCTCGACCGCGCCGTAAAGGGCCGCTCCAGCGACACGAGTGCCATGACCGCCATCACCGACATAATCAGCTGCGTCGCTTGGATCCAGGCCTGGAAGGAAGCAGCGCGACTGCGCTGAATCGATTGCTGCCGCGAGAAACAAGTGCTGCTCTTGAATGCCACTGTCGATGATACAAACCGCGGGCGCATCGTTCGCAGGAGGGTGTACGGACGCTTCGTCAGGCCCAGGAGCCACGGCGGCTGGTCGAGGGCCGTTGAACTCCTCGGGCAGCGCGGCTTCGAAAATGTACGGGAAATTCAGGATTAGATCCTTGAATCCCGCTCCTGACATTCGGATACGCGTTGAGAAACTGTCCGAGAGCTCAGCGAATTGTGAATGCTCCTTCTCCGCATCGATGAAACCAGTCAAGAATTCGCCGTTGTATGCAGCAACGAATTGCTCGATCGACGTCTCTCTGGCAATCCGCTCCTCGTCAACGGCCACAATCAGCCGTTGGACACTCGCCGTCCATCCGGCACGCCGTTGTTCAAAATCTGCTGCGGTTTCGTTTTTGCGCTGCCGACGAAGTGTCGGAAACTTGTCAGCTGTCGGGCTCTTGATCGAGACGTCCATCACGTAGTTGTCGTTGTCAGCAAGAGGCCACAGCGCCTGTAAGTCTTCGGTCAAGATTCGGCCCAACCGCTGCTCCGAATCATTCTCAGGAACCACATCCAAAACATTGGCGGCTTGACCGCTGCCATGCTTTCTGTCGACGAATTCGGCGATAATTTGATGGAACCGCGCCGCTTCAATGTCATCTGTCGCAACAAGAATAAATCCTTCTTCTTCTTCTGCTATGACTTCGATCCCGAGCTTCTCGGACAAAAAGAGTAGTATTCCTTCTTCAGGGTCATCGACATGTAGTACGAAGGGAGCTCCTCCCGGGATATCCGGAAGATTCTCTGCGGTCCGTTTCTTCCGAATTTCTACTGCTGAATGCGTGAGGCGCTCCAGTCGCTGTCCCAACCGTTCTGCATGTTCTCGACGGTTCGCCTTATTTTCGCGAACCGCGTCGCTCGTGTCTCCCCCGCCTTCTAGACGTGCTATTCCGCGCTCAATCGAAAAAATCTCAAGGTGGGGGAAATCACTAGCGGCCATCGTTTAGTTCGGATCACGCTTGTCGCTCGTGCTCCGCAATCGCCGCGAGTAAGTCATCCGTGGAAACGGAAGGTCTGTTCGCTAGCACGGATCGTTTGGCAGCATTTTGAACAACTTTTACGACTTCCGAACAGGCCTGGCCCTTCAATTTAGAAGCGAAATCGTCGAGCGATGTTTCAAGATCGTTTCGGAACGACGAAAGAGAGGTTTTCATTAGCCGTTTGATCTCTCGAACCCCCGGACGCGGCAGTTCTATGACTTCATCGAACCTCCGGAACATAGCTTTGTCCAGTGCCCCGCTGATGTTCGTCGCAGCGATGACCATTCCGTCGCTGCCGAAGTCCTCGAGCAACTGGAGGAGCATGTTAACAATTCTCGGAATTTCCCCTACGTCGTTTCCTTCAGTTCTCGACCTTGCGATTGTATCGCACTCGTCGAGAAAAAGGGCGCACGGTCGCTGCTGGGCATCTTCGAACACACGCTGCAGGTTTCTAGCCGTTTCCCCAAAGTAGGATGACACCAACGTATCGAAGCGAACGCGGTGCATTGGGAGACCGGTAGCCCAAGCTAGCCTTTCCGCGCCCAATGTCTTTCCACAACCCGGCGGTCCGTAAAGCAGAATCCTGTTGCGTGCTCGAAGACCGAATAACGCTAAGCGAGTTCGCGCCGCGTACTCCTTCTCGATTCGCATGAATCGACCTTCTATGATTTCCGGAAGGATCATGTGGTGCCGCAGCTTTTCATGCGTCAGCACTTGGACGAGTGGGGCAGATTCCCGCTTGCTGGAAGGCAGCGCTCCGAGAGCACTCTCCGATCGCCATTGAGCGGGTTGCTTTTGAATCATCGTTTCTTTCGAGCGAACGATTCCCTCGAGGTCTGCAGCCAACCGTGAATGACCGCGTTTCCGTTCATCTGAAATTATCTGCTTCGATATCGCTGCGATATCTTCTTCTTGGCCCTTTTGCATCGCGGCGAACAGCCGCTTCATGACGCTCGATTTCATCTCCAAGAGGACCGTATCTGTGATTGTGAGAGGAAGCGAGCGGACGACAGAGGTTTAGAAACGCATTACGAACGAAGGTAAATCGTCTGTGACGGTTGAGCGGGCGGGCAGATTCAAATTAGGTTCACAACGAAATCAGAAAGCGCTTTCGGCGACAAGTTTCTTCATCTCCTGGACCGTCTGAGCCGCAGCGATGCCCTGCTCATCGCAATCGCGGCGGGCCCGACCGACGGACGGGTGGGACCCACGGACAGGCGGGCGGCATCTCCGGTCCCGCCGGGGTGGCCTCCAGAAGCGGCGGGGTGCCTCCGGCGTGCCGGGAGCCATGCCTCCGGAAGAATCGGAGGTGCGCCCCACGGCAGCGGCGGGACCCGCGGAGCGACGAAAGGGCCCGGCGAGCGAACCGGCCACGCGCACGGCGGCTCGGGATTCCATCCAAAGTGGAGACCATGGCGCAGATTTTTGCGCGAAGACGCGGGCGGCGTCCATACGGCTACGACCGTAGATGGATTAGGCGGAGTGCTGCGCGGTGGCGCGAAAAAGTTATCCTGCCCCTACCACGCCACGAGGCGCAGTTTCGGAATCTTTTCGAAATGCCGATCTCGCGTCACGATTTCCGCGCCCGCGCGCAACGCGCAAACCGCAATGATGATGTCGGTTAACGGCAGAATGGTTCCTTTTCGATCAAGCCTCCAAGCCATCTCTTCCGCGTCTTTCCAAGCGCGATGGTCCATCGTCACCTGCACGAGCAGGTCGAAGAACTCCGCCAGATACGCCTTCGCTTTCGGGCGGATCACCCCGCGCAAAACCTCGCAACGGACCAAATCACAGCCGACAATTTCGGTCGCGTCGAAACGCTCCGCCAACTTCGTCACGGGATCGATCCCCGTGCGGAGAAGGTGGATGTAAATTGAGGAATCAACGAGAACCACGCTTGGTCCGATCCTTGCCCGGCGTTTCGGCGAGCCGCAAGGACATGAGATCGTACGCCGGATCGAGGCTTTCCTTCCACTCCGCAGCGTCGAGCTTCTTTCGGCCGAGAAACTTTCCGAGCTTGCTCTTCCGTTCTGTTTCCCGAAGCGCGAACTCGACCGTCTCCGTTTTGGTCTTGAGACCAGTCAACTTCATTACTCTTTCCAACAGGATTTCATCAATGAACATGGTCATCTTCATCATGGCGATAGATGATATGGCACCCCAGCCATATCATCAAACCAATTCCGGCGCTGCCACTCCCGAGGGGACTGCTAACGCGCGAACTTGGCTTCGATTAGATCGTGCAACTTCGCGGCGATAACCGGGTGATCGAGACGATCGACGACTTCGTTGAGGAAGCCGGCGACGAGCATGTGCTGCGCGACGTTTTTCGGAATGCCGCGCGCGAGGAGGTAGAAGAGTTCGTCTTCGTCGAGCTGGCCCGAGGTGGCGCCGTGGCTGCATTTCACGTTGTCGGCCAGGATTTCGAGGCCGGGCATGGAGTTGGCTTCGGCATCGTCGCTCAACAAGAGATTGCGGACGGTTTGATAGGCGTCCGTGTAATGCGCGGCTGGCTCGACTCGGATGAGGCCGCCGAAAATTGTGCGCGCTTTGTCGGCTAACGAGTTCTTGTAGAGCAGATCACTGGTCGTGTGCGGCGAAGCGTGATCCTGCAAAGTGCGGGCGTCGAATTCCTGCGCGCCGTGTGCGATCGCGATGGCGAGAAGATCGCTGCGCGCCCCTTCACCGATGAGTCGGCTGAAGCTTTCGAAACGCGAATAGGAGCCGCCAAGATTCAAATTGAGGCTGAGCGCCGAGGCGTCGCGCTCGGCAGTGGTCGCGTTCATTTGCACAGAGAGAACGCTGTCATCCCAATCCTGCACGCAAACGTATTTCAGCTTAGCGCCGCGGCTGACGACAAGGTCGTTGACGCCGCAGGAGAAACCGGGCCGGCCCTTTTGCGACGAACGGAAATGCTCAATCACGGCGACCTTCGACAGCTCGTCCGCGATCAAAAGCGTGTGCGGAAATACAGATGCGTTCTCGGCGTTCAGCCAATGGAAAATCTCGATCGGCTGCTCGATCTCCACGCCTTTCGGCACGTAAAGGAAAGTGCCGGAGCGAACCATTGCTTCGTGCAATGCGGCGAACTTGGCGGAGCCGAGCGGTGTCGGCTGTGCCATGAAGTGTTTTCGGAATAGTTCTTCATGTTCGATCAGGCCGCGCTCGAACGGCTGCAGGATGACGCCCTGTTTCACGAGCGCTTCCGGGAGAGGATCGAGTCGCAGAAATGCGTCGTCGGCAAAGACCAACCGGCCAGCGACGTCATCGAAAGCGCGAGACCGTTCAAGGATGTCGTCGCGTTCTCCGTCGTTAGGCGAAGCTGCGAGGACGAAAGGCTCGAGATCGAGCGCGTTGACGTTGGAAAAGCGCCAGGGCTGATCCTTTCGCGCCGGCATCGGCAGCGAGGCGAACTGTTTCCACGCTTCCGCCTGACGAGCACGAAACCAATCGGGAAATTCGCGGCCGAACCCTTCGGGCATGCCGGAGAGTATCGCCGGGGCGGATTTGTCCTGCGGCGAAACGATTTCCATCACTTCATCAAGAACGGCAGTGTCGGTCATGGGCAACATAAATTCAGTCAGGCATGACGCTTCTTCATCTCCTCGTGCGTCAATCGGGGCTGGTCAGCGTTTTTCGCGCGCGCTTCCACGAGATCGAGATAATCGAGCAGATCCTCAACCTCTTCACGAATCGAAGTCAGTTGGCGCCGCTTCTCACGAACCGCACGGGATACATCACGCTGGACCGCATTAGTCATAGATATTCTTTCGATGTCCTATTCTTTGAATCACGATAATGTCGCCCTCCAGATCGAACAAGATGCGGTAATCGCCTGACCTGAGCCGGTAGCCGAAATCAGCCGCCCGGAGCTGTTTAATGTCGCCGTGAAGGCCATGCTGGAGTCGCTCGATCTTGCGGAAAATCTGCTGTCGAACGCGTCCCGGCAGCCGCGCGATGTCTGCGTCAGTCGTGGCACCATACTCGATCCGAAAACGCCGTTCGCGCATCAGGCCAGTGTTCGCCTGGTCCTAGCCGACCGAGCCTTCCATCTCAAGCTCGATCAGGCGCTTCAGCTCGACGCTGTATTCCATCGGGAACTGGCGCACGAGATCGTTGACGAATCCGTTTACGCTCAGGCTCATGGCCTGCGCTTCGCTCAGGCCGCGCTGTTGCATGTAGAAGATTTGCTCGGCGCTGACCTGCGAGACGCTGGCTTCGTGTTGCACGGCATTGCCGGTGCCGCGGACGGTGATCGCGGGATACGTGTCGGTGCGGCTGTTCGCGTTGATGAGAAGCGCGTCGCACTCGGTGTTGTTCTTGCAGTTCTTGAGATGCTTCGGGACGTGGACGAGACCGCGATAGGTAGAGCGGCCAGTGCCGATGCTGATCGACTTCGAGATGATGTTGCTCGTGGTTTCGTCGGCGGCGTGGACCATCTTCGCGCCGGTGTCCTGGTGCTGGCCGTTACTGGCGAGCGCAATTGAGAGGACTTCGCCGCGGGCTTTGCGCCCTTTCAAGACGACGCCGGGATACTTCATCGTGAGGCGCGAGCCGATGTTGCAATCGATCCATTTCACTTCCGCTTCTTCGTGCGCGATGGCGCGCTTGGTCACGAGATTGAAGACGTTTGCCGACCAGTTTTGGACGGTGATGTATTGGATCTTCGCGCCTTTCATGGCGACGAGTTCGACCACCGCGCTGTGCAGCGTGGCGGTGTTGAACTTCGGCGCCGTGCAGCCTTCCATGTAGGTCAATTCCGCGCCTTCATCGACGATGATGAGAGTGCGTTCGAATTGCCCGAAATTCTCGGCGTTAATCCGGAAATACGCCTGCAGCGGATGCTTCACCTTCACACCCGGCGGGACGTAAATGAACGAACCACCGCTGAAGACCGCGGAGTTGAGCGCGCTGAATTTATTATCACCGGTCGGGATGACCTTGCCGAACCACTTCCGGAAAATCTCCGGGTGATTCTTCAAGCCCTCAGTCGAGCCAACGAAAATGACGCCCTGCTCGCCAACGGCCGCTTTAATGTTGGAATAAACCGCTTCGCTATCGAATTGCGCTTCCACACCGGCGAGAAATTTCCGCTCCTGCTCCGGAATGCCGAGCCGCTCGAAAGTGCGTTTCACGTCATCCGGCACATCTTCCCAACTGCGTTTCGGCTGCGTCCCGCTGCTCAGATAGTAGCGAATGTTTTCGAAGACGATCGCTTCCAGATCCTTGCTCGCCCAATGCGTTGGCATCGGCTTGCTCAGGAAAGTTTTGTAAGCATTGAGCCGGAATTGGCGCACCCAGTCCGGATCTTCTTTGATGTTCGAGATGTAATGGATGGTGTCTTCCGTCAGACCCACGCCGGCGTCATGCGTGTGCGTTTCCGGATAATTAAAATTGCCGGCGTTCCGTTCGATTTCGAGTGGGGATACTTCTTTAACCATAACTTCTTCTCCTTAGGCGACCGCTGGCTCTGCGAGAATCTCGCGCACCCATTCGTAGCCTTTTTCTTCCAATTCCAACGCTAAATTCTTGCCGCCGCTGCGCACGATCTCGCCCTTCACCATCACATGCACGTGGTCCGGCACAATGTAATCGAGCAACCGCTGATAGTGCGTGATCAAAAGGACGCCGAGATTCGGACCGCGGAGCGAGTTCACTCCGTTCGCGACCACCTTAAGCGCATCGATATCGAGCCCGCTATCCGTCTCGTCGAGCACCGCATACTTCGGCTCGAGCATGGCGAGCTGCAGAATCTCGTTCCGCTTCTTCTCGCCACCGGAAAATCCTTCATTCACCGCGCGGGAAGTGAACGAGCGGTCCATTTCGAGCAAATCCATTTTCTCGTAAAGCTTCGCGTAATAGTCGGTCGCCTCGAGTTCTTCGCCCTCCGGCAAGCGCGCCTGCACCGCGGCGCGGAGGAAATTAGCGATCGTGACGCCTGGAATCTCGTTCGGATATTGGAAGGCGAGGAAGATACCTTGGCGCGCGCGTTCGTCCGGTTCCAGCGCGAGAACATCTTCGCCATCCATCAAAACGGAGCCGGCCGTCACTTTGTAGTCGGGATGACCGGCGATGACTTTTGCCAGCGTGCTCTTGCCGGAGCCGTTCGGGCCCATGATGGCATGCACTTCACCCTTCGGCACGGTCAGGTTGAGGCCGCGAATGATCTCCTGATCGGCAATCGTGGCGTGTAAATCTTTGATCTCTAGCTGATTCATTTTGCGGGAGACGAAGGTAGCCCGGGTTGGGCTGATTTGCGAATGACGATTAGAGGACGCAAGGCTGTCGCCGCAAACCTTTGGGCCGGTGGCCGTGCAGATTAGATCGCGGCAGTCGCGGAGTTCGCGGCCAGTCCCACTTCGATCGCGCCCAGCACGGTGTAAACCTCGGCCGCGTGCTCCTGGCCCGGCAGATGTGCGGTTCCGAGCGAGCGCAGTTCGAAGTCTTCCACCAGCAGTGCGGTTACGTGGTGGCTTACGATTAAATCCGAGCCAAGCTGCTTGGTCAGTTCCTGCAATTTCCAGCAAATGTTCACCGCGTCGCCGATGACGGTGAATTCCATCCGCTGCGGCGAACCGATGTTGCCGACGACGACGGTTCCCTGATTCACCGCGATGCCAGCCTTCAATTCCGGCAAACCGCGCCGCCGCCAATCATGATTCAAACGCGCCAGCTCGGTCCGCATTTCCAAAGCGGCGCGCACGGCAGCGGCGGCATCGTCCCGCACTCCGGCGGTCTTGACGTTGCCCCAGACGGCCATGACGGCGTCGCCCACGAATTTATCGAGCGTGCCGCCGTGACGGAAGACGCATTCCACCATCGCACCGAGGTATTCATTCAGTTGGGAAATGAGCACCTGCGGATCCGTTTTGGCACTGAAAGAAGAGAAGCCGCGCAGATCCGAGAACAGAATCGCGACCGGTTTCATCACCCCACCGAGCGATTGCTGGAAGAGCCGCGGATTGTCCAGAAGCTCCTGCACCACATTGGTCGAGACGTAGCGTTCGAGGGTGCGGCGCACGCGCGTCTTCTCGAAGCGTTCCCAGGTAAAATCGCAGACCAGGCCGAGGAGGACGGTGACGTTTAATTCCAGAAGGCCGGGCAGAAACGGGATGTAGAGCGAGAGGTGATTGAAGGCCAGCAACGCAGCCCAGACATAGGCCGCGGCGGTGCCGATAAGCGCGAGCAAGCGCAGCCAGGGTGAACGAATTCCAAAGGTGAGGAGGAGGCCGAGAATCCCAGCACCCCCCGCGACCCACAGGACGGCGGTGTGCGACATCTCGTCGATGAATTCGCCGTGGATGGCGGCGTTCATCGCGTTCAAGTGCAATTCCGGTCCAGGCATGGAGCCGAAAGGCGTGGGATGATCATCGTGCTGCCAATTTCCTTCCGCGCCTACGAGCACGATTTTCCCGCGGAAGAATTCACCGGACTGGTAGATTCGCTTCCAGTAGTCCGGCCCGAAAATCTCAAAGAGCGAGTGAGGAGGAAAGCCCTGCCGCGGCGCCGCCGTAAAGCGAATGCCATGCGGATTGAGATCGGCTGGGACGCGATCGGCGAGACCGGCTTTGCCTAAGCCGCGGGAGACGAGCGAAAGGAATCGCTCTTCGTCTGGAGCAACGCCGCGCAGTTGAATCTGCGCAAGAGTGAAGCGGTACTGCGCCGAGCGGACCACTCCATCACTATCGGGCCAGAAATTAGTATACGCGACGCGGTCGTCGGTCGGGACGGTTTGCGGAACGAGGCTTTCAGTTGGTCGGGTAAAATCGGTCCGAATGCGATCCGATTCGTCGTCTGGGGAGACGAAATTACTCCCGAGGACGACGTGTTCTTTGTAGCGCTCAAGAGCGAGGCGAAAGGGTTCGTCACCCTCGCTGGATTTGGGAAAGGTCAGATCGAAGATCACGACCCTGGCACCGGCATCGACTAAGCGCTTCAGCACGCAGGCATAAATTTCGCGCGGCCAAGGCCAGCCTTTACTGATCAAGCGCAAAGCCTGCGCCTCCGCAGCCTGGGATTCGCCTAAGCCAAACAGGCCTCTTATATCGCCTTCTTCGTCGATGCTCACCGAGGCCGAATCGATCGCGAGAAAAACGAGGTCCGGATTCGGAGGCGTGGTGCGGCCGGCGCGGGCGATCGCATCCCGCAGAAGATTGCGGGCGCGGACGTAGCTGGTCGGCGCCGTTTGATCGAGGAAGAATATGGCCAACAGGCAGAGCGCCGCGATGGCGAAGACCGTGGTGTAGCGCTTCCAGGACATCCCTGGCTTTGAGCGGAAAGCGTGCCGTCCTTCGCTTTCTGGTGCAGCGGAAGCGGGGCGCGGCATACGTCGTGCTAAAGCCATCTGCGTGGCCTCTCCCTTTCATTTCACTCTGTCAGCAGCTGCACTGCTGGGGCTGACCGGGCTCGCCTTTAGTCAGCAAACGCCCCCTTCCTCTTCAGGATCAGGATTCAATGCTTACGGTGTCGCCTTGGCGCAGAATAATTCCGCGATCGAGCAGGCCCGCCTTTTCCGGGAAAGCGAGTCCGCCCCACGTTCCAGCGTCGACGCAAACGGCAATCAAATTGGCACGATCGACGATGCTTCTTCGTCCAGCGACGACAGTTTCGGCGCGCAGATCATTCTGAAAAACCAGGAGCGGGCGCGTCCTTACACCCTCACTGGCGGCGTCGCCCTTTTTCATACCGATAACGTCGCCCTGACCCGGACAGGGACGCTCGATGATCAATTTCTGGTGGCGGACGCGGGCTTTGGATGGTCGCCTAAACTCGGTCCCAATCTCGAAGCGACGCTGGGCCTGCACACCGCGCTTTTCCGGTATTTCGACACCACGGAGTTGGATTTTGAAAACCTCGGCGCGAGCGCGGGGCTGGCCTGGAGCCCTCCTGCGGCGCGAGGCTTTACGCTTTTCGGCCGCTACGATTTCACCGAACTCCTCGGCTCCGATGGCGATCAGATTTTGATGGATCACACTTTCACGGTTGGGCTGCAGAAATCTATCGCTCTCGGGCGATCCCACGGCGTGACCTTCGGCGTGCTTGGAATGGCTGGATTATCCAATCCGTCCGCGGCCCAACGCGATCAGATTGCCGGTTTCTTCGCCTACAATATCCACCTCACCCGAAACCTGGAGGCGGGTCTGCTCGCGCGGCCGGCGGTCAATTTCTACAACAGTGGCGGGCGCACCGATTTCAATCAAATCCTCAGTGGCAACCTGACCTATCGCTTCAACGCCTGGTCCGAAGCAAACGCGTTCTGGAGTTACGGCTGGAACCGGTCGGACAAGACGGTTTTCGATTACGACGTCCTGACTGCCGGTGGAGGCGTCGCGGTCACGATTCGATTCTAGAGATTACGGGGTGCGGCATATGGATTGCTTGAAAAGCCATGCGGGAGCGCAGCCCTATGAAATCCATTCTTCTTAGCCTGGCAGGGCTGATTTTCTGCGTAAACCCTATCGCAGCCGGCTCCTTACAAGAGGCGCGCGTCAATCGAATCATCAACGAGGTCACCATCCTCGACCCCGCGAGAGGCGCGCACAAAGCCGCGCTTCAGGAAGTGATCAAGGAGGAGATCGGCGTCAAAACCGGAATAAAATCACGCTCCGAACTAGTTTTTCAGGACGAAACTTTAACGCGCCTCGGCCCAGACAGCTATTTCAGTTTCAAACCTGGCACGCGCGACATGGCGCTGAAGCAGGGCACGATGCTCCTACAAGTGCCGAAGGGTTTGGGCGGAGCCAGGATTCGGACCGCGGCCGTCACGGCCTCGATTACCGGCACCACGATCATGTTGGAAAATATCCCCGGCCGGAACCTGAAGATTTTGGTCCTGGAAGGCAGCCTGCGGCTCTCCGTGAACGGCACCTTTGGCGACTCGCTGCTCCTCTTGCCCGGCAAGATGGTGATCATGCCGCCGAACGCTAAACGCATCCCGGATCCTGTCTCAGTCGATCTGGCCACCGTGGTGAAGACCTCATCGCTGGTCCACATGGGGACTAAAGAAATGCCGCTCCCCAGCATCTCGCTCATCGGGGACGAGATCGCCGCGCAACGCCAGCAAAAGGACGGCAACCGCCTGGTCGACACCAATCTCGTCATCCTCGGAGGCGGTTCCAAAGTCACGATGGCTGGCGATAAGCTGATCGAGGAACTTGAGGCGCGAAAAAACGGCGATCCGTTCCTGTTGGCTTTGAATGATACGCCGTCGCCGGCGGTGACGCCCACCCCGACACCTGGCCCGAGCGCCACGCCGTCAGCGACGCCGAGCCCGAGCGTGACGCCTTCGGCAACGCCAACACCCAGTGGGACGCCTTCGGCAACGCCGACGCCCAGCGGAACGCCTTCGGCAACCCCAACTCCCACCGTGACGCCTTCGGCGACTCCGACACCGAGTGCCACGCCGTCAACGACACCGACTCCGAGCGCAACCCCATCGGCCACACCCACGCCCACCGCGACACCTTCGGCAACACCCACTCCGGTCCCAACCCCAACCCCGCTCCCTACGGCCACGCCAGTGCCATCAGCCACCCCGTTGCCGACCCCGAACCCATCCGCCACTGTCGCCCCGTCTCCCATCTCTACCGTAAACTCACCGCCCCCGGTGAACTCCGCGGTCACCCTCAATTCCTCCAACAACATCGAGACCCGGCAGCCCCGAATCAATCGAGGCGGCCAGAACGCGCCGGGCTCGTTTTACCTGGGTCCTGCGCTGGATGGCCCGGCTTCCTGGTTCGTCTTCGGCAACAGCTCCGTCTTCGACGCGCAACGCGGGTTCGATAGCCGTTTCGGGACGAACTACGATCAAGCGTTCCCCACCTCGGGCATCGCCGTCATCCGCTTCGCCTCCATCCACTTCACAGCGGCGCCGACCTTGCAACTCAACGGTCCGATCAATATCGCCTTGATCGGAGATACCGGCATCACCGATTCCTCCAGCGGCTACACCTTTAATCTCAGTGCGGCGGGTTCCCTCACCCTCGCGACCAATAGCGGCAGCATCTCGCTTGCCGGGGCAACCTATTCGGCCACAGGTTCGACTTTCAAGTTTCTCCAGTTGTATCAACGCGGAACCGGGAGCGTCATTTTCGATGGAAACGTCAGTCTGCCGAATGCGTCGTTCTATATCGACTCGGCCGGCACCCTGAACCTCGGCGCCGGTGGCAATGTCACTGCCAACCGCGTCGTCTTTCACTCCACCGGGACGATGAATCTCAACGGCAGCTTGACCGCGAATTTCCTGCAGCTCGCGTCGGATAGCGGCATCAACCTGAAGAATGGCGTGGCGACACCGAACCTGCTCTTCGCTTTTGCGCCTACCTTCACTACTTCGAAGTCGTTGGCGGTCGCGGGCGGCGGGCGGTTGGAGATCGGCGCCGGCGGGATCAATGCCGCCGGGTTCGACCTCACCGGGTTCGATGACATCATCACCGCCGGTAATCTTTCCGCCAATAATCTCGGCGCCACGAACCAGCTCTCCGCTAGTGGAGCCATCCTCGGGAGCAGCGGCACTTACACGCTCAACGCCTTCTCCATCGCGGCCGGGAACGGGATCAACTACGCCGGAAGCAGCAACGCAGCCGGCGCCACGCTCACTTTGCAGGCCGCGTCGCTCCTTTTCGATAGCACGCCCGGCGGTATCAACGGCGTCAACCTGAATGGCGGCGATGGCAGTTTGCTCGGCCTCGTCGGAGGGGACGGCGGCACGCTTAACATCGGCACCACCGCGGCCCCCATCGCCGGGGATGTCACGATCAACAAAACGATCAGCGCCACGACTGGAGCAAACCCAGTTTTTCTCCTCGACGGAGGCAATGGCGGAACGGTCAATGTGACGGCCAACGGAACCGTAGCCATCAATTCCACGATCAAGGTGTCCGAGAGCAGTGGCCCGGCCAAAAGCAGCCGCGCCGGAAATATTAACCTCACCAGCAAAAAGACGACGGGGTCCGCCATCAACATCAGCAGCAGCGCGCAATTGCTGGCCCTCCTCAGCAGCACGGCTCCTGGACCCGGCGGCTCGATCAAGATCACGTCCGCGGGCGGCGACATCAACCTGAGCGGCACCGCTACCGCGGATCGCGGCACCGTCGAAGTCACTAACAACGGCGCTAACGGAGTCGTCATCCTCAGCAATGCCACTCTCAACGGCAGCGTCGTAAAAGCCGGCGCGCTGGGCAACAACGGAACGCTGAACGTCGGCGGCGGCACGATCAGCGCCGATTCGCAGATCAAGCTCTACGCTGGTGGCAGCAACGGCCGGGTTAACTTTACCGACAACGTCACCTTGAGCGGGAACAGTGTGAAAACGATCGCCGCCGACGCGGTCACCATCTTCAACGGGAAAATCGTTACCATCAGCGGCCCCGGGCCGGCGAACGTCTTTACGAACCAGCCGAACTACAGCGGGCCGGGAGGAAACGGCTCGACCACCGGCGTTTTCGGAGGGCAAGGCGCGACCACGCAGCCCTTCAGCGTTGCGCCTGGTTACTAACACTTTCTGGGCGGAGAAGACGAGCCACCTGCGATTATGGAGATTCTAGCCGACGGCATGCCGTGTGCTTTTGCTCTCTATAAGAAAATACTCATGTATTTACCGCGCTTCAGCATTGCCCTCGCTCTTTGCCTCGCGCCGTTCGCGGCCGCGCCGGCCGCGCCGTTGACCGAAGCGCAGGTCACGAAAATCATCAACGACGTCCGTGTGGTCGATCCCGCGGGCGGCTCGCATACTGCCGCTCTCAAGGAGACGATCAAGGACGAGATCGGCCTCAAAACCGGAATAAAATCGCGCTCCGAACTCCTTTTTCAGGATGAAACTCTAACGCGGCTCGGACCGGACAGCTATTTCAGTTTCAAGCCCGGCACGCGCGAAATGGAATTGCAGAAGGGGACGATGCTCCTCCAGGTGCCGAAGGGTTTGGGCGGAGCCAAGATTCGCACAGCCGCGGTTACGGCCTCCATCACTGGCACGACGATCATGTTGGAAAACATCCCGGGCCACGATCTCAAAGTCCTTGTTCTCGAAGGCAGTCTTCGGCTCTCCGTAAACGGCAGGTTTGGCGACTCGCTCCTCCTCTTGCCCGGGAAAATGGTGATCATGCCACCAAACGCGAAACGAATCCCCGATCCCGTGTCCGTGGATTTAGCGCAGGTGATGAAGACTTCGTCGCTCGCCACGATGGGCGGAAACGAAAAACCGCTCCCGAGCCTGTCCTTGATCCAGCAGGAGATTGCGGTGCAGACGAAAGCGAAAGTGGACCAGAGCCTGGTTGAAACGAATCTCGTCATCCTCGGCGGAGGCACCAAAGTGGTCGTAGCGCCGGATGCCTTGCTGACGGCCCTGAAAACGGGCGATAAATTGGTCGAGATCGTCCAGCCGGGAGAGCCCGGCTCCGGGCCAACTACCGATCCCTCAGATAATGGATCGGGCTCCGGATCCACCGGTGGCTCGAATCCCGGATCGGGCGGCGGGACAGACCCGGGAGCTGGCGGCGGGTCAACTACGGTCGTAGCACTGGTTGATCCGAATGACGCCCGCATGTCTGGAGACTTTAAGCGAGAAGGTGCGAGCGACCTCGCCTTGGATGGCGACATCGCGGCCAAAAAGGTGGATTTGAAAGTGAGCCGCGACCTTTCGGTCACTGGCGCCATCCTCGCTGAAGAGGTGAAGTTCGACGCCGGGCGCAGCGCGTTCTTTGGCGCCATTGTGCGCGCGAAAAAAATCGATGGGAAAGCGGGCGACAGCATCACTTTCCTCGGTCCGATCGGTGCCCGGCAGATAACACTCCGCGCCCCCATCGTCACGGCGACCTCCCTTAATGCGACCGAGAAGCTGGAAATTTCCGGCAAGTTCCGCGCGGGCGGAGACGCCATCCTCTCTTCCTCGAAATTGGAGATCAGTGAAGGGATCGATGCTTCCGGACGGCAGGGAACGGCGGCAGTCGGCAGCGGCGCCGGATATCACCTCACACTCCTAAGCGGCGACAACATCAAGCTCGACGACAAGAAGGATTCCATAAACGGCATCAACGCGGACGGTGGCTCCGCCTTGGCCGGAACCTCCCTGATTGGCGGAGACGGCGGTGTCATCGATATCGGAACCCAAACGGGTGCGATCGCGAAAAACGTCACCTTGGAAAAGGCGATCTCGGCAACGTCTGGCCTGAACGGTCTGTCTGGTCTCACGGGTGGTAATGGCGGCACGCTAAACGTCGTCGCCAACGGCACCATCACTGCGCGCAGCACCATCAAGGTTTCGGACAGCGCGGCTAGCCGTTCCAGTCGCAGTGGCGGAAATATTTCGCTCGAGAGCCGCAAGACGAACGGCACTGCGATCGACGTTTCTAGCTCAGCGCAGTTACTCGCACTCCTCTCCGCTTCCGCGCCTGGACCTGGCGGCTCGATCAAGTTCACCTCCGCCGGCGGCACCATCAAAATGAGCGGCACCGCGCAAGCGGATCACGGCACGATCGACATCCGCAATAACGGCGGCAGCGGCACCGTGAATCTCACCGGCGCCACCCTTATGGCCGACGTCGTGAAAGTCGGCGCGCTCGGCCACGGCGGCACGCTCAACGTCGGCGGCGGAACGATCAACGCCGACGCCACGATCAAACTCTACGCCGGCGGCAGTAACGGCACCGTCAACTTCACCGACAACGTCACCCTCAGCGGGAACAGCGTGAAAACGATCGCCGGCAACACGGTCACGATCTTCAACGGCAAAACCGTCACCGTGAACGGCCTCGCTCCAGCCAGCGTCTTCACCAACGTCCCGAATTACACCGGCTCCGGCGGTAACGGCTCCACCACCGGAACCTTCGGCGGGCAGGGCGCCGTCACCCAATCACTCTCCGCCGGCCCGCCCGGCTACTAACGCTTTTCCACCATCCAAATAGCCGACACTCCCATGGACGACCAAATCACGAATTTCCCCCAGCCCCAGCCTCAGCCTCGACCCTTGCGACCGCCCGAAATCGCGAGCGAACTCAATAACCTGCTCCAGATCATCGCGGGCACGAGCGCACTGATCGAAAACATTTGGGAAGGCAACGAAGGCGCGGACAAATACTTCGGCATGCTGCGCGAAAGCGTGAACCGCGCCGCTCAGGTCACGACCGACCTGGTCAAACTCTCCGGCGAGATCGGCGGAAAAATCGTCCTGCACCCGGAGTACGCCCGGCTGCGGCACTCCCAACCCGAACCGAAGTCCGGCAGTAACTCGCGCAAGCGTATTCTAGTCGTGGACGACGAGAAGATGCTTCTCATCCTCGCGAGCGAACTGCTGCGCGGGGAAGGCTACAATGTGGTCACTGCGCAATCCGGCTTCGAATGTCTCGACTTGTTCCGCGCCAGCCCGCGCCAGTTCGACCTCGTCCTGCTCGACCTCAGCATGCCACTCATGGATGGCGAAGAGACCTTCAATCGCCTCCGCGCGCTGCATCCAGACGTCCGCGTCATGCTTTGCACCGGATATGTGCACCAGGAACGTCTCAACCACATGCTCGAAGTCGGTCTGTTCGGCTTCCTGCAGAAACCGATCGGTTCGAAACAATATCTCGGGGCGGTCTCCAACGCGCTTCTGCATCAGTCCATGGGCAGCGCCAATGCCACCGGCAATCTCGCGGCCGCGAGCTAAACATGGGCGCAGCGGTCGCCAGCACGGTCTTCGAGCAGTTCTTCGGGAATCAGCTCTTCGAGGGGATAAGCCCCGAGCTCCTGCGCGGCATCGCGCCCGAGGTCGAGGTGGTGCATCTCAATCCTGGCGACGTTATCTTTCGGGAGGGCGACCGCGGCGATTCCCTCTACCTTGTCGGCGAAGGCTCGATCAAAATCTCGAAATGCGGCCGCGGCGGCGAACAGGAAACCCTGGCCTACATCAAACCCGGCAACTTCTTCGGCGAGATGGCGCTGCTCGATGGCGAACCGCGCTCGGCCATGGCCACCGCCGCCGAGCCGACCCTCCTCGGCACGGTCAACGACGCCGCCTTCCAACACATTCTCGAGCTCGCGCCCAGCCGCCTGCACATGAATTTCCTCCGCTCCGTCACCCAGCGCCTGCGCAGTGTGAACTCGCACTTCATCACCGAAGTCATGCGCTCAGAACGGCTCAGCCTCGTCGGCTCGATGGCGAACTCCATCATTCACGACCTGAAAAATCCGATGTGCGTCATCCGCTGCTCGGCCGACTTGATCGCGCTCGATGCGACTGATCAGCGCGTGCGCGACCTCGGTATCATGCAGAAAAAAGCGATCGACGGGATGCTTCTGATGACCCAGGAGTTGCTCGATTACGCGCGCGGCACCGCCACCGAGATCGTGCGCGAGAACATTTCCATCTGGCGCCTGCTGGACGAGCTCGGCCAGCAGGTGCTCCAGCTCTTGCCTGGGCAGAATGTCCAGTTCGTGAAACGCCTTTATTACGATGGTACGATCGACGTCGACCTCAGCCGCTTCACGCGTGTCCTGTGCAATTTGATCAAGAACGCTCGGGAAGCCATGCCCGGTGGCGGCATCCTCACCATGACCACCCATTTGGTGGAATCCGAAGTCGTCATCCGTCTCTCCGACACTGGCTGCGGCGTTCCGGCCGATATTTTGGCCAAGATCTTCGAGCCCTTCGTCACCCACGGGAAAAAACACGGCACCGGTCTCGGCATGGCGATCGCGAAGTCAGTGGTGGAGGCGCACCACGGGAATATCTCCGTCTCCAGCATTCTCGGTAGCGGCACCACGGTCGATATTCGCCTGCCCGCTCCCGAGCTGGCACCCGTAGCCGCGTAAGATGGAGCCGGCCCGCCCCCGGGCCGAAGTCTCTATCCCATCCGCGTTAGCAGGAGTGCGTGAGGAGAAATTTGCCGTTTGCGCACAATCCCTCTGCGCTCGAAAATCGGGGGCCAGTATTTACCCCGTGGTGTAACGGTAACACAGCGCCCTTTGGAGGCGTTATTCATGGTTCGAATCCATGCGGGGTAGCCACGGTTTCGCCCTCTCGTTTTCTGCCACCTCATCTTTTGCGTCTGGAGTTACGCTCCGCCCGCGTCTAGAACGAAGCCCCTGCATGGCGAATCCGTTTTTCGAGCATCCGATTCTGTATTCGCCGTACGAATACCCGACCAAGCATTGGGAACTCGATCAGACCGGTCAACCCACGCAGCAGGTCGTCGTGAGCCGACGGCGGGCAGAGTTCATCACTCCGATCCCAAAGCCGAAAAAGCGCCGAGGCTCGGCCGAGCAGGAATTCGTTTTCGATGAGGGCGAAGGTCTTTCGACGAAGGACCAGCAATATGACCCGACCTCGATCATCAATGAGCTGCGCCAGCAGGTGGACCAATGGTGATCGCTTCCGAATCCCAGCCAGTGGCAGGTCACGCCAGAAACCGCCCGTCTCCTGCAACATTGGCGACACCACGCGTTCAGCGGCATTCGTCCATTTTTCTGCCAGGTCGAGGCTGCCGAGACGGCGATTTGGTTGACCGAAGTTGCGCCGCACGGGCCAACCGGCAAGCGACTGCTCGATCATCTGGCGAGCGCGAACAAGGAAGCCAATCCGCTTCTGATGCGGCTGGCGCTCAAGCTCGCGACGGGTGCCGGCAAAACAACCGTCATGGCGATGCTCATCGCGTGGCAGACTATCAACGCCGTTCGCCGCGCCCAAAGCAACCGCTTCTCCCGGGGTTTCCTCGTCGTCGCGCCGGGCATCACGATCAAGGACCGGCTCCGCGTCCTCCAGCCCAGCGACCCCGACAGCTACTACGCGAGCCGCGAGCTGATCCCGAGCGATATGCTGGACGACATCAAGAAAGCCAAGATCGTCATCACGAATTACCACGCCTTCAAGCTTCGCGAGCGGATCAATCTTTCGAAGGGCGGGCGGCAACTCCTCCAGGGCCGGACGGGCGACGAACCCAAGACGCTCGAGACCGAAGAACAGATGTTGCAGCGCGTCATGCCGGACTTGATGGCATGAAACACATTCTTGTTCTCAACGACGAGGCGCATCACTGCTACCGCGAGAAAGTTGGAGCAGACGATGAAGAAGAATTGAAGGGCGACGACAGGCAGGAGGCGGAGAAGAACAAAGAGGCCGCGCGCCTTTGGATTTCCGGCGTGGAAGCGGTGAATCGAAAACTCGGCGTTTCCCGCGTCATCGATCTTTCCGCTACTCCGTTCTTTCTTCGCGGGTCCGGGTATGCCGAAGGCACACTCTTCCCTTGGACGATGAGCGACTTCTCTCTCATGGACGCCATCGAGTGCGCTCTGCGCGGGAATCGCGTCGGCTTTCATTCGATCCGCATCAACGCCCAGTGGCGTCTCGTCTTTCGCTGGACCGACGCCGGCCCGGCGCACGTCGCCATCGTGGATTACCATTGAGTCAGGCACGTATAACGCTATACGTTACAGCAATGAACCCACCGATCACACCCGGAGAGATTTTGCTGGAGGAATACCTCAACCCGATGGGGATTTCCCAGAATGCCATGGCTCGCGCCATCGGTGTCCCGCCGCGCGCCATCAATGAGATCGTCCTCGGCAAGCGCGCCATCACCCCGACGATGTCTATTCGCTTCGGCGTGTTCTTTGGCCAGTCGGAGGGTTTTTGGCATGGGCTACAGGTCGAGTGCGATTTCCGCGCCCTCTCCAAGCAACGCCGCCGGCTGATCGCTGGCATCCGCCCCGCGCAGGAACTTAATCCCATCTGATGGCCAAAAAGCCCGTCTCCCCCAAATCCGTCGAGACCCTCAAGCACGAGGCCGACAAGCGGAAGAACATCCCGTCCGCCGAGCAGCAATCGATTGTGCAGAAGGAGCACGAAGCGCCGAAGACGACCCATTATCCGCGTAATCGCGACCTCGATCCGCAGCTCGTCTGGCGCGGGAAGGATGAGCAGGACTGGAGCGATCTCGTCGTCCACGCCCCGCCACTTTACATCCAGGAAAAGGTCCACCCGAAGGCGCTCATCGACGACCTGCTCCGGCAAACGAAAGAGCGTCAGCATGACGAGGGAATGCTCACGCCCGACCTCTTCGCCGACTTCAATGGCATTCCTCTCGGCGTGGACAAGACCGCGAAGAGGAAAAGGAAAAGGGCGAGTCCAATCAAGGCAAGACCGCCGACGTTGACCGGCAGGATCGCCGCCATGTAAAGCGCAAGAATCAAGGCGATCGCCCCCACCACGCCGGGCAGGATCGCACCAGGCATCGTCAGTTCACCGATGATCCCGTAGATCGCGATGAGCATGAGGACAAACATCACCTCGGGTCGCCAGATCTTTTGAAAGACATGTTCGGACGACGACATCCTGATCTCGGAGACTTCCGCGCCGGCCGTGTTGAGCGTTTTGCCGTCCACCTGGCGTCCATTCAATTGCTTGAGCAAATCCGGCAGATCCGGCGCGATCAGATCGATCACTTTTAACTCCAGCGCCTTCGTTGCGGTGATCGAGGCGCTATCGCGGACAGCAGATTTTGCCCATTCGATATTGCGCTGGCGGCGGGCGGCAATGGTCTCGATATAGCTCACGGAAAAATTCTCGAGTTTCGTCTTCATCGTCTCATCCGTTTTCTCTTCGCCTCCGATCGGATTCCCGCCTAACGAGACCGGATGGGCGGCGCCAATCGTCGTGGCCGGAGCCATCGCCGCGACGCTTGCAGCCATGGTGATGAAACACCCGGCACTGGTCGCAGTCGCACCGGTCGGAGCGACGTAAACCACCACCGGCACAGTGGATCCCAAAAAGCTTTGCACGATCCGTTGCGTCGAATCGAGCAGACCGCCCGGAGTATTGAGTTCAATGATCAGACATTGCGCATTCTGGGTCTCTGCTTCTGCGATGCTGCGCGAAATATAGTCCGCGGTCGCGGGCCCAATCGCGCCATCGATTTTGATGAGAGCAACTTTTTCCGCTGCAGCGGTCACAGCGCAGAGGAGCAAAAGAGCCAGGCCTGCAAATGCAGTCTTCATTTCCAAAGCGACCATCGAGCCCATTAGTCAAATCATTCATTGACTTATCTGTTCTCCTCCTCGATCCATCCGGCATGGCGCGAAACTTCAATTACCAATATTTAATTATCGGCGGCGGAGTGACCGCAGCCGCCGCGGCGGATGGCATTCGGGAAGTCGATCCGACTGGCAGCATAGGGATCGTCAGCATGGAGCCGGACCCGCCATACAATCGTCCTCCACGTCGAAACACCCCGAAGATGTGAAGACGCTCGTCGATGCCTTTTACGGCAAGGTAAATCGCGACGAGCTACTGGCACCCATCTTTAGCGAGACGGCCAACGTCGATTGGGCCGAGCACCTGCCGAAAAAATGTATCGCTTCTGGGAGTCGATGCTTTTTCGGACAGGCAACTACCAAGGCGCGCCCTTTCCTAAACACGCGGTCCTTCCGGTGGAGCAGGCGCATTTCGAACGCTGGGTGATGCTCTTCGTGGAAACGGTCAACGAAAACTTTTCCGGTGAAGGCCAGCGTCTCGTCATTGGAACGATCGAACGCCCGGACCACATCACCTCGCGTGATGATGCCGGCCAACTCACCCTCCTCTCGCAATCGAGTTTCATGACTGCTTTGCTGCGGCGCAAAAAAATGGAAGAGCCGAAACTGAGGTCATGAGCGAACGCCATCGTGCGCGGCGGGGGACCGAGCCTCCTCTTCGCTCCGGTATTTGTGCAGGGCAGTTTCAATCGCGACTTTCAGGCCGGGACCTGTAAAAGGTTTGAGCAAGTATCCAAAGGCGCCGGTCCTGACCGCGGTCTCCACCGTTTCCTCATCCGCGTGCGCCGTGAGGAATACTACCGGCGCGTCGAAATGGCCCCGGATGACAACGGCTGCCACGATGCCGCTAATGGCTCCGGCCAAGTGGATGTCCATCAAGATCAAGTCCGGCTTGGTCAGGTCAGTCACCCGGAGAGCTTCGGTAGCGGTGCTGGCAGTACCAGCGATTTGGTAGCCGAGCGCGATGAGTTCGCGTCTAAGCGCGGCGACCGTGATGGCTTCGTCTTCGACGATAAGGATGCGAGTCTTAGGCATATTGGGTGGGACTGTCTTGGTTTATTGGGATCTCTTTTTCGAGCGGAGAGGGAGGAAAGAAGATCATGGCGCGCGTTCCGCCCTCGGGATCGTTTTCGATCCGCGCTTCGCCCTGAATTTGGGCGACCATGCCGAGGACGAGCTCAAGGCCAAGTCGACCGTTATTCGTCGCCGTAAAGCCGGGCGCCAGGCCGCGACCATCATCGCGGATCGTCATTCGCGGGCGGTCGCCACCCTGCAAACTCACGGTCAGGATACCTCTCTCGCGTCCTACAAAGGCATGCTTGAGTGCGTTGAGAATCAGTTCGTTGGCGATCAAGCCGAGAGTGACGGAAGTGTCTAAGTCGGCGGAAACGGCATGGACTCGGAGTTCCAGGGTCAAATCGCAACCGGGAGGCGTGTGAGCGCGGAAAAGCATCTCGGCCATTTCCCTTAAGTGAGCCGCGAAGTCCACCTCTTCGAATCCGCCGCTGGCACAGAGACGCTCATGCAGGCGCGCCATGGAATGAATGCGATCCCGGCATTCGCCAAAGACGGCTTTCTCTTCCGGATTCGTTAACTTCTCCGCCTGCAGCATCAGAAGACTGGAGATCACCTGCAGGTTGTTTTTGACCCGGTGATGCACCTCGGCCAGGGAGACGGTGCGCTGCTCGAAGCGTTTTTGCAGCATGGCCTGAATGTCCTTCAGGGCGGACAAGAGGTGGACGCCGAGACCGTAGACTAAGATCAGCATCAAAGCGTTCCAGTAGGGCATGGCCGCATGGCCGTAGGCGTGATTTAACGCCAGGTCGCCAACAAGCCAGGCGGCTGCACTGAAAATGCCGATGAACCATCCACTCGTGCGGCCCGCAAACCAGGTAGCGAGCGCTAGCGGGCCAAGGTAAAACACCGTCAGCGAAAAATCTCCCGCGACGTAATCGAAAAAGCCGATCATGGCGACCAGGATTGAAGCCAGGCCAATGGCCCCCGCCTTCGAGATGCGAAGGGGCCTGGCAGACAATCGGAGAACTCGCGGGAGAGGAAGGTTGGAGGCGTTCACGACGGCTTGCACAGGGCGCAGAATACGGTCGCGCGAACCGACCACCATTGGCCCCGAAGCCAATCGCGAATAGGCGTTCCCCCTACCTCACCGGCGGTGCGCCGTCTCGCCTTCCCTCAGTGCCTGTGTCACCTTGCGACGGTGCGTTTTCCACCACCCATTCGAATTACCGCCCCGTTGCTCGCGCTCGTCTTCGGGCTGCTGGCCACGGTCTTTGACTACCGGCTCAATCTTAATCTCGATCTCCAGCGTCATCTTAACGACGTGCGCGAGCGCGCCGATTCGAGTGGTCAGCGCCTCGCGGATGTGACCGGCCGACTGCTGGCATCGGGCGACCGCAACGCTTTGCAATCGGTGGTCGAAGCGATCCCCGATGTCCCCGACGAAGAGGTGATCGCCCTCGTGGACGACGCCGGGCATATCATCGCGGACAGCACCGGCGGCTTGCACGGACGATTGGCTGCCGACACACTCTTGGCGCCAGCCGCGGCGCTCATCAATCCAGCTGGCCAGCGCGTCGTGCAACATGGCGAAACTGGGGCCGCTGTGTTCAGTGCGCATCCGTTCCGTTTCGGGGAACATGGGACAGGCTGGGTGCTTCTGGTTTTTGATCGTCGCGAAGCCATTGCGGCCGCGCGGGAAGATGCGCGCACCCAACTCGCCTGGATGGCTTCGGCGCTGGCGCTGCTCAGTTTCGCGGTCTGGGCTGTCCTCCACTTCGGATTCGCGGAACGGCTCGCGCGCCTGGAGCGCAGCGTGGAGGCATTCGGCGAGGGAAAAACGGCCTTGCCCGCGGTCCTGCGCGGCGGCGATGAAGTCGCCGCACTTTCCGAGAAATTTGCCGAGATGGCGAGACACCTGCGCGAACGCGAAGCGGAGCAAGTCCGTCTCGAGCGAGAGGTTCTGGAAATCGCGGAGAACGAACAGCGGCGCATCGGCAACGACGTGCATGACAGTCTCGGCCAGCGCCTGACTGCGGCTGCCCTCTCGACCAATGCACTCGTGAGCGCATTGAAGACCGACGCGCCCGCGCTCGCGTCCCGCGGTGAAGACATCGGCCAGCAACTGCGCGATGCCATCGCTGAAACCCGTGCGCTCTCCCACGGCCTGGCGCCGGTGGCACTCGGCGCCGACGGCTTGACGACCGCGCTCGCGATGCTGGCCGAGAACACCAACCGCAGCAGCGGCGTGCGTTGCATTTTTGAATGCGAAAGACCGGTGCAAATCGAGGACCCGGAAATCGCCGTGCATCTCTACCGCATCGCGCAGGAAGCAGTGAACAACGCGCTCAAGCACGCCGCGCCCTCGGAAATTCGCCTTGGTCTCGAACGCCGCGACGGCGCCATCATTCTCGAAGTGGAGGACGACGGCGAGGGATTTGAGAGCACCGCATCCGCCGACGAAGGCATCGGCCTCCGGGTCATGCGTTACCGCGCGCGTCTCATCGGCGGCGTGCTCGAAATTGGCTCGGCACCGGCCGGCGGGACGCGTATCTC
The DNA here is from genome assembly GCA_038258815.1 of Chthoniobacterales bacterium. Lineage (GTDB taxonomy): Bacteria > Verrucomicrobiota > Verrucomicrobiia > Chthoniobacterales > UBA10450 > JACCTI01. The sequence continues at coordinate 86,874 of JBBSPM010000003.1, forward strand.
TTGTCACGTCCACCTTCCCGCATGAGCGTCGCGAAAACCAAGACCGCCCCCAAGTCCCGCCTCCTCCTGGTGGATGATCACCGCTCCGTTCTCCGCGGCTACCAGCTCATGCTCGATGCCGAGCCGGACCTCGTAGTCTGCGCGATGGCTGCGAGCGCGGCCGAAGCCGTCACGGCGGTGGAACGCGCGCGGCCGGATATCGTCATCGCCGATCTGACTTTGCCGGGACGCGGCGGCCTCGACTTGATCAAGGATCTCCTCGCGGTGCATCCGAAGCTGTTCATTCTCGTCTGCTCAATGCACGACGAAACGCTCTACGCGGAACGCGCGTTGCGGGCCGGGGCCAAGGGTTATGTGATGAAGGACGCCGACGGACCGACTTTTCTCAGCGCCATCCGCCGCGTGCTCGGCGGACAAACTTACATGAGCGAAAAGCTTTCCGCGCGCGTCCTCGATGCCTTCGCCGGGATGCGTCCACGCGGGAGCAGTTCGCCGCTGGAAAAACTAAGCGACCGCGAGTTCGAGGTCTTCCGGCTTTTCGGCGAAGGCAAGACCGCGAAGGAGATCGCGGGCCAGCTCAACCTGAGCCCGAAAACCATTTCGGTGCATCGCGATCACATCAAAGAAAAGCTGAAATTCTCCACCAGCGCGGAGATGATTCGACAGGCGGTGCGCTACGTGGAAGCCGAACAAATCGACAATCGTTAGGCCGCGCCGCACCGATGCCAGCCACATAAGCACTTCGCCTATTTAGGAACGGGCGCAGCGCCGATACCGCGCTCGACCATGCGATGGAAGTGTCTTCTCCATGAAGACAAACCTGCGTCTCACGCGCATTACTCAATCAATCAACCGGGCTCTGGCCATTGCTTTTGCCAGCGCCGTGTTCCTCATCGTCAACACCGGCGCACACGCCGCCGATGCCATCACCACCAAAGTGGACGTCATTCCGCCCACGACCCAATTAAGCGGCGATGATTGGCGCGGGATCTCGCTCTCCGCCAACCGCGTCCTCAAACATATCGACAGCGCGCTCGACGGCCTGGCGGAGAAGAAGACCGACGTCGCCTCAGCGAATATTGAAAAGGGTTTGACCCTGATCAAAATCATCGACGGCGTTCTACCTGCGACCACGGTCAAAACCGACATCTCCGGTGCCGGTATCACCTACGATGATCAAGACCAGATCAAACCGGCGTTCGTCCCCATTTATCGCGAGTACGACTCGGTGGATGTGGTTTCACCCGTGGCCGAGCAGCAACAAAGCAAGGCGACCGAAAAGAAAAACGTCGCACCGGCGGCCAATCCGAAAACCGCTCCTGAGGTGACGTATGCCGGTGGCGACTACACCAGCATCAAGCTCGACGTTCGCCTCGCCCGGCGCGACCTCCTCGCCGCGCAGGACCTGATCAAGAAAGGCGACACCGCCGCCGCCACCCTGGCCTTGCAGGACATTCAGACTAGCGGCGTCATGTTCGAATTCAGCGCCACGCGCATGCCGCTCGCCCGCGCGATGGATAACCTTCGCCTGGCCGAGACTGAATTGAATGCCAAACAGCCGGATCAGGCCAAAGCAGCGCTCGGCGCCGCCACCGACGCACTCAAGAACTACGAGGCAATGGCCGGGGGCAGCCGGGCGCCCGACGTGCAGAAAATGCAAAAGGAAATCAACGACGTGACCAAAGACCTGTCGAATCAGAAGCCGGAAACCTTCTCCAAGAAGATCTCCAGCTGGTGGAACCAGTGCCTGGAGTGGTTCAGCTAGGAACCCTTTGTGGTGGAAAGGGTGCGGGCGGCGGCCGGGGGGCTCCGCCCGCATTTGCGGAACCCTCACGACAGAATCTCAGAGAACGCGCCTAGAGCAAAGGACAGCGAAAATAAAATCGGCACGCCGGAGACGAACCCGATGGCACGAGGTCAACAAGATTGCGCTGATCGTCGTTGAGATGGATCACTATTTCAGCGCCCATCCGGGCAGCCCGTCAGCAGTGAAACACCCTCATTTGTATCTGGAGGGTGCCACATTCGTGGCATTGCTCGGCCCCAATGTGAAGGAGGGAATCGTCGGCCTAGGGATGACAATCGAGGCAGCATTTCGAGCGTTTGATTTGCAATATTCCAGGCTGCATCGACCGCCAGATGGTTAAACTCGAGGCGCTTCGGCTTCGATTTTCAAGATTTTGTCAGGGCTGCGTTTTCCAGAAGCGGTTGCAAAGGTTCCGCTGGCTCTTCGGCTCATTTGCCAGAGCCGAGATGGAAGAGTCTCTGGCAAAATTCGGGTGCCCGGGAGTAGCGGCAGGCCGAGCCAGGCTGGCGCTCGGCGGCGCCTGCGGGATTCACGGTTTCGGCTGGTCGTGCGCTGGCCTGCGGCTGATTTCCTCGATCAGCTCGATCTGCAATTCCTGGAGCGCAAAGAGGCGCTGCGACTGTTGTTTGAGCAGGAAATCCATCTTTTCGTGCAAGTGCCGGATTTCGAGTTCGGCTTTGAGGTTTACCTTGTAGTCATGCTCGCTGCGCGCGCGGTCTTTCGCATCCTTGCGGTTCTGGCTCATCATGATCACCGGCGCCTGGATGGCCGCGAGACACGAGAGGATGAGATTGAGGAGGATGTAGGGATAAGGGTCCGGCGCCCGCTGACCGACGAAGACATTCAAACAGATCCAGACGAAGAGGAAGGCGCCGAAGATAATGATGAAGCGCCAGCTCCCGCCGAAGCGCGCGATGAAATCCGCCCAGCGCTGGCCGCGTGAGAGATTGGTTTCAAACTCTGCATCCACATTTTCCGTGACGAGTTCGTGTTCGCGCAGGCTCTCCACAACCTCGTGTTCCAGCGTCGAAAGCTCGCCGATGTCCTCTTCCAGCACAGCGCGCACATACTCCGCGCGGATCGGCGCGAGCGCGGTGATAGAGACGAGGCTGTCGTCCGCAATCTCAGGATGGCCGCGCCGGATGAGCGCGGCGATTTTCGGACGGATGGCCGCAAGTGGCGTGAGTTCCTCGAGTGGAAACTCGCGGTGCAGGATGGCGCAGGTTGCGTTCGACATGCCGGCGAGAATCGCATCTCGGGCACGACAAGAAAATCCGTCCCATTGCCGACTGCTGATAGGCGCAGCGCCTAGTGTTGCCCGCTTCCAGTCTGTGCAAATGCGCCTCTGGCAGATCCGCTCACTTGCTGGAACCGAAATGGAAGAGCCGTTGGAAAAAATTCGGGTGCCCGGGAGTGGCGGCGGGCCGAGCCGGGCTGGCTTTCGGCGGGGCCGTCTTTTCGGCAGCTGCGGATTTGTGAGCGCGAGCGGCGGATTCTTCAGCCTTCGCCGCGTCGCCCGGCTTCTCCGGGTTGTCGAAGTTCACGGCCGCAACCATCTCAAAAGGATGTGCGCTGTGCGCGGGCGGCAGTGGAGTCAACGTCGGCTTGTAGTCGCCTTGCTCCATCGCCAGGGTTTGCTCGAGAAGGCGCGCAGCGATGGGCGCGGCGACCGATCCTCCGTGCTCACCGCCTTGCACCATCACACAGACGACGTAGCGCGGATGGTCGTAGGGAGCGAAGCCCACAAACCAGGCAATGGTGTCCTGTTTCCCATGCAACTGCGCCTGCGCGGTGCCGGTCTTGCCCGCGACGATGCCGCCGGGCAGTCGCGCCTTGTGGGCGGTGCCGCCGCCGCCGGGACCGTCGTCGGCGTTGACCACTTTCCAAAAACCGTCGCGGACGACGTCGAGATCCTCGGGAGAGATGCCAGCGTCAGAAAGTCGGGCGCGCACGCGGGGTGCTGGAGGAACTTCGGGCGGCGGCGCGGACAACGGGTGACCATCGGGCGCGGTCACCTTTTCGACCAGGCGCGGGTAGTAGGCGGTGCCGCCATTTGCGACCGCGGCATAGACGAGCGCGAGCTGAAGCGGAGAGACGAGATCGTAGCCCTGTCCGATGGAGACGTTGGCGGTTTGCGCCTGCGACCAGCGGTCCAAAGGCGAATGTGCGCGCAGCCAATCCGGGCCCGGAAGAATGCCGGCGTCCTCGCCATTGAGGCCAAGATCGGGCGCCTGTCCGAGACCGAGCAGGGAACCGACATGGTCGATCGCATCAATGCCCGCGGCGTTGCCGTATTGGTAGAAGAAGGCATTACAGGAGACCTTGATCGCGTCGCTCAAGTGCAGCGTCCCGTGGCCGTGGCTGTTCCAGCATTTGAAATAATGGTTGCCATAAGTAACGCCGCCCGTGCAGGTGAAAGTCTTATCGACCAGCCCCTGGGTCAGGCCGGCCAGAGAGGTGACGGCCTTGAAGGTCGAGCCCGGCGGAAATGTGGCCAGGGCCCGGTTCACGAGCGGATCGGCGCGGTCGTCGTTCAGCTCCCGCCACTCGGCCGGGGCGATGCTGGGAATGAAAGTATTTGGATCGAACGACGGGACCGATGCCATCGCCAGGATGTCGCCGTTATTCGGATCAACGACGACGGCGCCCGCGCGGCCCACCGCGCGCAGGGCTTGCTCGGTGATAAACTGAATCCGCGCATCGAGAGTGAGATAAACGGCATCGCCCGTTCGCGGCGGCACGATGCCAAGCTTCTTGTCGATCACGCCTTTGAGATTGCGCTCCATCAGCCGCGCGCCCGGTGTGCCGCGCAGGTCCCGGTTCATCGCTTCCTCGATATCCGCCTTGCCCTCGACATTTGGTTCGTAAAACGCAAACTGCCGGGCGTCGGGCAGGTCGGAAATCTTCTGCGGATCGGCGACGTAGCCGAGCACATGCGCGGCCAGCGCGGCGAAGGGATACTGCCGGACCGGATGGGCCACGACCTGCACCCCGGGCACGTCGAGGTCGTGTTCGCTGAACTCCGCGGCCGTCTTGAAATTGGCGTTCCGCGCGAGGATAAACGGCACTTCCGCATCGGTGCGGAAATGTTTCTCCAACTCGCCTGGATCGCACGTCACCGAAAGTCCGAGCGCGCGCAGCCGCGGCAGAACGTCGGCCTCTACGATCTGCGCGATGTCGGGTTCGGTCATCATTTTGGGCATTCCCCGAATGATGCTCTGGTATTTGAGCGTGGGCACGTGGCCATGGCGTTCGCGATAGGCGCGGACGACCTCTGGAAGATGTAGTTCGATGCTGAAGGTCGAACGGTTTTCCGCCAGGACGATGCCGTTGCGGTCGAGGATGTCGCCGCGGACGGGTGGAATGCGGACGCGAACCGCGGAGTTCGAAGCGATCTCCGCGGTGTAAAAATCATGATCGCGCACATCCACTTCCCACAGCCGCCAGACCAATGCCCCCAGACCGACGAGCATAAGCACCGCGCAAAAACGCAGGCGCGCCCGCATGCGGGCGCGTCGGGAGCGGATGAGTTGCATTTGCCAAACTCTCGGCCGCATTAGACTCGTCGCTATCGGCACGACGCCGGTTGCCGGTAGGCATTCCCCCTAGGCGCGGTGCCTATTCACGGTCAGGCACGGGCCCAATGGCGCGAGCCGGGCAAGAGCCCGAAACTGACCGCGCAGTTAAAACAAACAAACAATAGAAAGCACTGAATTATGAAAACCACTGGAGTCTTGTTCCTAGCCGCACTCTTCGGATTCGCCGTCTCACCGCTGGCGCACGCCGCCGATGAGACGACCACCAAGACGGGCGAAGTCGTCGATATGGCCTGCTACCTCGATCACGGCGCCACCGGCGAAAAACACGCCGCCTGCGCCACCAAATGCATCAACAGCGGTCTGCCGGTGGGGCTGAAAACCGACGACGGTACCTATCTGCTGATCGGCGACCACAAGCCGATGAACGATACGCTCGCCCCGCTCGCCGCCAAGACGATCACCGTCAAAGGCAAGGTCGTCGAAAAGGACGGCTTCAAAATGATCGAGAACGCTGAGATCGTGAAAAGCTAACGAATGGCTCTGCTCGCCTCGTTTTCCCAGGGTCTCGCCCAGCCCGAGGATGTCCGTGTCCTCCTCCATCCGCTGCCGATTTACGGTTTGCTGATGGGGTGGCCGGGGCTAGGGCTGGCGCTCGCCTTCTTTCGGCAAAATCAGGCCGGTGGTCCAATACGGGGAGGCTGGCTGCGACAGGGTGCAGTCGATGTCGCATACGGTGGGCGAAACCGGGCTGACTCTGATCGGGGGCGGAGCGCGGGTCGGCTACGCCGGGGGCAGGATCCGCCAGACCGAGTTTCGCGACGGACCTCCTCCCGTGTCTCATCCTGACGCGGACGAAGAGACTCCCGCTGATCCGGCAAAGCCATGAAATGCATTCTCGCTGCCCTTCTGCTCGCGCTTGCGGCGGGAAATCCCGGCTCCTCCGTGGCCGCCGAGCCCGTGACGACGCCAGAGTTCACCAATCGACTGATCCATGAGAAGTCGCCCTATCTCCTGCAGCACGCGCACAACCCCGTGGATTGGTATCCGTGGGATGAGGAGGCGTTCGCAAAGGCGCGGAAGGAAAACAAGCCGATCTTTTTATCGGTCGGCTATTCCACCTGTCATTGGTGTCACGTGATGGAGCGTGAATCGTTTGAGAATCCCGCGATCGCGAAAATCCTGAACGACAATTTCGTCCCCATTAAAGTGGATCGCGAAGAACGGCCCGACGTGGACAGCGTTTACATGGCCTTCGTGCAGGCGACGACGGGGGGCGGCGGCTGGCCCATGAGCGTGTGGCTCACGCCGGACCTAAAACCGTTCGTCGGTGCGACTTATTTCCCGCCGCAACAGTTCACCTCGGTCCTGAGCAAGATCGCGGAAGCCTGGAAAAACGACCGGGCGCGGATCATAGCCAGTTCCGATCAGGTGATGAGCACGCTGCAACAAACCGCGCAAGCTTCGGGCGATTCCACGGACAAGATCAGCGCGGGCGTGGAGAAAAAAGCCTACGAGCAATTGGCGGCTGGCTTTGATTCGAAGCTCGGCGGCTTTGGCGCCGCGCCCAAATTTCCGCGGCCGGTGATCCTGAATTTTCTCGATCGCGTTTACGCGGCCGACCCCGATTCGAAGGAAGGCAAGCAGGCGCTCGAGATGACGCTCGTGACCCTGCGCAAAATGGCCGAGGGCGGGATCCACGATCAACTCGGCGGAGGGTTTCATCGTTACTCCACGGATAAGTCCTGGCACGTCCCGCACTTCGAAAAAATGCTCTACGATCAGGCGCAGCTCGCGATCGCTTATCTCAACGCTTTTCAAATCACGCGCGAGCCAGTGTTCGAGCAAACCGCGCGAGACATTCTCGATTACGTCCGGCGCGACATGACGGACAAGGACGGCGGCTTTTATTCCGCCGAGGATGCCGACAGCCTGATCGCGGCCGGCAAACCGGAGCACGCCGAAGGCGCGTTCTATGTCTGGACCAAAGCGGAGGTCGACAATTTGCTTGGTGCGGAGCGGGCCAAGGTTTTCGATTATTGCTACGGCGTCGAAGCCAAGGGTAACGCGCCGGAGGATCCGCAGGGTGAATTCAAAGACAAAAATATTCTCATCCAGCGCCACTCCGTTTCCGAAACCGCGAAACAATTCAAGTTCACCGATGAGAAAACGCAGCAGCTTCTGGCCGAGAGCCGCAAGTTGTTGCTCGCGGTTCGCGCCAAACGCCCCCGCCCGCGCGTGGACGACAAGATTGTCACGGCGTGGAACGGATTAATGATCTCCGCGTTTGCGCGCGGTTACCAGGTGCTGAATGACCCCGCCTATCTTGAGGCCGCAAATAAGGCGGCCCGGTTTGTGCGGGAGAAACTTTACGACACGAAGAGCAACACGCTGCTGCGCAGTTATCGCGAGGGCGCGAGTGATGTGCCTGGTTTCGCGAGCGACTACGCTTTCCTGACTCAGGGGCTGCTCGACCTCTACGCCGCCGGCTTCGACGTCAGTCAGATGGAGTGGGCAATGAAACTCCAGGAGCAGCAGCACAAGTTGTTCTGGGACGACAAACAAGGTGGCTACTTCAGCACCAGCGGGCAGGACAAAAACGTGCTCCTGCGGATGAAGGAAGATTACGATGGCGCGGAGCCGTCGCCCAACTCCGTGGCCGCGCTAAATCTCCTGCGCCTGGCCGCGATGCTCGACAAGTCAACCTGGCGCGAAAAGGCGATGAAGACGATGCACGCGTTCGACGCGCAGTTGAATCAAACTCCGACCGCGCTCCCGCAAATGCTCGTGGCGCTGGACTGGTCGCGCGCGAAGCCGAAACAAATTGTCGTCGCGGGAAAACTTGGCGCTGCCGACACCGACGCGATGTGGCGCGAGGTGAATCTCCATTTCATTCCCAACAAGGTGCTGATCCTGGCGGATGGCGGCACGGGCCAGAAATTCTTCTCCGCCCAGGTGGATTTCATGAAGGAGGTCGCCCCGATCGACCATCAAGCGACCGCGTACGTCTGCGAAAATTACGTCTGCCAGTTGCCCACCACCGACTTGAAGAAGTTCGCTCCGTTGCTCATCGGAAAGCCCAAAGAAACATCCCCCTAACAAGCGACGAAAAAATCGAACCATGAAAAAGAAATCAACCATGCAACTCGGGATGGTGGGACTAGGGCGCATGGGCGCCAACCTTGTCCGCCGTCTCATGAAAGGCTTGGCTGTGCCGCGCAAAGCCAACATCGGCCGGTCGCAAGGCGAGATCGACGCCGAAACCACGCCGCTGCGCGATCCCGAACATTATCAATTCGATCTCAATCTCGCGGAGGTCTGGCGCCGCGGCAGCGTGATCGCTTCCTGGTGGCTCGATCTAACCGCGGATGCGTTGACCAAAGACCAAAAGCTCGCGCAATTCGCCGGAAAGGTTTCCGATTCCGGCGAAGGCCGATGGACAATCAAGGCGGCCATCGATGAAGGCGTGCCCGTGCTGACCACGGCGCTTTACGAAAGGTTCAGTTCGCGGGGGGACGCCGACTTTCAGGACAAGCTGCTTTCGGCGATGCGTTTTGGATTCGGCGGGCACCTCGAAAAGACGGCGGGATAGAAACCGCCATTCACACCCCATGGATAATACCCGAGAAACTGCTCCGAAAACGTCGGTCTACACCTGGATTGGTTTGTTCGTCGCCCTCTTCGGGATCTTGATCGCCCGCTGGCTCATCGGCCAATTTTCCCCTCCGCTGAGCGTGTCGATCGCGGCGGGAGGAGAGCAGCTCACGTCGCGTTTCATTCTCGGCGAATCTCTCATCTGGCTTTGCGTCCTCGCGCTCCTTGTCCTCATGCGGTTCGGCGAAGGGCAGACGCTGCGGTCAGTTCATCTCGGCACAGTCCCAGTCGGGAAATCGATTCGCTGGGGCATCATCATCGCGTTACTCTGCGCAGTAGTTGGCACCGTCGTTGGCCTCTTCACGCATTTTCAAGGCGGCGAGTTGGCGAGAGCGTTGCTGAAATTGCCGCTTTGGCTCGTTCTCGTCGTGGTCCTGACTGCAGGCGTGGCGGAAGAACTCTTCTATCGCGGTTATGCCATCGAACGGCTGCAGCAGCTCGGCTTGAATCGCTACCTCGCCGGCGGGATACCGCTGCTCATCTTCGGCTGCGGCCATGCCCCTAATGGCCTGGCGAACGTCCTCATCGCGCTCGCTCTCGGCTTCGTCCTGACTGCGTTCTACCTCTGGCGACGCGATCTCGCAGCCAACATGCTCGGTCACTTCCTGGTCGATTTTGTCTCGGTGGTTTTGCCCTGGCTAGCGGTGCATCGTTAAGGCGCGCCCCCGATTCTTCCAACCCCATCCATCTCACCCAGCATTGCGAGTCCGAAAAGAAGAAAAAGCCGGCCATGTCGAAAAGTCGGCGAGCTGATAAAACCACCGTGCAGATTTCACCCAATCGATGAAGCCTAACGAACAACTTCAGTCCACCGTGTTCGCCATTTTCGGCGGCGGCGGCGATTTGACGTGGCGGAAATTAATCCCCGCTCTCTTTGATCTCGCCCAGGATCGCGGACTCCCAGCGCAATTCGCAATCATTGCGGTAGACCGCGTCAAATTCAGCGACCAGCGGTTGAGGAAGCATCTGCGCGATGGGGTCAATCAGTTCTCGCGTTTCGGCAAACCGAAGGCCGCAACGTGGAATGAGTTTGCGCGACACATCCACTACCAGCAGGGCGATTTCAAAAAGCCGGCCACCTATCGAGCGCTGGGCGCATCCTGTAACCGACTGGAAAAAGAATGGGGCGCGAAAGCGCACCGCATCTTCTACATGGCGACGCCGCCCTCCATGTTCGGCGAGATCCCGAAATACCTCGGCCAGGCCGGACTGGCACGGGACCGGGAGCGCGCGCGAATCGTGGTCGAGAAGCCAATCGGATACGATTTGAAATCGGCGCTCGCGCTCAACGCGGTGCTCGGGGCCAGTTTCCACGAATCCCAAATTTTCCGGATCGATCACTATCTTGGGAAGGAGACGGTGCAGAACATTCTGGCCTTCCGCTTCGCCAATCCGCTCTTCGAGCCGATCTGGAACCGGCGCTATGTCGAGTCGGTCACGATCACTGTTGCCGAAACGGTCGGCGTGGAACTTCGCGGCGGCTATTACGATCACGCGGGCGCGCTCCGCGACATGGTGCAAAACCACCTCATGCAACTTCTCTGCCTCGTGGCGATGGAGCCAATGGTCTCCTTCGAGGCCGACGAGATTCGGAACAAGAAGGTGGATGTGCTGCACGCGTTGCGCCCGATTCATCACGACGAAGTCCGACTTTTCGCCGTTCGCGGACAGTACGGCCCGGGCCGTGTCGGCGGGAAAAAGACCGCCGGTTATCGCGAAGAACCCGGCGTCGCGCCCGACTCCGGCACGGAGACGTTCGCCGCGCTCAAGCTCTTGATCGACAACTGGCGCTGGCAAGGCGTGCCCTTTTATTTGCGCACGGGCAAACGTCTGCCCTGCCAGGTGTCGGAGATCGCGATTCAATTTCGCGCCGTGCCGCACCAGGCCTTCCCGCCCGACGCGACCCTCGGCTGGCAGCCTTCCCGGCTGGTCATGTCCATCCAACCCGATGAAGGGATTGTGCTCGGCTTCCAGGCGAAATATCCCGGTCCGGAGATCCAACTGCGCCCGGTCGACATGCAGTTTAATTATCGCGAGAGCTTTGCCGCACCCTCGCCCGATGCCTACGAAACGCTGCTCTGGGATGTGATGAAGAGCGACGCCACCTTGTTTATGCGCGCGGACCAGGTCGAGGCCGCGTGGCAATTGCTCGGGCCTGTCCTGGAGGTTTGGTCGGCAACGCCTCCGAGCGATTTTCCCAATTACGCCGCCGGCAGTTGGGGCCCCGTGGGCGCCCAGGAATTGCTCGAAGCCGGCCATCATTGGCCGCTGCCGACGGAATTGCATCGGGCACCCGCCAAGGGCGGTCGCGCTCGGCGACGCAAACGGCCCAGATGAACGGGGCCGGCCGTCAATCGGGCGCGGGCGGCGGTAGTGTCCTAATTTGAATTGACGAATCAGGCCGAAAAAGCCCGAATTAGCCTGATCTGGCGCGCCTTGTGAATCCGACAAAGGGCAGCTTCAGCCTATCCGGTTTCTTGTTTCTCCAGCAGAACAAAGGTCGGCTGCAGCTTTTCTATGAGCCGAAAAATATTCATGGAGGGCACGCCGAAATGATTGCAGGCCGTGGGAATTTTGATTGCCTTTTTTGAAGCGGGTTCATCTTTTTCAAAGGTTACCACGGTGAAACCGTGCGCATGGGCATGTGCGACCAATCCAAAATCAGCCCGTGCGAGAAATGTCTCCTTGGCAGCTTGAATGTACTGCGAATTAGCGACGACCCATCGCGCGACCTTTCGAAAACTATCTATTACTTTGTCGTCGGGCTGCAAAAAAAAATGCGGGCCTTGCTTCTTTGCCCACTTCGCCAGCTCATCCTCACCGGTCAATTCACGCCCAACACGCTCAATGCTATAAACGACGCCCTCCGCGTTTGACCGTTCGAGAAACTGCCAAAAGCCGGGATGACGATCAAAACGATACGAATCATTCTTAGACCTGATGAGAGAATCGCTATCGAGCAGATATTTCATTCATTAGATAGGGAAACCGAGCTCGCGCAAAACCCTCGAAGGATTTGGTATTCTTGAGATTGAGGAGGTGAAACGCCTCTGTGTACTGCGTCTTACCCTCTAGCGTGTCTGCGATTAGCGCCCGACAAAAACGATCTCCCGCTCTGGCCTTCAGACTGTTGTGAAAATTGCCGCCGGCGGCTTTCGTGTCCTCAGTCGGTGCCGCGTTTCTGGAATATCTTCGAATTTCCGTCTCGTAAAAATGCTTGAACTCTACGGGGGTAATGAATCCGGCATCCTTCGCGCGTCTGGATGCGACGAGACTGCTAACTTTGTAGAGATTGGCGATTCTTTTGATCTCGTACTCTGGGTCCGCCGCCGCATTCCAATTGCGTTCGATTTGCGAAAGCGGAATCAAAACCTCTGCGGCAACTGCGTTGCAATAGCTCTCCAGAGAATTCGCCTCGGCATACGTTCGCACCGGATTGGAGACCGCCGATTCGCCTATCCAAATATGAACCACCTCGTGAACAAACGTGAACAATTGCGCTGCCGCTGCATCACGCGTGTTGATGAATACCAGCGGAGCATATTCATCCGATAGGGCAAAGCCGCGAAATTCATCGCGCGATAATTTTCTGCGATTGTTGTTTCCAACTACCCCGTTACGCATGACCAAAATCCCGGCTTCCTCCGCAGCTTCGAAATGAAGAGTTAAATTCTCTCGCCACGATGGGACCTCCATCGAAATCCGTGGGCCGATCTTGAGCCGTTCGGAGACGGCCTTGGCGGTCGCCTCAACGGGAGTTTGCGCCGAGGATTTGCCGACAAAATCCAGCGGGTCGACTCCGTTGGAAGTCAAGTATTCACGGTACCAAGCCTGTCTCCGCTGGCATTGATAAATAACTTCGAGCAGAGCCGGACTTGGTTTTTGAATGCCGTGACCGCCGGAAGTTCGGAAATCTTGGATTGGCAAGTTTTCCTGTGGCGGTTTGTCCAAAAACAAATACCCGAACGGCGTATAGGTTTTCTCGGCCAACAGCTCTGCTTGATGAAGGGTTAGCTCGCCAGTCTTTTCCCATTTTCTTACCGCGTCCTCAGCGTCAGGCCGCCCCAGAACTTTCTTGGCAAGCGCCGCTTCGTCCAAGCCTGCGCGTTTGCGAGCCCATTGCAGCACTGTTGGGTTGAATGTGGTAATCACTGGGCTGGCGCTCCTTCCGGGGGAATGATTGACGGCGTTCTCAAATACCGTGCCAAAAGCCGCTCCACAAGGCGAGAGGCTTTCCCTCCCCAAATGTCCAGAGCAGTAAGCCACAGGTAATCATCCACCGTCACACTCCTGGGCTGCTTCGTTTTGCCGGTGGGTTTCGGGCCTGAATTTGCCAGTTGTCCACCTTTAGGACACTACCCGGGCGGCACGGGCAGAATGAGACGGAAGACAGCGCCCGACCCGGGTTGATTCTCCACTTCCGCCCGACCGCCGTGGGCTTGGGCGATGGCTTTCACGAGCGCGAGACCGAGCCCAAGGCCGCGCTCGGAGCGGCTTTTGTCCCCGCGGTAGAGACGTTCCCAGATGCGCGGTATTTCTTCCGGCGGGATGCCCGGGCCGGTGTCGCGAACGCCGAGAACGGTGGAATCCGGTTGGCTTTCGGCGAAGATGGTGACGGTGCCGCCGCGCGGCGTGTATTTGAGCGCGTTGTCGAGGAGGTTAACGAGCGCTTGGCGGAGGCGCTGCGGATCGGCAAAGGCGCGCGCGGCGGCGGGCACTTCGTTTCGGACCGTGATGCCACGATCTTCGGCCACCATTTCATACAGGCTCGCGGCCTCGGCCGCCGCGGTGGCGAGCGGGACCTCGTTCTTGGCCAGGCGCATCAGGCCGGTTTCCGCCTCGGAAATATCGGTGATGGTATCGAGCAGGAGTATGACGCGCTCGGTTTCTTCGAGAGCGTCCGAGATGGTTTCGCGATCGGCTGGGCCGAATGGCGCGGCGAGAGTACGTTCGGCGCTGCTGCGCAGTCGAGTGAGTGGAGTGCGGAGATCGTGGGCCACATTATCGAGCGCCTCGCGCATCCCGCGCAGGAGCGCGCCGTTCTTCTCCAGCATGCGATTGAACAACTCCGTCAGCTCGTGCAACTCGTCACCCGGGCCGGCCCGCAGCGGCACGCGGTCATCCATCTGACCGGTGGCGAGCACGCGATGCACGGCCGCGATCAACCGTCGGATGGGATCGAGGGCGCGACCGGTCAGCACATAGCCCGCCAGCAAACCGAGCGCGAGTCCGATCAGGAGCACCCAAAAAGCGACGATGCGGAAATGCTCGAGCAACGCTTCATGCGCTTCGGTGGTCTTGCCCACTTGCAGCCAGTGACCATCGCCAAGCTGCGCGGTCGCGACCAGCCACGGCCCCGTGTGGACACCTGCGGGCAGGCGCTTCCATTCCTGGGGCTCGGCCGCAAGGGCATCCAAGGCCGCTGGATCGAGGGCAGAGGCGGCGGCCGGTCGGCTAACGAACAGTCCGCGACTGTCCGGGCCGGCGACGCGGACGAAAAACGTCTCGGAGCCGCGGTCTGTTTGCGCGGCGAAGCGCTGACTCAAACCGAGCAGGCCGCCATCTTCATACCAGGAGCGGTAGAGATCGAGCTGCACGCGGATGAGTTCGCGATCCTTTTGCTCGATCGAAATCGAGAGCAGGAAATAGGCGGCGAAAAAGAGCGCCAAAGTCACCGCGGTCACGGTCGCGGCAAACCAAAGATTGAGCCGAAACGCGAACGAGCGGCGGCGGCTACTCGGAGCGGAGGACATAACCGGCGCCGCGCAGGGTGTGGATCAGTTTCTGGTCGTAGTCGCGATCGACTTTGTTGCGCAAGCGGCAGACGAGCACGTCCACCACGTTGGTCTGCGGATCGAACGCGTAATCCCAGATGTGTTCGAGGATCATGGTCTTCGAAACGACGCGACCGGCATTGCGCAGCAAATATTCCAGCAGCGAAAACTCTCGCGCTTGCAATTCGATTTTGGTGCCGTCGCGGGTCACTTCGCGCGAGAGCAGATCAAGTGTCACGCCGTCGTAACTGAGCGTGGTCGGCTCGCTCGTCTTACTGGAGCGCCGGATGAGCGCTTGCACGCGGGCGAGCAATTCCGAAAACGAAAATGGCTTCGTTAGGTAATCATCCCCGCCCGCCTGCAAGCCGCGCACGCGATCGTCCACCGAGCGGCGCGCACTCAAGATGAGCACCGGCGTTTGTACTTTCTCGGCGCGCCATTGTTGCAGGATGCTCAGGCCATCGCGCCCGGGCAGCATGAGATCGAGCACGGCCGCGTCGTATTGATTGTGCAATCCGAAATCGAGGCCTTCATCGCCGTCGTTCACCTGGTCAACGGCGTAACCGGCTTCGCGCAAGCCTTTGCTTAAGAGCCCGGCGATCTTACGATCGTCTTCCACGATTAGGATGCGCATCGAACCAGAAGATTGCCGTCACCGGAGCGCAAAGCGAATAACAAAACCGTCCGCTTAACGCTGCGTCAGAGCCTCGCTGGTCGATTCGGCGGGCACCAGATTCACGTAATCGGTCAGGATGCGTTCGGTCTCGCGCAGGAGAACGTCCTCGGACGGCGCGGCCGCGGTTTCGTCGTCGCCATCCTGCGCATTCGCGGCCGTGCTTTCCGCCTTGAGTTTCGCCGGCGCGAGCGGCGCCGGCAGCCCTGGCTGATCGGCATTCTTCACTGTGATCTCGTAGGACTTCAGCACCGTCGTCGGATGCGCCAGTCGCTCGACCGCGCGCGCTTTATTCCGCGCCTTGGTCGCGTCCAATTCCTGTCGACGCTCCGCTTCATTCAGCGAGATGGATTTGTCCGCGCGCGCTTTCTCCACCCGCGCGAGATCCTGATCCCACCAGGAAAAATCCCGATCGGAAGCGATCCGCGCGCGCGAAGCATCGCTCAACTGCGCCACGTACGGTTTCACCAAATCAAACTGCGGATAAGAAGCTGCCGGAACCGAATCCCATGGCATGGGATTTTTCATCCCGGATTCGCTGATCTCCGGCGTGTCAGTAAACGACGGCAGGACAATGTCGGCGCGCACGCCGCGCAGTTGGGTCGAGCTGCCGCCCGGTCGGTAGAATTTGCTGACGGTCAATTTCAGCGCGCCCGGATCGCTCGTGGGAATGATCCCATTGCGCTCCATGATCGACTTGAGCGACAGCATCGTCTGCACGGTGCCTTTGCCGAAAGTGGACGTGTCGCCCACGATCAGGGCTCGTCCGTAATCCTGCAGCGCGCCCGCTAAAATCTCCGAAGCGGAAGCGCTGAACCGGCTCGTTAGGATAATCAGCGGACCGGTGTAAAGCGCGTGCCCGTCGTCGTCGGATTCGACGTTGACCCGGCCCGCGAGATCGCGCGTTTGCACCACCGGCCCGGAAGGAATGAAGAGCCCGGTGAGGCTGATCGCTTCGGCCAGCGAGCCGCCGCCGTTGCGCCGGAGATCGAGAATGATCCCGCGCACGTTTTGCTCTTCGAGTTTGTTCACCAGTTGCGCCACATCCGCGGTGGCCGATTGGCCTTTACCATCTTCGTTTGCATAGAAGGCCGGCAGATCGATCACCCCCAGGCGCATCGTCTGGGCGTCCTTCGTCGGGAAATCGACGATGCGCGCTTTCGCCTCCTGGCTTTCGAGATGGATTTCGTCGCGCTGGATCGTGATGGTTTTCCGTACGTCATCCGTCGCGCCCGCGGGAATAATGGTGAGCGTGACGTCGGTTCCTTTCGGGCCGCGGATTAACTCGACCGCCTGGGGGAGCGGGAGATCGACGAGATCGACCACTTCCTTTCCCGGGCCCTGGCTCACGCCGACAATCTTGTCGCCCGCCTTCAACTTGTTGCTGGCTGCGGCTGGTCCGCCGGGCACCAGCTCCATGATTTTGCAAATGCCATCGTCCGCCTGCAGCGTGGCGCCGATGCCCGCGAGCGAGAGATTCATCGCGATGTTGAAGCTCTCCAATTGCTCGCGGCCCATGTAATCCGAATGCGGATCGTAGGCGTGCGCGAGGCCGTTCAGATAAAGCTCGAGCACGGACGCATCGCTCAGTTTTTTCATCATCCCGACCTGTCGCTGATAGCGATGCGTCAGCGTTTGCACGAATTGATCCGGCTTTTTGCCGACCAATTTTTCCTGGAGCACTTCCGCCCGCAACCGCTCGTGCCAGAGCGCGTGCGCTTCAGTTTCGTCGCGCGGAGCCGGCGCCTTTTCGCGATCGGCGAGAAAACGATCATGCCCGCTGAAATCGAATTTTTCTGCCGCGAGCGCCGTGGCCACGAAAGCGGCGCGCTCGCCCAACCGCTGCAGGTAGCGATCGAAAATAACGTGCGCCGGCTGGGTGTCGCCCTGGCTGAGAGTGGCATTGGCCAGGTCCGGGAGGAAGCGATGTAACTCCGCGATGTCGCTCCGGAGGAAGAGCTCATGCGAGCCGTCGAGCGAATCGAGGTATTGATCGAGAAACTTCGTCGCCCTCGCGTTATCGATCGGCTGGTGGGCGAATTGTCCTTGTTCGAGCAATTCTGCGGTCAGTTCCGTGATCTGACCGTCGGGGGTAGTGGCATCGAGCCGCAGCTCCGGACGTGAAGCCCAAACCGTGGCGGCCGTGACGAGAGCGAGGCCGAGCGCAGAGAAAGCGACGAATGAGCGAGAGAATTTTTTCATCAGAGTGAGGTCGAAGACTATTTTTGTTCGTTAGGCCGCCGGCGGGATGATCTCTTTCACCTCAGCCCGCGAAACCCAGCCGCTCTGACCATCGGCATTGCGGATGCGGACGAAATTTCCGTACGCGCCCTCCGCTTGCACGATTTCACCCGGCTTCACCGCGAAGACCGAGGCCGCTTCCGCCGCCGGCGCTATGCGCACCGTCGGCTGCGCCCCGACGATGACTGCGCGTCCCAGTTCGGGCCAGCGCACAGCCAACGCGGCCACGGCGAACACAACGATGGCGCCGAGCGAAATCCCGACACCCCGCGCGAGGCGGAGGCGGTTCGTTGCGAAAAACGGCGCGCCGAAAAAAACGACGACGCAAAGCAGGAGCGAGACGCTCGCGAGGCCAGCCAGACCGTTGAAGGTCAGAACCTGCGCCGGGCGTTGCCAGGCCGGAAGTACCGGCGCAGCCACCCCGGCTTTCTCGCGCGCGAGTCGGAGATTGTGCGCGATCGACGGGTCGTTAGGCGCGAGGAGGTGAGCGCGTTCGTAATCGAGAATGGCGGGCCCGAGCCGACCGGAGCGTTGCGCAGCGTTGGCGGAATTGTAGAGCGCGGGCGCGGATTCCGCGGCGGCGGCGGGCTGCGCCCCAACCACGAACAACGTCGCCACACACCCGGCGAGGAGGAGCGTCTTGTGATGGATCAGGAATTTCATATGCGGGTGATTTGTTGCAGTTCGTTTTTGACCAGGTCGCGCCACTGTTGGAGATCGGGAGCGGTGAAACGTTTGCCGGAATAGGCAAGCTCGTCGGCGGTCTTGAAGACCGCGGCCACTTCTTCGCCGTGGCCATTCAAGCGCGAGCGAATTTCCGGAATGGTGACGCGACTCGCGGGGATGTGCCATTGCGCCGCGAGCTGTTCCTGCAAGGCATGGCGCGCGGCGTCGAAGAAGCGCGGCGCATCTTTTGCGGCCACGGCTGCGTCCATCGTGGCGACAGATTCGCTCACTGCTTTCTCCGCCGCTTCGCGTTCGAGACGTTGCGGATCATGCGCGCGACGCGTGCGGACCGTTCGGAAAATTGCGCCGGCCGCGAGCGCGAGAAGCAGCGCGGCGTTGAAAATGAGGAACCACGGCCGCAGGACGAGCGGTTGCAGATTTGCCGTCGCGCCGGGCGAAACCACCTCGTCGGGCGCGAGACCATCCGCCGCGGGTTTCGTCGTCGCAGGGGGCGCAGAGGTCGCCACGGCAGGCGTGGCCGCGGGCGCGAGCGCCGCGCTATTCTGCGCGATCTGCACCGGAATCGGCGCGGTCGATTTCGTCACGTAGGTTTCTTTCTCCGGATCGAAGTAGCTAAAATTGATCGCCGGAATCTCCTGCGCACCCGCTTGCAAGGGCAAGATCGATTGCTCAAACGTCTTCGTGCCCGTAAGGCCGCTGCTGTCCGCCGGTGCGAACTGCGCGCTCGGATCGTAAGTCTTCCAGGCGGCGCTCGCGGGCAGGCCGTTGTTCGAGACGCGGCTGAAATTGCCGGTCCCGGTCACGTTGATTTTTAACTGCAACGGATCGCCGGTCGCGCCTTGGGTGCTCGCGGCTGCGCTCGTGATATCGAAATTGCCGACCGCGCCAGAGAAACCGGGCGGCCGTCCCTGCGTGGGGAGCGCCTGGATTTTCACGATCACGCCATCGGTGTGCAGCGTCATCGGTTTCTCGGTCGACTGCCCGAAGAAGTTGTCGAAGAACGGATCGTCCAAGGGCGAATTGCCGCCGAAGAAATCGGCGAACGGATCGTTCCCGCTCCGGGCGCGGCGCTGGGTCCGCTCCTGCGGCACGCGAACCATCACCGGAAGATCCAGATTGAGTGCGTAGTCGCCCGCTTTCACGGCCGAGAGCGAGCTCGTCCAGGTGATGACGGTGTAGGGCACGCCATTGACTGATTCGCGGGTTTGCTCCGGCTGGTCGCTGAGTTTATTCAAGGCGAACGCGTCGCTGCTCAGCATGGGCAGGCCGTTGAGCGAGGCGGAAACGCCGGCGCGGAAGTAGGCTTTGATTTGCACCGGCACCAGTTCGCCGACGGTCAAATTCTGCTTCGGCAAAACCACGCGGAGAAAAGCCGGCTGATTTTTTCCATCGACCGGCGCGGAGCTGTTGCTGTTCATCGTCGGCGGCGGAAGTTGCGCGCGGCTCTGGGCCGGTGCGCCCTGAGGTTGGGGTTGTCCTCCGGAGCCGTTGTCGACGCGGAATGCGATCGGCTGGCTGCTGCCGACCCCGGGCACGCTGATCGCCGGGATGGTGAAGTTGCCCGCGCGCTCCGGCGTGACTTGGTAGATGCGGGTCATGCTTGAGGTGATGGCGCCGTTGATCATCTGCATCGAGCTCTGCTGGCCGACGGGAACGATCTCGAGGCCGTCGACGCTCGGAACATTCGCCTCGCTTGTTTGCGCGCCTTGGATTGTGACCAAGAGCTGCGCGGAATCGCCGAGGCCGATGCTCTGCGGCTGGAGTTGCGCGGTGACTGAGTTTTGCGCCGCCCACGCGGGCGCGCTGAGCATCGCGAGGGCGAGCCCGGTGACGAGAAGGTGTTTGCTTATGTTCATGGTTACCAGTCTTTCAAAACGGGGTTGTCGTTAGGCTGCACGCCGGCGCGGCCTTGCGCGGAGATGACGGGCACTTGGCGTTCGTCGCCTTTGAGCGCATCGAGCAATTGCTTCGCTTCCGCTTTGGTCATCTGGCCGGGAGCGGAACGCTGATCCTCCGCGGCGGCGGCTTGTTCCGCAGCGTTCGCTTTCTGCCCGTTCGCGGCTTCGGCTTTTCCTTGCGACGGTTTTTTCTCAGCGTTCAGGGGCTTCGGCTGCTCGCCGGGGCTGGGGCCCGCGTTTGCCTGTTGTTGATCTTTCTTTTCCTGACCGGGCTGCGGCTGAGCCCCGGGCGGTTGCTCTTTCGATTGGTCGTTTTTCGCCTCGGCCGATTCCGGCTTGTTTGTACTCGGGGATGGCTGCGCACCAGGTTTTGATTCGTTAGGCTGGCTTTTGGCGTTCTGGTCATTCTTCGCCTGCTCTTGGTCTTTCGAGCCGCCATTACCGGCCTGACTTTTGGAATCCTTCTGCTGGTCCTGCGATTTGTTCTGCTGGTTTTGCGCCTCGTCCTTGGACTGATCCTTCTTGTCTTTCTGCTGATTCTTCTGGTCCTGCTTTTGCTGGTCTTTTTTCTTCTGCTCCTGCTGCTTCTTCAGTTGGTCGATCTTTTTCTGCACAAGCGCGCGATTGTGTTTCGCCTCGGAGTCGTTAGGCGCGATCTGCAAGGCAGCGTCGTACGATTTCACCGCGCCCTGCCAGGTCTTGATCGTTTCCTCCGGGCTGGCCTTCTCCGTCTTCTGGCCAAGCCGGTATTGGGTGTTCCCGAGATTGTAATAAGCGTCGTGCTGGACCGGCACCTGGTCTGTTTTCAGGCTCTGCTCGAAGCCGGTCGCAGCCATGGCGTAGTCGCCGGCTTTGTAGGCAGCCGCGCCCGTGTTGAAGTGCAGACGCGCGTTCGCGGGCTGCTGGGCGGCGTTGACCGCATATTCCTTCTGCGCCTGAGCGAAATTGCCTTGCGCGTAGGATTGCTCCGCACTCTGCGGACTCGCAGCATGACTGCTGGCGATGCCAGCCAGCAGCGCGAGTCCGACTGTGGCCGGACGCAGTCCCCGCGCCGTTCGCTTGGGAGTCGAAGCGGGAACCGTTTTCACGACGCGCACCCGACGGCGATTACCGATGAGCATTTCGCCAATCAGACAGAGGAGCGCGGCCAGGAGCGGCCAATAAAATTTCTCCAACGGCACCTTCGTCTGGCGCGCGCTCAAATCTTCGCGGGTGAAATGCGCCAGCCCTTGATCGTAGATTTTCGTAAGCCCTTCGCCTTGCGCGCCGAGCGGCTGATACATTCCACCGGTCGCTTCGGCGATCTTCTTGAGCGTGGCTGCATCGAGATGTGACCTAACAAGTTGTCCGTTTTCGTCGCGAGCGAAATCGGTGGCGCCTTTCTCGCTCGGGATCGGAATCAGTTCACCGGTCGTGCCGCCAACACCGAGGGTGAAAATCTTCACACCCTCTTTTGCCGCCTGCTCGGCCGCGGTGATCCCTTCGCCTCCCAGATCCTCGCCATCGGTAATGAGAACGAGGATTTTGTCGGCCGACGAACGCGTTTTGAAAGCCGCTTCCGCTTCGTGAATGGCCGCCGCGATATCGGTGCCGCCACGCGGAATGGTGTTGGTATCTAGCGCATTGAGCGACTCGCGGAAAGCATCGTAATCAAGCGTGACCGGGCATTGCAAAAAGGCGTTGCCGGCAAACGCGATCAAGCCGACGCCGTCGCCGTTCAACTTCGCCACGAGGTCGGCGACCGCGAGTTTAGCGCGTTCCAGGCGATCGGGTTTCACGTCCTGCGCGAGCATGCTTTTCGAGGTATCGACCGCGAAGAGTAGCGCGAGGCCTTTGCGATGCGTTTCCTGCCAGGTAAAGCCGGCCTGCGGGCGCGCGAGGGTCACGAAAAGGAGACCGATCCCGAGCACAAAGAGCCCGCGCTTGATGCGCTGACGCACCGGCGAAACGGAGGAAGTCAGATCGTGCAGCAAACGAGCGGACGCGAATTGCGCAAGCGCGCGGCGCTGGGCGAAATCGAACCGGCGAAACTGCCAGAGGAGGAGTGCGCAAGTGAGCGCGCCGCCGAGGAGCCAGAGAGGTTGAGCGAAGTGCATGGTGTGAAGTGCTGAGTTGATTGGTGTTTCGTTTGTCTCGGGCGCGGACACCATTTCGGTACCGTTGCTTCTGCCCTGATTAGACACGCCGCACCTGACCCCGCCCTTTCACCCCGATTACAAACGTGAAGGGTTGCAAAGCCCCTGCGCTACGTTCCCAGGCGCAATGCCTCGCTTTTCCGCAGTGCAACGCCCCAATCTCCCGCCGACCTGCGGAGCGCCGTCGGCAAATCATTCAAAGCACGATTCCCGCGCGCTCTGTCGTCGGAAGCGACAGGATTCCCCGGCGTCAGCCCGCTCCGGGCTGGCCGAATGGATTGATCAATTCGAGCCCGGCTACGTGTTTAAAATCATCCAGGTTGCGCGTCACCAGTGCCAGCCCATGGACCAATGCCGTCGCCGCTATGATCGCGTCGGCCAATTCCATCTTTCGCTCCTGCCGCAATGCGATGGCACGGTCCTCCACCGCCTCGGAGAGCGCCAGGAGGCGCATCCGTCCAATGGCTGCGCTGAGCCACGAACGTTCCGTTTCGCTCAGCCGGTGGAAGCCGAGCGTCTCGATCCGCGTGATGCTCGCAACCGCCAGGTCGGTGCGATCCAAAATCGCATCCAACTGCGGTTCGCCTCCGTCAGCGCCGTAAATGAGGATGTTGCTGTCGAGCAGCATCGCTCAATCCCGTCCAGGCAACGGCCGCTCTTTTCGCTGCTCCCGCTGCCACGCGATCGGATCGGGAATGACGTGGCGCAATCCGCCGAGCTTGCGCAGTTCCTTCAGCGCCGCCAGCGGCGTCCCTGTCGCGCTCCCCTCGGGAGCCGCTTCCCGCACCGTCACCTGCACCGCCAGTGGCATCCGCTTCGTGTCCGGGTGCTCGGTGTCTTCCCAGACGATGTGATCGTCCTCAATCGTGGCGCGATAGGTCTGCGGCATGGCGGAAAAGTATAGGCCCGTTCCAGCACGCTCAAGCCCGATGTCCGGGAAGCCCCGCGTCCTCTCGCATCTCCCGCTGCCACGCCACGGGATCGGGGATGCTCGCGATGCCGCCCCGCGCCGCGATGTGCCGCAACGCATCCATGGCCCGCTGCCAGTTCGCCTGCCGGGTCACCGGCTCTGCCACGGGGACAGCCTCTACTGTCGCGGTGACCTTCACGCGGCCCCGCGGCGCATCCGCCGGTAGCGGCAGGTGCAGCGTGCCGTCCGGGTCGGGTTCGAGGATCGCGGTGATCGTGCTCAGGTGGTGCAAGCTAACGGCGGGAGGGAAAAGGAAAGCGTGTCGCGGTGCCGCCAATCAGATAACCTCGTTAGAAGTCAAAGAAACGCCATGCCGGACACCGTTTTCAAAAAGGTCGATTACACCCTCAAGGATCTCGTCGGTTACATACAGATGGGCGAGATCGGATTGCCCGATATCCAGAGGCCATTCGTCTGGAAGAACGCCAAGGTCCGCGATCTGTTCGATTCCATGTATCGAGGGTATCCGGTTGGGTATCTCCTGCTCTGGCAGAACGCTCTGACCGAGGACGCCAAAACCATCGGCGAAGAGAATAAACAGAAACCGTCGCGGCTCCTGATCGTGGACGGCCAGCAGCGGCTTACGTCACTCTATGCCGTCGTTCGTGGAGTGGCCGTTTTGCGCGAGAACTACACTCGTGAGCCCATCCAGATCGCATTCAACCCGCTCGACGAGAAATTCGAAGTGGCGGATGCCGCGATTCTCCGCGATGCCGCTTTCATCCCGAGCATTTCGGCTCTTTGGGCGAAGGACGCAAAGATCACCAAGCTGATTCGGGAATACACCGACAAGCTTCGAGCGACGCGCGAGTTATCCGAAGACGAAGTCGATCGGATTGAGACGGCCATCCTAAAAGTTTACGGCCTCGATGGCTTCCCTTTCACGGCGCTGGAACTGTCTTCGGAGATCGATGAAGAGGCGGTTTCCGAGGTATTCGTGCGGATCAACAGCAAGGGCACTCCACTGAACCAGGCTGATTTTATTCTGACCTTGATGTCCGTCTTTTGGGACGACGGGCGAACGCAGTTGGAACAATTCTGCCGTGCCGCGAAAACGCCGACCGCCGGGACGCCCTCTCCATTTAACCACTTCATTCAGCCCGGCCCTGACCAACTCCTCCGTGTCGGCGTCGGCCTGGGCTTCAAACGCGCGCGACTTCAATACGTTTATTCGCTACTGCGTGGGAAGGATCTCGAAACCGAAAAGTTCAGCGATGAGCGCCGCAAGGAACAATTCGAGGTTCTTCGACAGGCGCAGGAGCGGGCGCTCAACCTTCAGCACTGGCATGACTTCTTAAACTGCATTCGACAGGCCGGTTTTCGGAGCGGGAAGATGATCAGCTCCCAAAACAACATGCTGATGTCCTACATCCTCTACCTGATGGGACGAACGGAGTTCAACGTGGATGAGTTCCGGTTGCGGGGCATTATCGCGCGCTGGTTCTTCATGTCCTCGTTAACCGGACGTTTCACGGGATCGCCCGAGTCGGCGATGGAGTTTGATCTCGCGCGTTTTCGCGGATTGAAGGACGCGAACCAGTTCATAGCGACGCTGGGACAAGCTTGCGACCTCGCAATGACCGATGACTTTTGGAGCATCAGCCTGCCCAATGACCTCGCGACATCCTCCCCGAGAAGTCCGTCCTTGTTCGCCTACAACGCAGCCCTCGTTCTGCTCGATGCCAAAGCGCTTTTCTCCAAGCTGCGCATTGCGGAACTCGTCGATCCATCCACGCAGGGAACACGCGCGGCAGTGGAGCGGCATCATCTCTTTCCCAAAGCATATCTGAAGACTCAGGGGGTTACGGAAATCCGTGAAACCAATCAGATCGCCAACTTCGCATTGGTCGAATGGGGCGATAATGGCGATATCTCCGACAAGTCTCCGCATGAATACCTGCCCGCGATGAAAGCCCGCTTTGGGGCGGACGAAATAGCCCGGATGTATCACTGGCACGCACTGCCTGACGGCTGGGAACAGATGGGCTATTCAGCCTTCCTGGAGAAGCGGCGGGATCTAATGGCCGAGGTCATCCGCGAAGGGTATCGCACGCTGACGGCGGATACGTTGAAGACTCCACAGACGGGAGTTCTAAGCGTAGCGCAACTCGCGGCTACGGGTGAGTCCGATGAGGTCGAATTCAAGGCGACACTTCGGATCAATCAGCACACCGCGCAGAAGGATTCGCGGATGGAGTTGGCGGTGCTGAAGACGCTCGTGGGCTTTCTGAACACCAATGGGGGCCGCCTGGTGATTGGAGTGCGGGATGATGGAACCCCGCTTGGCATTGAAGCCGACCAATTCGAGAACGAAGACAAGATGGGGTTGCATCTGGTCAATCTGGTGAACGCCAGGATGGGACCGCAAACCATGACCTATATGCGAATGCGCTTCGATGAATACGAAGATTGCCGCGTCATGGTGATTGAGTGCCACAAAGCACCGAAGCCAGTCTTCGTGAAGGATGGCGAGGCCGAACATTTCTACATCCGCACCGGCCCCTCAACTTCCCAATTAACGCCAAGCCAGACCCAAGACTACATCAAGCAACGCTGGAAATAGACAGTGTCTTTCGTCGTTATCAGATCGAGGCACCTGCGATAGCTAGCTAGGGCAGGCGGCGATAACGGGTTTGTTCCAGGCCGAGACCGGCGCCGAGGAGCGCGAGCGCGGGTAGTACGGCCCAGGCCAGGAGTTCGTGCTGGCTCTCGAATTTCTTGAGCTGGTGGGTGGTCTTCTCCATCCGGTCGATCTCGCTGTAGATGTGCTTGAGCGATTCGGTGTCGGTGGCGCGGAAGAACTTGCCGCCGGTCTCGCTCGCGATCTTTTTGAGCGTGCCTTCGTCCACGTCCACCCGGGCCATGGCGAGGCGTTTGTTGCCGAATGCATCGGTCACCGGCACCGGCGCCTCACCGCGGACACCTGCGGCGATGGTGTAGATTTTCACACCCAACGCCTTGGCCGCTTCGGCGGCCGTCTGCGGCGTGATCTGGCCCATGTTGTTCTGGCCGTCGGTCAGGAGAACGATGACTTTCGATTTGCCGGGCTGATCGCGCAGGCGATTCACGCTCGTGGCAATGGCGGAGCCAATCGCGGTCCCGTCCTCGACCGCGCCGACCTGCACGCGCTCGAGATTCTGCTGGAGCCAGTCGTGATCGAGGGTGAGCGGACTAACGAGATAAGGCGCGCCCGCGAAACCGATCAAGCCGATCCGGTCGTTAGGCCGAGCGTCGATAAACTTCGAGACGACCGATTTGACGATGTCGATCCGGTTCGCGGGCTGGCCGTCGAGTTTGAAATCGAGCGCTTCCATCGAGCCCGAGCAATCGAGCGCCAGGATCATGTCGATGCCGCTGGCCTCGACAGTGGAGTTGCTTCGCCCGAGTTGCGGCCGGGCCAGGGCGACGATGATGCAGCCGAGCGCGAGCAGACTGAGCGGGGCGAACCAGCGACCGACGCGACTGCGGGTCTCGCGCGCCACCTGCCGGGCAATATCGGCGCTGGAGTATTTGACGGCGGCAACCGGTCCGCGCCGCCCGCGCAGGAGCGCGAGCAAAGGCAGTAGCGCGAGGAGCCAAAGGAAATTGGGATAGAGAAAACGGATCATATCAGAAATGGGTGAGAGCGGTTTGCCTAACGAGTTCAGGCGCGGGCGCAGCGTTTGGTTTGGATCCCGGATTTGGCTGTCCGATGGCCAGGACAAAAGCGCGTGCGCTGGCGAGCATCGCCTCCATTTGCGGGACAGTGAGCGACCAGCGCGCGAACTTTGCCAGGTCACAGTGTTCGAGGAAATCCGCGAGCATTTCGCGCTGCCCGGCGAGCGGGCTTTGTGGCAGGCTCACGAGGTCGTGCAGGAACTCGCTCGTGGTGCGATGCGCCGCCCGCACGGGCAGGCATTCTTCGATGAAGCGCCGCACAATCTCGGAGACCGCGAGCGAAAAGGGCTGCGCGTTTTCGTTCTGCATGAGCGGCCGGGTCGCCTCCAGTTTTTCGAGCGCGAGCTCGTAGGGAAGTTTGCGCCGGGGACGGCGGAACCAAGCCCACGCGGCCAGACCGAGCGCGGCGACACCGACAGCGCCGGCGGTCCAGGGAAGCCACGGGAACGGTGTGGGAATATGAATCGGTCCGCGGATATCGAGGATGTCTTCCGGAGGCGCGGCGTATTGCGCGGGTGCGGTTTGCAAAGCTGGCAGCGAGGGCGCGCTGGCGGGTGCCGGCACGAGTGCCGCGTCGGCCGTGAGGGCGCATGCGCCTAACGAGAGAACAAGGAGAGCGCGAGAGAGAGAATTTTTCATGAGCGTTTGTGCGTGCGGTTTTTGAAAAAGGACATGAGCCCGGCCACATAGGGCTGGTCGGTTTCGAGGCGCAGGGAATCGATGGCTTCGGCGTTGAAGACGCGCCGCAGTTGGGTGGCGCGCTCCTGCGCGATCTGGGCGAAGCGTTCCCGCACCTGCGGGTTGCGCGTGTCGAGTTCGACCAATTCGTCGGTCTCGGCGTCTTCGATCGCGACGATGCCGAGATCGGGCAGCGACCGTTCGCGCGCGTCTTCGATCGGGAGCGCGACGAGGTCGTGGCGGCGATTAGTCTGGCGCAAGGCGCGGCGTAATTCCTCCGTCGGCGTGGCGCCGATTTGGAAATCGGAGAGGAGAAAAACGATGGCGCGGCGCTTGATCACCTGGTTCACGAAATCGAGCGCCTGCACCACATTCGTGCCGCGATGTTGCGGCTCGAAGCCGAGCACTTCGCGCACGAGACGCAGGACATAGCGCCGCCCTTTGCGCGGCGGGAGGTAGAGCTCGACCTCGTCGGTGAAGAGCAGGAGCCCGACTTTGTCGTTATTCTTGACCGCAGAAAAGGCGAGCACGCTGGCGATCTCCGCCGCCAGTTCGCGCTTGCTCTGGCCGCCCGAGCCGAAATTGCCCGAGGCGCTCACGTCCACCGCGAGGAGGAGCGTGAGCTCGCGTTCCTCGACGAATTTTTTCACGAATGGATGACCCGTGCGCGCGGTCACGTTCCAATCGATCGCGCGCACTTCATCGCCGGGGACGTACTCGCGCACGGAGTCGAAGTTCATGCCGCGGCCTTTGAAGACGCTGTGGTACTGGCCGGCGAGCGTGTCGCTAACGAGGCGGTTCGTGCGAATGTCGATCTGCCGGACCTTCCGGAGAATTTCGCGAGTTTGTTCGGAATTCATGATGAAACGTGAGTGGAAGTGCGCTGTTAAGGACGCGCCGATTAGGGAACCGGCAGGCCTTCCAGAATGCCGGCCACGATGTTTTCCGAGGTGATGTTTTCCGCTTCCGCTTCGTAGCTGACCGCGACGCGGTGCCGCAAAACGTCGTAGGCGAGATCCTTCACATCCTGCGGCGTGACGTAGCCGCGCCCCTGGAGAAAGGCGTGCGCGCGAGCCGCGAGGGTGAGGCCGATCGTGGCGCGTGGGGAGGCGCCCCATTGCACATAACCGTTCAGGTTCAGGCCGTACGGTCTCGGATCGCGCGTCGCGAGAACGATATCGACGATGTAATCCTTCACCTTGTCGTCGACATAAATGCTGCTGACGACCCGGCGCGCGGCGATGATGTCTTCCGCGCTCACGACTTTCTGCACGTCGAACGTCGGTTCCGCCACGGCCATGGCATCGAGGATGGCGCGCTCTTCGGAGCGGTTCGGATAATCGACGATCACCTTCAACATGAAGCGATCGACCTGCGCTTCCGGCAGCGGATAAGTGCCTTCGTGTTCGAGCGGATTCTGAGTCGCGAGAACGAGAAACGGATCGGGCAACCGATAAGTCTCATCGCCCAGCGTGACCTGGCGTTCCTGCATCGCTTCGAGGAGCGCGCTCTGCACTTTGGCGGGCGCGCGATTGATTTCGTCCGCCAGGATCAGATTCGAAAAGACCGGCCCGTGCTTGGTGCTGAAAGTGCCTTCGCGCGGGTTGTAGATCATGGTGCCAACGATGTCCGCCGGGAGCATGTCGGGCGTGAATTGCAGCCGCTGAAAATGCAGACCAACGGCGGAAGCAAGCGTTTTGAGCGAGAGCGTTTTCGCCAAGCCGGGCACGCCTTCGAGGAGAATGTGTCCGTTGCTGATCAAGCCGATCATGAGCCGATCGACGAGCTGTTCCTGGCCGACGATGACACGGGCCATCTGCTGGCGGAGCGGATCAACCCAGGCGGCCGCTTGCTGCACGCGATCCTGCACTTCGCGGATGGCGGGATTTTCGCCGGAGCGATCCCACTGGCGCGAGCCAGTTCCACGCGCGGGTGGGACGGTATATTTCTCCGCCGAAAAATCGGGGAGTGGTTGCGACGGAGTGGGTGAAGGTGCCGCCACGGCAGCGCCGCCGACGGGTGAGTTTTTGTTCCAGAACGTGGGAGTCTTCATGATGTGATGTGCGATCAGTTTTTCAGTTCGTCGTTTGTTTGTTTCGGGTGCCGCCACTCTCCGAGAGTGCTTTGGCTAACGACGCAGCCTATGCCTTCACACTGACGCGAAGCTTTCACCCGCATTACATCGGTGAAGGCTTCTTGCGCCCCGCCCTCGACCTCGGGCTGGGAAACGAGTCAATGTCGCAGCCGCGCAGAAAGCGCATCCTCCTCGGGGGCTCTAATCCGATCGCAACGCCGCGATCACCGCTGGGAAGTCATGGAGAAACCCTCACTCTGAATCCGACCTTGCTTCCCAAGCGCGAACCTTTCGAAACGAAGAGCCAGTCGGTCGCCGATTTGAAAACAGACGGTCGAAAATTATGGCAACTGCTGACGAAGGAAACGACGACGTCTTCTTCGAGACGTTAGGCGCGCCGCCTATTTTTGATTGGCATCGTCGCCAATAGCAGGAGGCCGGGGAAGACCTTACTCACCTGCGGCACAGGATTGACGAAGCAGCTAAACGCAGCGCCAACACCGCGCCAGTAGCAACAGAACAAAAACAACCAAAAGAAAGTAAATCAGATGAAAATAAATAAATTACAAATCACACTCCTCATGGCCGCTGGAATGCTGAGCTTCGCCCCTTTGGGCGCGCTCGCCGCCGGCACTACCAAGACCCGAGATACGACCATCGTCGCTCGACCGAATGCGCACGGGAAGGTCTCCGGCAAGATCGTGAAGCTCACAGCGGACTCGATTGAGATCAAAGGTCACAAAGGAGCGATCAACACCTTCGCCATCACGGGCGAAACGAAGTACGGCTCGAAACAGAAAGTCGAAAAATACGCGAATTTCAAGAACGGCGAACGCGTCCAGATTCACTTTGCCGAAGAGAATGGCAAACAAGTGGCGGTAAACATCCAGGAAACGTCCGGCCGCCGCCACAGCAAGATCTGAGGAAGGAGACTGTTCGCTCTTTCGGGGATGCGAGAGGGAGGCTGTCGGTTCGGCCTCCCTTTTTGCTCGCGTTCTCGTGTAGGCTTTCGCCGCAGTCACAGGAAAACGCTTCGGCTGCTAAGCTCTTTTTTCGGGTATGATTTTTCTCGTTGTCGCCGGACTCGTCATCCGCCCGGGGCTGAAATGATCGCTCCGGTCTCGAATTCCAAATCTCCTGCGGCATCCCGCTTCGGGTCGAAGATTTGGCGGTGGGTCGCGCCGCTGGTGGGCATCGGCATTTTTGCCGCGGCGCTCTGGGCGCTTTATCACGATTTCCGGCATGTGCGTTGGCATGAACTGAGTGGCTATGTTGCCCACTTGCCGGCAGAGCGGATCGCACTCGCGATCTGCACCACGCTGCTGAGTTTCCTCTGTCTGGCCGGTTGCGATTTTCTCGGACAAAAATACGTGCGGCAAAAACTGAAATTTGGCGCTGTCGCTCTGATCTCGTTCATCAGCTACGCCTTCAGCATGAATCTCGGCGCCGCGGTGCTGAGCGGCGGCGCGGTGCGGATGCGGCTTTACTCTGCGCTCGGTCTGCGCACGAGCGACGTGGCCAGGCTGATCGGGTTTTGCGCAGTGGCCGGCATTTGTGGCCAGGCGCTGCTTTCCGGGCTGGCTTTTACCGCCCACCCGCTGGCTATCTCGCGCGCCGTCCCTTTTCCCACCGACTCCACGCTTCCTTTCGGCATCGCGCTCTTCGTCCTCCTCGCCGCCATCTGGGGTTTCGCGCTGCGCGGCCGCCCGATCGTACTCCGCCATTGGCGCGTGGAACTTCCTTCCTTCCCACTTTTGGCGGGGGCCACATTAGTTTCGGCGCTGGATTGGGGCTTCGCGGTCACCACCTTGATCGCGCTCCTGCCCAAGATACCTGGAGTGACGTGGTCGCACCTGGCGCAGATCATTCTGCTCGCGCACATCGCCGGCGTCGTCAGCACCATTCCCGGCGGGCTCGGCGTTTTTGAGTACGTGGTCGTGACCTTGCTTCCGCCCTCGGCGCCGCACGCCGCAGTGCTCGGCGGATTGGTGGCGTATCGCGCCGTCTATTATTTTATCCCTTTCTCGATCGCGACCGTACTGCTCGGCTGGCGGGAAGGATTGCATGGAAAAATTAAGGTCACGGCTTCGTCGCGCCGCGTCCTGGCCGCGCTCTCCTCGATCACACCGATCGCGGTCGCGCTGGGAGCGATGGTTTCGGGAATTGTGCTGATGATCTCTGGCAGCACGCCGGCTTTGCCGGAAAGAACGGCGTGGCTGCGCACCGCAGTGCCGTTGTCTTTAGTGGAAACTTCCCACTTTCTCGCGAGCATCGTAGGTCTCCTGCTCGTGGTGCTGGCGTGGAGTCTGCATCGGCGCGTGCGGACGGCGTGGTATCTGGCGGTGAGCCTGCTCACGGCCGGGATCGTCTTCTCTCTTTTGAAGGGCTGGGATTGGGAGGAAGCGTTCATCCTCGGTGTCGTGCTGGTGATGATGATACCGGCGCGCCGGCGTTTCACGCGCGAGGCAGCGCTTCTGGCCACGCCTTTCACGATACGCTGGTGGACGGTGATGGCGTTGGCGCTGGGCGGCGCGACGTGGCTGGGATTTTTCGCTTTCAAACATGTGGAGTATTCCACGGAGTTGTGGTGGCAGTTCTCCTATTCCGGACACGCGTCCCGATTTCTCCGCGCCTCGGCCGGCATGGCCGTTCTGCTGGCGGCAATCGGTCTCGCGCAACTGCTCAGTCCCGCGCTGCATCGACGCGACCTTGCGCCCGAGGAACCCAGCGAAGTGGTGGGGCGGATCGTGGCCCAGTCGCCGAATCCGGAGGCGGGCCTGGCGTTCCTAGGAGATAAGCGCTTTTTGCTCAGCCACGATGAGAGCGCGTTCCTCATGTATGGCGCGCAAGGGCAGAGTCTGATCGCGCTGGGCGATCCGATCGGTCCGGAAGAGGAGTGGGACGATCTGCTCTGGGATTTCCGGGACGAAGCGCATCGGCGCGGCGCACGACCAGTTTTCTATCAAGTGGGTGAGACGAGCGCGCACCGCTACATCGATCTCGGGCTGCAACTTTATAAACTGGGAGAGGAAGGCCGCGTCCCGCTGGCCGACTTTTCTCTCGAAGGTCCGGCGCGCAAGGAACTGCGCCAGACGATGCACAAAGGCCAGCGCGAAGGCTGCACCGTGGAAGTGGTGCCGCGGGGGACTTCAGCGGAACTGCTGCCGGAGTTGCGCGCCATTTCGGACGCGTGGCTGGGGGGGAAGAATGCGAGAGAGAAGCGTTTCTCGCTCGGATCTTTCCGCGCGGAATATCTCGCGCACTTTCCGCTCGCGCTCGTTAGGCGACACGGCCAGATCGTGGCGTTTTCGAATCTCTTTTGCGGCGCGGGCCGGACCGGCCTCTCCATCGATTTGATGCGCTTCGATCCGGCGTCCGCCATCCACGGGACAATGCCCTACCTGATTACCGAACTCATGCTTTGGGGGAGAGCGGAGGGCTACGGCTGGTTCAATCTTGGCGTTGCTCCCCTCTCCGGACTGGCGCGGCGCCCCCTGGCTCCGGTCTGGCATCGCATTGGCGCCACGCTATTTTCCCGCGGCGAACACTTCTACAATTTTCAGGGGTTGCGCTCCTTTAAGGAAAAATTTCAGCCGGAATGGAGCGGCATCTATCTCGCCACCGCCGGCACCTTGGCCCTGCCGGCGGCGTTACTCGATTGCGCGGCGCTCATCAGCGGCGGGTTCTACGGCATCGTTCGCAAATAGAGTCCTCGCCCGCTGCCTGATCCAATTGTGAAACTACGTTCCGTCTTCATCACACTCGGTACTCTGCTGCTCCTCCTCGGGATCGCGGCGCTCATCGTCACCGGCATGAACTACGGTTGGTGGAGCCGTCGCACCCATGTGGCAGCACCCGCAAATTACGATCTCGTGGTTCCCCTCACGCGCGGTTCCTTCACGCTGAAAGTTTACAGTCCCGGCGAAGACTTCGTCCCCAAAGCACTGATTATCTTTGGCTCAGGGGATGGTGGATGGAAGCCGATCTGGGAGGATCGCGTCGCCTCCTACCTTTCCTCTAAGGGCTACGCCGTCGCGGGGATTGATTTCAAAACTTACTCGCAGACGGATTTCTCCGAGGAGATTCTCGGGAAAGACACGCTTACCATCGCTGCGGCAATGCGAAAGCGGCTCGACGCTTCCGAGGTTCCGCTGGTCATCGGCGGTTTTTCCATGGGCGCCGTCGAGGCCATCCCGCAAGCCGTCTACATTCTTGCGCGCGATCACGAAGAGTCGGAAAAACTGACCGGACTCGTGGTCTGCGCTCCCGGAAAGCGCGGCCGCTATGGCCTGCGCATGGAGGACACGATGGACGAAGAGCCCACCGGTCCCGATACTTTCGCGATCGCCGATTTCAGCAAGAAGCTCGGCGCTCTTCGAGTCGCTCAATTCCACGGAGGCGGCGATATCCTTTCCAGCAGGCTCTGGCTCAATCGACTGGAAGCGCCGCATCGTTTGTGGGAGCTGCCGAATGGTTTCCATAGTTTCAGCGGCGCGAGCGACGCCTTCCTTGCGCAGCTTTCCGAAGGGTTGAACTGGGTGCTCGACGGCACGCCCAAGTAGCGAACCGTCCGGGCCGCGGCGTAGGCTGAGCGCCTATTTGCGACCGGCCACGCGACCAATGGCCGCAGGCAAAATCCTGGTCCCAAGTAAGGAGTGCACTCCGAACCCAAAATCCAAAGCGCATTCCCGCCCGCGGCGGCGATTCAGTTCCGCGGACAAAAAATCTTATGAGTGAAACCACGAGCGACTTCCTCCTTCGGCGCCTCAACGAGTGGGGCATCAAACGCATCTTCGGATTTCCCGGCGATGGCATTAACGGCATCATCGGGGCGATCGGACGCGCCGGCGATAAGATCGATTACGTACAGGTGCGGCACGAAGAGATGTCGGCTTTCATGGCCTGCGCGCACTCCAAGTTCACCGGCGAAGTGGGCGTCTGCCTGGCCACGAGCGGGCCGGGCGCGATCCATCTTTTGAACGGTCTCTACGATGCGAAAATGGATCACCAGAGCGTGCTCGCGATCGTCGGTCAGCAGGCGCGGATGGCGATGGGAGGCAGCTTCCAGCAGGAGGTCGATCTCATTTCTCTCTTCAAGGATGTGGCCGGCGATTACGTCCACATGGCCACGGTGCCGGCGCAGATGCGGCACCTGGTGGATCGCGCGGTGCGGATCGCGAAAGCGGAGCGGACTGTGACCTGTCTGATCGTGCCTAACGACTTTCAGGAATTGGAATATGAAGAGCCGCCGCGCGTGCACGGCGCGGTCTTTAGCGGGGTCGGGCTCTGCACGCCGCGCGTGATCCCGACGGAGGCGGATTTGCGCCGCGCGGCCGATATTTTGAACGAAGGAAAAAAGGTGGCCATCCTCGTCGGCGCCGGCGCGCTGGGCGCGACCGACGAGGTGATTGAGGTTGCGGAAATCCTGGGCGCGGGAGTATCGAAAGCGCTCTTGGGGAAAGCCGTTCTGCCCGATGATCTCCCTTATTGCTGCGGCTCGATCGGATTGCTGGGGACGAAGCCGAGCTGGGACATGATGATGGGGTGCGACACGCTCCTGATGATCGGGAGCTCGTTTCCGTACTCGGAATTTCTCCCGAAAGAAGGGCAGGCGCGCGGGGTGCAAATCGAGATCGATGGGAAGATGCCTTCCATTCGTTATCCGATGGAAGTGCCGCTCATCGGCGACAGCGTGGAGACGCTGCGCGCGCTCATCCCGCTGCTCACGCGCAAGACGGACCGGGCCTGGCGGGAGCAGATCGAAAAGAACGTGGTCGATTGGTGGAAGCTGCTCGAAGCGCGCGCCATGAATTCGGCCGACCCGATCAATCCGCAGCGCGTTTTCTGGGAACTCTCGCCGCGCCTGCCGGAGCGTTGCATCATCTCATCCGACAGCGGGAGTTCGGCGAATTGGTTCGCGCGCGATCTCAAAATCCGCCGCGGCATGATGGCGACGCTTTCCGGCAATCTCGCGACCATGGGTCCGGGCGTGCCCTACGCGATCGCGGCGAAATTTGCCTGGCCGGATCGGGTGGCGATCGCCCTCGTGGGCGATGGCGCGATGCTCATGAACGGCATCAACGGCCTGGTCACGATCTCGAAATATTGGAAGGAATGGAGCGACCCGCGGCTCATCATCATGGTCCTGGCGAATCACGATCTGAACCAGGTGACCTGGGAGCAGCGCGTCATGACGGGCGATCCGAAATTCAAGCCCAGCCAGGATGTGCCGGACTTCGCTTTCGCCAGATACGCGGAGCTGCTCGGGCTGACCGGCATTCGCGTGGATAAACCGGAGGAAATCGGGCCGGCGTGGGATCGCGCGCTCAGCGCCACCCAACCAGTCGTGATCGAAGCCATGACCGATCCCGAAGTGCCGACGCTGCCACCGCACATCACCTTCGAGGAGGCGATGCATTTCAACGAAGCGCTCCTCCACGATTCCGCGCGGAAAGGAATGTTCCGCGGCGCGATGAAGGACATGCTGGCGAACGTCTTGCCGCACAAAGATTAAGCGCTCGGGGTTTGATGAACGCATCACGCGCCGGCGGCACCGCGATCGAAAAGATCGAGGTCTCGTGTTACACCGTGCCGACGGAAACGCCGGAATCGGACGGCACCTTGCAATGGGAGAAAACGACCATGGTGCTGGTCGAGGCCGCGGCCGGCGGCGTGACCGGTCTTGGCTATTCCTACGCGGATGTCTCGACCGCCAAACTCGTGCAGTCGCTTCTGCGCGAGATCGTGCAGGGTCGGAATGCCTTCGATGTGCCGGGCGCGCACGCGGCCATGTTGCACAAGATTCGCAATCTCGGCCGGCCCGGGATCGTCTCCATGGCGATCTCGGCGGTGGATAATGCGCTCTGGGATTTGAAGGCGAAATTGCTCGGGGTTTCGCTGTTGGATCTGCTCGGAGCGGTGCGGGAGAGCGTACCGATTTACGGTAGCGGCGGGTTCACTTCCTACTCGATCGGGAAGCTGCAGGGACAACTCGGCGGCTGGGCGGCGCAAGGCATCAAAATGGTGAAGATGAAAATCGGCCGCGAACCACAGGCCGATCTGGGGCGCGTGCGCGCGGCCCGGGAAGCGATCGGGCCGGAGGTGGACCTTTTCGTCGATGCCAATGGCGCTTACACGCGCAAACAGGCGCTGGCGCAGGCGGAGAAATTCGCCGAGCTGGACGTGCGCTGGTTCGAGGAGCCGGTCTCATCCGATGATCTCGAAGGTCTGCACTTGTTGCGAGATCGCGCGCCCGCCGGGATGAACATCGCCGCGGGCGAATACGGCTACGATATCTTGTATTTCCGCCGAATGCTCGCCGCGGGCGCGGTCGATGTCCTCCAGGCGGATGCGACCCGCTGCGGGGGGCTCACCGGATTTCTCGAAGCGGGCGCAGTCTGCGCTGCGTTTGAATTGCCGTTTTCTTTCCATTGCGCGCCGACCTTGCACGCGGCGGCGGCCTGCGCTTCGCCGCGATTTTGGGTGGGCGAGTTCTTTTTCGATCATGCGCGCATCGAGCGCATGTTTTTCGACGGCTTCCTCGAGCCGAAAGACGGCGCGCTCACGCCTGATCGCTCGCGCCCGGGTTTGGG
Source organism: Chthoniobacterales bacterium (assembly GCA_038258815.1). Lineage (GTDB taxonomy): Bacteria > Verrucomicrobiota > Verrucomicrobiia > Chthoniobacterales > UBA10450 > JACCTI01. Next base: position 124,250 of record JBBSPM010000003.1, read on the forward strand.
CTTGAAGTTCAAACGCGCCGATGCCGCGCGCTACCAAACCGCCATCTAAAAACGCCTAACGAACAAACAACCGACACCTCTATGAAAAAAGCCACCCTGCCCATGAAGGAACTCGAAGCGATTGCGGTCACGCGCTTTCTTTTCGGTCTCGGAGCCGGCCTTCTCCTCAGCCATTACCTGCCGCGCCCGCAGCGCTGCTGGGTCGGCTGGGCGCTGCTCGCAGTCGGCGCGCTGAGCACGCCGCCACTGATCTATGACGTTTACCAAAACCGCGCGCATGAGTGACGCGGCGGAAAGCATTCCATGTCGTTAACGAAATCTGTCGGTCGCGCGCTGGGCTCACGTTTTCCATTGCCGGAGGATTCGGGAAATCGTCTCGATCGCTTTTGGCGAAAGACATTGCCGCCCGCGTATGCCGAAGAAGCGGTGGCGGTGGATGCGCACCTCCGCGAAGGGCGTTTCCAGCGCGGCATGTCGCTCATGGCGGGCGCGTCGAGCATTCTCGCCGGGCTGGAAGTCTCCTACGAACACTACCGCGGCAGCTACGGACAGAAGATCATGTGGTCGCCGGTGATTTTGAGCGGGGCGATGACGGGCGCGGGGCTCTGGGGATTTTTCAGCAAATGGGCCGCCCGCACCGTGCTGCGCTGGACGTCCGCGCTCACGCTGCTCGATAGCGTGGTCGGCTTTTATTTCCACATCCGCGGCATACAGCGAAAACCGGGCGGATGGCGCGTGCCGGTGGCGAACATCGTGATGGGGCCGCCGATCTTCGCTCCGCTGCTCTTCGGGGTGAGTGCGTATCTTGGCTTGATCGCCTCCTATCTGCGACCGGAGGAAGCGCGGGTGATTGATCTCTGGCCGGATGAATCGGGCACCTGGCGCGCGGATTTGCGCGCGGGGCGTTTCCAAAAGCATCTCGCCGTGGCCACGATCCTGAGCGCGTTTTTCAGCGGCTTCGAGGCCCTCTATTCTCATTACAAGAATAATTTCCGCTACAAGGCGCAATGGACGCCGGTGATCATCGCGCCCGCGTTGATGGCGGCAGCGGCGGTCTCGATCAAGAGCCCGAAAGCCGCGCGGACTCTCCTCCCGGCGATGGCCTTGCTGGCGATCGCGGACGGCGTGGTCGGTTTTTATTATCATGCGCGCGGCGTGCTGCGGCGGCCGGGCGGAATCAAGAAGCCGCTCTATAACGTGCTCTACGGGCCGCCCATTTTTGCCCCGCTCCTTTTCGCCGCGTGCGGCGTGATCGGGCTGCTCGCCTGCCTGATGCGGAGGGAACGATGAGCCTAACGAGGCGAAGTCTGCGGCCACACTTTTCATGACGCCTAACGATACTAACCGCGATCGTCTTCCGCTGGATGCGCACACGGACGAGCCACTCGCGCCGCGCGAGCAGCCCGGCTATTACCCCGGCTTCAGCACGCTCAGTCAGCAGGATTATTGGGACGCTGCCACACGGCGAAAAGTGGTCGAACGGGTGGAGAAAGTGCCGCCGATTCGCTTCTTCACGGCGGACGAAGAGCAGTTGATGAACACGATCGTCTCGCACGTGTTGCCGCAGGATGATCGCCTGCCGGAGCGTCGTATTCCGATCGTGCCGCAGATCGACGAGCGGTTGCACAAGGGCCGCACCCCGGGTTATCGCTTCGCGAAAATGCCGCCCGATGGCGACGCCTATCGGCTCGGCTTTCAAGCGATCGAACAGATCGCGCGGCAATCTTACGGGCGCGGTTTTCTCGAGCTCGCCTGGTCGGAGCAGGAGGAGCTCTTGAAATCCATCCACGACGCCAAACCGAAGGACGGCGCCGCGGAGATTTGGGAAAAAATGCCGATCCATCGCTACTGGGCGCTGGTCGTGCAGGATTGTGCGGAAGCCTACTATGCGCACCCGTGGGCCTGGGACGAAATCGGTTTCGGCGGTCCGGCTTATCCGCGCGCCTACATGCGCCTGGAGCGCGGCGAACCGGAGCCGTGGGAGGTGGAGGAGCAGCGTTATCTTTGGAAAGCGCCGCCGGACGCGCTCTCCGATCCGAAAGAGCCCGACATCGCCGCGCACGCCGAACACCCGCCCGCGGGCCAGGGAGGCACGCATTGAACTCGCCCATTGGCGGCGCGTTTACCGCACCAGACGACGAGCACGTGCATCGCCTCGGGCCGATGCAGACGATCGATTTTCCGATGAAGCGTTACGGGAAAAACGAGGAGATCGATTATCTCGTTATCGGCGTGGGTGCGGCCGGAGGCGTTCTTTTGCAACGGCTCGCGCGCGCCGGTTTTTCGGTGGTCGGAATAGAGGCCGGACCTTTCTGGGACACGGAGCGGGATTGGGTGAGCGACGAAGCGGGTTCGCATCAGCTTTACTGGGAAGACCTGCGCATCACGGGCGGGAAGAATCCGCTCGCGCTGGGCGCGAACAATTGCGGGAGAGGCGTCGGCGGCGGCTCGGTGCACTGGGCTGCGTTCACGCCGCGCTTTCACCCCTCCGATTTCGAAGTGCACACGCGCGACGGCGTGGGCGTGGATTGGCCGATGTCGTATTGGGAATTGAAGCCCTACTACGAATTGCTCGAACTGGAGATGCCGGTGGCGGGGCCGGCCTGGTATCCGTGGGGTGATCCGCATGGTTACGCTTTCGGCCCTCACCCGATGGGCGGCGTGGGCAATTCGCTCATCAAGGGTTGCACGAATCTCGGGATCGGCGTGAGCGCGGGCGGGCCGGTCGCGATCCTTTCCGGCTCGCGCGGGAATCGTCCGCACTGCATCTATCGCGGCTTCTGCATTCAAGGCTGCAAAGTCGGAGCGAAGGCGAGCACGCTCATCACGCACGTCCCAGATGCGCTGGAGAATGGCGCGGAGATTCGCGATCGCTGCATGGTCTCGCGCATTCACCACGATCCGAAAAAGAATCGCGTGACCGGCGTGAGTTACCTCGATGCAGACGGACGCGAACATTTCCAAAAAACGAAAGCGATCATCGTCTCCGGGTATGCGATCGAGACCCCGCGGCTGCTCCTGAATTCCGCCTGCGACGGCTACGAAAACGGGCTCGCGAATTCCAGTGACACTGTCGGCCGCTACCTCATGGCGCAGGCGGGCAACGTCATTCTCGGCCGCTTCGACGAGCCCGTGCGGATGTACAAAGCGCCGCCCGCGCACGCGCTTACGGAGGAGTTTTACGAAACCGATCCGCGGCGCGATTTCGCACGCGGGTTCGCCATTCAAACCGTGGGGCCGCTGCCGATCGCGTTCTCCAAACAGATGATGGCCGCGCGCGGCGCGTGGGGCTGGGGCCTGCGGCGGATGATGATGGATTACAACCACTGGTCCGCCTTCGGCCTCCTCGGCGAGATTCTCCCGTGGCCTGAAAACCGAGTCACGCTTTCCGAGGAGCGGGATCAATTCGGATTGCGGGTCGCGCATGTGAACTTCGACCTGCACGAGAACGACCATAAGCTGATCAAGTTCGGCAAAGACAAGGTCGAGCAGGTCATGCGCGCCGCGGGTGCGGAAGAGATTGTGCAGGAAGCGCGCTACGCCCATCTCGTCGGCGCCGCGCGCATGGGGAAGGATCCGTCGAGCAGCGTGGTCGATAAATTTGGGCGCACGCACGACATCGCCAATCTCTTCGTTTGCGACGGCAGCATCCTGCCCACGCAAGGCTCGGCCAATCCTGGTCTAACGATTCAAGCGCTGGCCGCGCGCACGGCCGATTACCTCATCTCGCAGGGGACGAGCGTCTTCCACTCCGACGCGCGCGACCTGACCACGCCGCCGGTGCGCCGGGAACTTTCGCCGCCGGGGACGCACGGCGTAGGCGTGCCACGGCTGGGCTGAAGAACACATTTATGAGAACACAAATAGGTCGCAAACATTGGGCAATCGCCGAAGGCTACATTCCGGGCTGGAGCAACGGTCCGGCCCCGGAATTCACCAGCCACGAGGCGTTTTGCGTTCTCAACCCGACAGACGAAGAAGCTCACCTCGAACTCACGATTTTCTACGCTGATCGCGAGCCGGTCGGCCCCTACCAGATGACGGTCGCGCCGCGCCGCACGAAACATTTTCGTTTCAATAATCTGAAGGATCCGGAGCCGGTGCCGCTGGGGACGAGCTACGCCAGCGTCTTCGAATCCGATGTCCCGATCGTGATCCAGCACACCCGCCTGGACTCGCGCCAGGCCGAGAATGCACTTCTGAGCACGATCGCTTTTCCCGGCGCCGAATGAGTTTCTTCGCCGTTCCACCACCAAATCAAAAATCCATGAATTCACCTAACAAACCTCGTGTCATCGTTATCACCGGCGCCGCGGCTGGCGTCGGCCGCGCCACCGCGCAAATGTTTGCCCAAACCGAAGGCGCACACATCGGCCTGATCGCGCGTGGCCGCGAAGCGCTCGAAGGCGCGCAACGCGACGTCGAACGGCTCGGCGGCAAAGCCATTATTCTGCAATGCGATGTGACGGATGCCGAAGGAATGGAAGCCGCCGCCGAGCGTGTCGAGCGCGAGCTGGGGCCGATCGATGTCTGGGTGAACGTGGCCATGACCAGCGTCTTCGCGTTTATTAAAGACACCACGCCCGCGGAGTTCAAGCGCGTGACCGAAGTCTGCTACCTCGGCTACGTCAACGGCACGTTGGCCGCTTTAAAACGGATGCTCCCGCGCGATCACGGGCACATCATTCAGGTGGGCAGCGCGCTCGCCTATCGCGGCATTCCTTTGCAGGCCGCATATTGCGCGAGCAAGCACGCCATCCAGGGTTTCATGGATTCCTTGCGCGCGGAATTGATTCACCAAAAGAGTCGCATCGTCCCGGTGATGGTGCAGATGCCCGCGCTGAACACCCCACAGTTCGATTGGTGCAAAAACAAATTGCCTAACAAGTCGCAACCGGTCCCGCCCATCTACCAGCCGGAAGTGGCCGCGCGCGCCATCGTCTTTGCGTCGAAAAATCGGCGGCGAGAAATTTATGTCGGGCTACCCACCGTCATCGCCATCGTTGGGAACAAACTTTTTCCCCGCCTGGGCGATCTTTACCTCGGCCGCACCGGCGTGAAAGGCCAACAGACCAGCGAAAAAGCCGATCACAACAAACCCGACAACCTCTACGAACCGGTCGGCGGCGATCCCGGCGCGCACGGACGTTTCGACCATCGGGCGCACGCGCACAGTCCGCAGCTTTGGACCGACATGCATCGCAACTGGATCTGCGGCGGCCTCGGCGCGGGCCTTCTCGCGCTCGCTGCCGCCTGGTTCACCCGGGACCGAAGCGAACCCTGAGAAAGCTGATTTTCACTCCATGAATGACCCCAACAATGCACGCGGTCATTCCCGGCATCGCACCCGTGCTGGACCTCGAGCGCCACTCGCCGCCTGGCGCAGGGAAGACGCCGGCTCAGCGGAAATGGGTAAGACAAATGGACAATAAAGCCAAATCGGAAGTGAACGGTTTTGTCTATTTTGCCGTCGGTGTTGCGGCTCTCGGCGGCCTGCTCTTTGGCTACGACACGGGAGTTATATCCGGGGCCATCCTATTTATCCAGAATCAGTTTTCGCTCTCAGCAACCATGGAGGAAATCGTCGTCAGCTCGGTCCTCGTGGGCGCTGTCATGGGTGCGGTTATGGGAGGTGCTTTGACCGGCCGTTTTGGGCGTCGCGGCATGATCATACTGGCTGGCATCATCTTTACGATCAGCGCCATTGGGACGGCGCTCGCACCAACAGTCGTCTGGTTGATTGCCGCCAGAGTGGTGAGCGGCACCGCCATCGGCATCGCCTCATTTATCTCGCCGATGTACATCGCCGAACTGGTGCCGTCTAAAGTCCGCGGTTCATTAGTGGCGGTCAACATGCTGGCGATCACCACCGGCATCGTGGTGGCCTATCTGGTGGACTACGCCTTTTCCGCCATGCACGGATGGCGCTATATGTTTGGCTTGGCGGCCATCCCCTCGATCATCCTGGTCATTGGCATGTGGCGGCTGCCTAACAGTCCGCGCTGGTTAATCAGCAAGTCCAAGGTGGACGAAGCAAGGCGGGTTTTACAAAGAGTCCGGACAGACTCAGACGTCAATCCAGAGATCGCAGACATCCAGAAAAGTATGGATGAACAGGGCGTCGGCGGAATGAAAGGACTATTCCAGCCTTCCTTGAGGATGCCAATGATTGTCGGCTTGGGGATGGCGATATTTCAGCAGATCACCGGCATTAACACCGTGATCTATTACGCGCCCACCATTTTCAAGTTTGCCGGCATCGCCGCCACCGGGCCCGCCATCCTGGCCGGGGCTGCTTTGACCATGGTGATGTGGATTTTTCACGTTCTGGCAATCTTCTTCATCGATCGTGTCGGGCGAAGACCTTTGTTGTTGGTCGGAGTGACTGGTCAGATTATTGGCCTGGCGATTCTGGGGGCTGCCTTCCAATTCCAGCAATTGGCGACTTTCAAAAGCTATGTCGCGATTGGCGGCTTGGTTATCTATGTCGCTTGCTTCGCGTTCGGACTGGGGCCGATCTTCTGGCTGCTGATTTCTGAAATCTATCCCTTAAAGGTCCGCGGTGCGGCCATGAGTGCGGCGACGGTGACCAACTGGGCATTGAACCTCGTGGTGGCCATCACCTTTCTAACCTTGGTCGGAGTCGTGGGGCACGCCGGCACTTTCTGGCTATACGGCGTCATCGCGGTCGGCGCCTGGGTCTTCTTTTATCTCTTGGTCCCGGAAACCAAAGGGAAAAGTCTGGAACAAATTGAAGCGCACTGGCGGGCCGGAAAGCATCCAAGGGCATTATGAAAGCGAAGAAAAAGAGTTCTATAAAGCAGGCGCATTTTACCTGTCGCCTGTCGGAGAAATCGAAGCCCCTGCTGCATTTTTGGGAACATACTGTCGGAAGCGGCCATGCGCCCCTGGCGCTCCGCGCGGACTGGCAGCGCCAACTGCGGCAATGTCATGAGCAGCTCGGGTTTCGCCACGTTCGTTTCCACGACATCCTGAGCGACGATATGGGCACGCTGATGGATGAGCAGAATCGTTTGCTCTACTCCTTCTTCAACGCTGATCAGATTTGCGATTTCCTCCTCTCGATCGGGATGAAGCCCTTCGTCGAGCTGAGCTTCATGCCATCGACGCTCTCTTCCGGCAGCAAAACGGTGTTCCATTACACCGCGAATGTCACGCCGCCCAAAGATTACGCGGCCTGGGCGAAGCTGGTCGCCAGGCTGGTAACGCATTGGGTCGAGCGATACGGCATCGACGAAGTCAGCACCTGGTTCTTTGAAGTGTGGAACGAACCGAATCTCAAAACATTCTGGACCGGCACGCAGGCCGATTACTTCAAGCTCTACCGCGTCACGGCGCAGGCGATCAAGGAGGTGGACGATCGACTCCAGGTCGGCGGCCCCGCGACCGCGAACAATGAATGGATTAAAGAGTTCCTCGATTTCTGCAAGAAGCACAAGGTGCCAGCGGATTTCGTCAGCACGCACCACTATCCGACTGATGCCTTGGGTTCTGTAGGTGAGGACTCGGAAACACAGCTGGCCCACAGTAAGAGGAGTATCCTTCGCAAATGGGCGCGCGAGACACATCGCAAGGCGCGCGGAAAAGCGGTTTATTATACGGAATGGAGTTCGTCCTCGAATCCGCGCGATCACCTCCACGATGAGCCCTACACCGCGGCGGTCATCGTCCAAACCATGATGGAAGCTCGCGGCCTTGTTCAGGGCTACAGCTATTGGACGTTTAGCGATATCTTCGAGGAAAACTACATGCCCGCGACCGCGTTCCAGGGCGGTTTCGGTTTGTTGACTCTGCAGGGCGTGGCCAAACCTTCTTACCGCGCCTTCGAACTCTTGCACCGCCTCGGGACCGACGAGTTAGCTGTGAAAGGGAAACACAAGACCGTAGATGTATGGGTGGTCAGTCGCCCCGAGGCCGTAACCGTGCTAGTGACGAACCACGTTCTGCCCCGGCATCTGATCAAAACTGAGTCTGTTCAGGTTGAACTGAACGGACTTCTGTCGCCGCGCCATGTCTATATCGAACGCATCGATGACGATCACGCAAACGCCAAGCGGCTCTGGATTGAAATGGGCGAACCAGCGCTACCCACACCGCGGGAAGTCGAACAATTACACGTGGCCTCCCAAATCGTGCGCGAACCACTGCCATGGAGATATGAGGCCAGGACACTGCGTCTGAAATTTACGATGCCGGCCCACGCCGTCGCTGCAATCACCGTGGGGCTGACGCCGAGGCCACCTAAGCGAAAGTCTTGATCGTGAATGACGCAAAGGCCTGCTCCGAAGTGATGGAGGCATTGCAATGCGATACCTTTAACTACTTCGTGCACGAGGCCAATCCGCTGAACGGTTTGGTCATAGACAAGACCAAGCCCGGAACGCCAGCGAGTATCGCGGCCGTAGGATTAGCCCTGTCGTCCTATCCTGTCGGGGTGGAACGCGGGTTTATGGGTCGCGCGGCCGCCCTCCGCCGCACTCTCGCGACCTTGCGCTTTTTTCACCAGAGCCTGCAAAGCACCGACCCGGATGCGACCGGTTACAAGGGTTTCTATTACCACTTTCTCGATATGGTCAGTGGAAAACGTGTCTGGCAGTGCGAACTATCCACGGTCGACACCGCCTTTCTGCTGGCTGGCATGTTGACGGCGGCGGCATACTTCTCGGGCAGCACCGCGGACGAACGTGAAGTCGGTGAGCTCGCCGATGAGCTATATCGACGGGCCGATTGGAATTGGGCCCAAAACGGCGGGCTCACTGTGACTCACGGCTGGAACCCAGAGAGCGGGTTTTTGCCTTATCGATGGCAGGGATACGATGAGGCGCTGTTTCTTTATCTGCTCGGCCTCGGCTCACCGACTCATCCGCTGCCGAAGGAAAGCTATGTCCAATGGACCTCCACTTACGAGTGGAGGGAAATCTATGGTCACGAGTTTTTGTATTCTGGCCCGCTCTTCACCCACCAAATTTCTCATCTCTGGATCGATTTCCGTGGAATTCAGGACGACTACATGCGCGGCAAGAAGATTGATTATTTCGAGAACAGCCGCCGTGCGACCTGCGTCCAGCAGCAGTACACGATTGAGAATCCGCTTAAGTTCGACGGCTACAGCGAAAAGTGCTGGGGCATCACAGCGAGTGACGGTCCCGGACCGGTGAGACGCATGATCAAGGGCCGGGAGCGCGAATTCTTTGGCTACATCGCGCGCGGCGTACCAGACGGTCCCGATGACGGAAGCGTCGCTCCCTGGGCGGTAGTCGCTTCACTCCCCTTTGCGCCCGAGATCGTGCTCTCGACCCTGGATTACTTTGAGACGCTGGAGCTGCGCGAGAAAAACCCTTACGGCTTCAAAGCCACCTTCAACACCGCCTTCGCCGAGCGATCCGATCCGTCGCAGCAGTGGGTATCGCCTTTTCACTATGGTCTTAACCAAGGCCCCATCGTCTTGATGATCGAAAATTATCGCTCGGGACTGCTTTGGGAGCTGATGCGGCAATGTCCCTACCTCGTCGCGGGACTTCGACGCGCCGGCTTTCGAGGTGGTTGGCTTGAAGAAATGGCGCACTTTTGAGCCGGTGAACATCCGCGGGTCCCGGGGAAGAGCACAATGACCGAATCACATCACAAATATGAATGACTCCACTTCCAACGCACCGGGATGGCCCGGCATCACCCCGCATTGGACCACCAGCGCGAAGGATGGCATCGGCACCGCGGCCAATCGCGAGAGCCGGGTCTGGTTCTCCGTCTCTCACGGTATCCTCGACGAGATTTACCATCCTTTTATCGACCACGCGACGACGCGCGACTTCGGGCTGCTGGTCGCGGACGGCGCGGAATTTTTCTCGGAGGAAAAACGCGACACGAACCACGAAATCCACCCGCTGGAACAAGGCGTCGCGGGCTACCAACTCACGAACACTTGCAAGCAGGGCCGCTATCGGATCACGAAAACCATCATCACGGATCCGAAGCGCGACGTGCTCTTGCAGAAGATCAAATTCGAGGCGCTCCAGGGCCAGCTTTCCGACTACACGCTCTACGCGCTGCTCGCCCCGCACATCGGCAATCAGGGCATGGGCAACGATGGCTGGGCGGGCGCGTTCCGCGGGATTCCGATGCTCTTTGCCCAGCGCAACGGAGTCGTGCTGGCGCTCGCTTGCTCCGCGTCGTGGACCGGGCGCTCCTGCGGCTACGTCGGCACGAGCGACGGCTGGCAGGACATTTCCGCGCACAAAAAAATGACGTGGAACTACCCGCAAGCCAGCAACGGAAACATCGCGCTCACCGGCTCGATCGATCTCGCGGCGTGCGGCGGCGAATGCGTCATCGCGCTCGGCTTCGGCCGCACCGATTCCGAAGCGGGCCAGCAAGCGCGCGCGTCGCTGCTCTGCGACTTCGAGGACGTGGCGCGGCGCTATGTGGCCGGTTGGCAGGATTATCAAAAAAACTGCCGCACTTTATCCGCGAAAACGAAAGACGGCTTCGACCTCTATCGCGTCAGCACGGCCGTCTTGAAAACGAGCGAGAGCAAGCGCTTTCCCGGCGGCATGATCGCCAGCCTCTCGATCCCCTGGGGCATGGCGCACGGCGATGGTGATCTCGGCGGCTACCACGTGGTCTGGCCGCGCGATCAGGTGGAAACCGCCGGCGCGATGTTGGCGACCGACAACTCGGACGCAGCGCGCCGGACGCTCTTCTACCTGATGTGCACGCAGGAGGCCGATGGGCATTGGCCGCAAAACATGTGGCTCGACGGCGCGTCCTACTGGAGCGGTGTGCAGGCGGATGAAACCGCGTTTCCCATCCTGCTCGCCGACTCGCTCAGGCGTCGCGACGCACTGGAGGGCCTCGCCGTTTGGCCGATGATCCTGCAGGCCGCGCGGTTTCTGGTTAGCAATGGGCCGGTGTCGATGCAGGATCGGTGGGAGGAGAACAGCGGTTACTCCGTCTTCACGCTCGCCACGGAAATCGCGGCCTTGCTGGCGGCGGCGGATTTTGCCGACGGCGCAGGTGAGGCGGAAATGGCGAAGTTTCTCCGCGAAACCGCCGATTGCTGGAACGAGCAGATTGAGAGCTGGACCTATGTCCGAGGCACGGAGCTGGCCCGACGTGTCGGCGTCGATGGCTACTACATTCGCATTGCGCCAGCGGACCTGCTCGATCACGACGGCCCGGCCGATTGCACGGTGGAGATCAAGAATCTTCCCGGCGGGGCGCAACCGTTTCCGGCCTCCGAAATCGTCAGCGTGGATGCGCTGGCGTTGGTGCGCTTCGGCCTGCGCGCCGCGAACGATCCGCGCATCGTCAACACGATCAAAGTCATCGACGCCACCCTGAAAACTGAGACGGCGACCGGTCCGGTCTGGCATCGCTACACTCACGATGGCTACGGCGAAACCGCGGATGGCAGCCCGTTTACCGGCTCGGGGATCGGGCGCGGGTGGCCGTTGCTCGGCGGCGAGCGAGCGCACTACGAACTCGCCGCCGGCAACCGCGCGGAAGCTGAGCGTCTCCTCGCGGTAATGGGCGCACAAACCAGTCCCGGCGGATTGCTCCCGGAGCAGGCGTGGGACGCGGACGATATTCCGGGGCGCGAACTTTTTAACGGCCATCCATCTGGCTCCGGCATGCCGCTGGTCTGGGCGCACTCGGAATATTTGAAACTGGTCCGCTCGTTAGCCGACAACGCCATTTTCGACACGCCGCCGCAACCGGTGCAGCGTTACCTCAAGGACAAGATTGGCTCGCCCTTGATCATCTGGCGTTTCGATCATCGCGTCCGCACGCTGCCGTTTGGGAAAACACTGCGCATTGAGACGCTCGCGCCCGCGCGCGTCCACTGGAGCGCGGACGGCTGGGCCACAGCCCGCGACACCGACACGCGCGACACCGGTCTCGGCGTGGGCGTCGCCGATTTGCCCACGGAGGAACTTTCACCCGACGCAAACGTCACCTTTACCTCCCAATGGCTGCAAGTGGACCGTTGGGAAGGCGAAGACTTCTACGTGCGAGTGATTCGCTGACCGCAAGCGGTCGGCCGCGACACGATTCAGACCCTCATCTATTCGAAACTCTCGATCGTCCGGCATCTCATGATTTTCGCCACCCGGATGCGCGGTCCATTTCGGGCGCGCCGCCCCGCCTTGCTTTTTTTTCGAGCGTCGCGATTACCGCGCCTCCATTCCTTGTAGAAAACCCGGAAGTTGATGAGTTTCCGACCGTGGTAGGTCTCTATGGAGAGGCGCACTTCCTCTTCGCATCTCAAAACGGAGGGTCTGCTGTGAAGGCACGGGAGAGAGTCGCGTCAGGTTCCGCCGCGTGCGAACCCTTGACCTTGCTCGAGACGTCGGCATACACTAACCGCGCTAACCCCCGCTGTAGCTTCGGCGAAGCGGTCTTGGGCCAGTGCGAAAGTGCTGGCCCTTGTTTTTTCGGGAGGGAGCCCCTGTGAGAACGATCGCCTACGTGGACGGGTTCAATCTTTACTTCGGCTCCTTGCGGAAAACGAAACACAAGTGGCTCGACCTTCAGCGGCTCTTGGAACTGCATCTGATGCCCACAACCAGATCGTCGGCATCAAATACTTCACCGCGAAGATCAACGCGCGTCCGAATGACCTTGATGCTCCGATGCGGCAGGACACCTATTTCCGCGCGCTCGCCACGCTGCCGAATTTCGAAATCACGCTCGGCCATTTCCTCACCAGGAACGTGCGAATGCTTCTCGCGCACCCGGCTCCGGGACAGCCGCCCACCGTCGAGGTCATCAAGACCGAGGAGAAAGGCTCGGACGTGAATCTCGCCGTCCAACTCGTTCACGATGCGCACCTCGACCGCTTCGATTGCGCGGTCATCGTCAGCGGTGATTCGGACCTGTTGATGCCGGTGAAGATCGTCCGCAACGAACTCAAGAAAGCGGTCGGAGTGCTCAATCCGCAGCGACACCCATGCGCAGTGCTCAAGGCTCACGCGACATTCTACAAGCACCTTCGTCCAAATTTCATCGCCGCATCGCAGTTCCCCGACTCGCTCACCGACGCGCACGGGACATTCACCAAGCCTCACTCTTGGTCCCACCCTTAATGAGGCAATGCCCGGCATCTTCATGAAGCCGCTCGATTGGAAATCGGCGCTGCTCGTGTGGGGCTATGCGCTCGTCGGCTTTCTCATCGAAAACCGCATCAAGCTCGCGGCGTACAGGATATTTCATCCCGATGCCCCAGCGCTGCTGGCGAAGACACGGATGAGCGCGACCTGACCGCGGCCAGCACGATGAACGATCCGGAGTTGCTCAAGAAACTCGACGCCGCCATTCCACTCGGGCGTATGGCGGAACCCGAAGATGCCGCCAAAGTGGTGGCTTTCCTCGCGAGCGACGCGGCAAGCTACATCACCGCCACGACCATTTTCGCCGATGGCGGCATCATGCAAGGCAGTCCGGGCTTGTAATTCGGGGAGAACTCTTCGCCCCAGCGCGTTCGCAGATTAGTCGTAGCGCACGCCACGCGAGACATCGCCCGGCGTAATTACCCCGCCGAGTCTGTCCCAGGCGATCCGCGCTGCATTCTTCGCTTCGTCCCATGGGAGAACAGGGCGTTGCTTCGCGTACTCGGCTTCCAGTTCGGTTTCCATTTCCGAGAATTTCTTGCCCGGATTCTTGTGGGCACCTTCGTAGCCTGTTCGGTAGGCCGGAGCCCAGTGCTCGTAGGTCTGCTCAGGTTTTACGAATGGCTGCTTTTCGTGATGCTCGCGCCAATGCTTCTCTTCATCTTGTGGATTCATAATTTACCTTCCATCAGAAAATACGCCTCTCCGGTGGCGTGACAACTGCCTGTCCCCACTCGGGATCATACGATCGTTTTCGGGCCGCGCGCGGCCATGGCCAGCAGAAACCGCGAGATGCCGCTAAAGATCAGGCTGATGCCGACCAGTGTCCCGATCACCCAGGTAGAACTGGAGGGCCACTGCTTCCAGATCAGGATGCCGAGAATCAGGGTCACGATGCCGTCGACCAAAATCCAACTGGCATGCCGGACACCTCGCAAAGCAAAATACAGGATCATTTCCAGCACGCCTTCCAGCGTCAAGAAAATGGCCAAAACCAAGGTTAAAGAAACCACGCTCAAGAGCGGGTGCAGAGACATGTAAATACCTGCGGCCCCATACAACACCGCGAGCAGGATCTGCCAGATGATGCTGCCCGCGCCGTGCGCCTGGAACGCAAAAATAAGATGCCAGACTCCGACGATGAGAAGCACCCAGGACAGGATGATGACAATTTCTACGGAGGAGACCCGAGGCAGCGCAATCGCCACCAGACCGCAGATAAACATCAGAACACCCCAGACCATCGACCACCCCGAGGTTTTTTTCAGGCCGCCCGCAGTTGTGACTCCATTCATTTCGTCCTCCTGGTTACCTTGTTAAATTCAATATCCCGAGCCGAAGAGTGGCCACAAGAACTCATCTCGCTTGCCGGTCTGGGGGACGAAATGATTGAATCGCGCGCAATGAGGACTGACCTTTCAGGATGGGCCGCGAGAGTCTTTTAGCGATCTGAGAGGAAACCGGAATGATCGCTTGGCAATTCCTCCTCGCGGCGTCGCCGGAAAGCGGCGTCATCAAGGTGCTCAATCCGCAATCGCCACAGGCGCGGGCGATTTACGATTTAGGAGTGACTTCCAGCGTCATTTTCGCCTGCATCTTCGTCATCGTTGGCGGGATGATTCTCTTCGCAGTCATGCGTTATCGCTGGCGCGAAGGCGAACCCGATCCCCGACAAGTCGCGGGGAACCGGACGGTGGAGTTGGTCTGGACCATTATTCCCTGCCTGATTGTGATCGCCCTCTTCTTTCTTTCGAGTCGCACCATGGGCGTGGCCGATCCGCCGCCGCCGCCGGAGCCCGATATCATCGTCACCGGTCATCAATGGTGGTGGGAAGCGCGTTACCCCAAATCGGGCGTGGTGACAGCGAATGAGATTCACATTCCCGCCGGCCAACCGATCTCGGTGCGGTTGGAGACGGCTGACGTGCTGCATGAGTTTTGGGTCCCCCAGTTAGGCAGAAAAATGACGACGGTGCCGGGACATCCGAATCACATCTGGATCCAATCGGACGAACCCGCGACTTATCTGGGAGTTTGCTCGGAATTCTGCGGGACGCAGCATGCCTGGATGCATTTCCTGATCGTAGCGGAACCGCCCGACCAGTTTCAGGCCTGGGAAAAGACGCAGTTGATGCCGGCGTCCGCACCGCCTAACGACAGCGCCGCGCGCGGGCTCGCGCTTTTCCAGCAAATGAGCTGCATGAATTGCCACGCCATCAATGGAACGGCGGCGAATGCGGGCGTTGGCCCCGATCTGACGCACCTGGCCAGCCGCCGCCGGCTTGGCGCCGGCATTGTCGAGAACACGCCGGCAAATCTTCGTCGTTGGCTGGCCGACCCGCAGCAGGTCAAGCCCGGGGTGAAGATGCCGGATTTCAAATTCACCGATCCTCAGGTCAACGAGCTGGTCGATTACTTTGAGACTTTGAAATGAACGAGATCGCCCAGGTTCTGGATCGCATCGGGATTTTAACCCCGGAAGAGCGCGAGCATTGGAAGATGGCCTGGCTCTCGACCGTCGATCACAAGCGCATCGGCATTCTCTACCTGGTGACGGGGCTGGTCTTTTTCGTTGTCGGGGGAATCGAGGCGCTCCTCATCCGGCTGCAACTGGCCGTGCCTAACAACACTTTCGTGGCGCCGGATACCTACAACATGCTTTTCACGATGCACGGCACGACGATGATTTTCCTCGTCGCCATGCCGGTGCTCTTCGGGCTCGCGAACTACATCGTGCCGCTCCAGATCGGCGCGCGCGACATGGCGTTCCCCCGGCTCAATGCCTACAGCTTCTGGCTGGTGCCTTTCGGCGGCATCCTGCTCCACTTTAGTTTCCTCGCTGGCGGTGCTCCGGCGGTCGGCTGGTTTGCCTACGCACCGCTCAGTGAGACGCCCTACTCATCTCAGCTCGGGGTCGATTATTGGGCACTCTCGCTTCTCGTCCTCGGCATTGGCTCCGTCGGCACCTCGATCAACTTTATCGTTACCGTCCTGAGCAGCCGCGCGCCGCACATGACCCTGCGCCGGCTGCCGCTCTTCACGTGGATGATTTTCGTGAACTCTTTTCTCGTCATCCTGGCCTTGCCGGTTTTGAACGCCGGCCTCGTCATGCTCCTGATCGACCGGTTGCTCGACACGCACTTTTTTCTCATGCCGGGCGGGTCCGCCATCATGTGGCAACACATCTTCTGGGCCTTTGGTCACCCGGAGGTCTATATCGTCGCGATCCCGGCCTTCGGGATTTTGTCGGAAATCATTCCCGTCTTTTCGCGTAAACCGATCTTCGGTTACGAATTTGTCGCCGGCTCGACGGTGGCGATCGCGTTTCTCAGTCTCGGCGTCTGGGCGCACCACATGTTTACCACCGGGCTGGGACACGCGATCGATTTGTTCTTCATCGCCTCGAGCATGCTCATCGCCATCCCGACGGGCGTGAAAGTGCTCAACTGGAGCGCGACCATGATCGGTGGCCGAATTCGCTTTACCACCCCGATGCTCTTCTGCATTGCCGCCCTGGTGCAGTTTCTTCTCGCCGGCCTAACGGGTGTAAGCCATGCCGCCGCGCCGCTCGATTGGCAGACGAAAAACAGTTACTACCTGGTGGCGCATTTCCATTTCGTTTTTGTCGGCCTCATCGTCTTCGCCATCCTCGGCGCGCTCCATTATTGGTTTCCCAAGATGAGCGGCCGGATGCTTTCCGAGCGGCTCGGGAAATGGACGTTTTGGCTCATGGTCATCGGCTTCAACATGACCTTCCTCATCCAGCACTTCCTCGGGCTCGCCGGCATGCCGCGGCGGGTTTACACCTATCCCGATTTGCCGGGCTGGGGCTGGATGAACATGTTCTCCACGGTTGGCGCTTTTATTATGGGCGTCGCCTCGCTCCTCTTTGTCTGGAATCTGATCGTTAGTCTGCTGCGCGGCCGGAAAGCAGCCGACAACCCCTGGGACGCCTGGACCCTTGAGTGGGCCACGACCTCGCCGCCGCCGCACGAAAACTTTCGGTCGTTGCCGCCCATTCACAGCCGCCGCCCGCTCTGGGACGTGGCTAATCCCGACCGTCCCGATCCTGTCGTCGGTACGAAAGGAGAGATCGATCGAGTGGCGCCGGAAAAGAATCGCGCCGGCGT
Source organism: Chthoniobacterales bacterium (assembly GCA_038258815.1). Taxonomy (GTDB): domain Bacteria; phylum Verrucomicrobiota; class Verrucomicrobiia; order Chthoniobacterales; family UBA10450; genus JACCTI01. The sequence goes on from JBBSPM010000003.1 coordinate 141,510, forward strand.
GATCGCGTTCATCATTTCGGAGATCGGCTTTTTTGGCATCCTCATTCTGGCGTATCTCTATTACAACGCGACGCCGCAGTCGGGGCCGAATGCGCGCGGATTGGACCTGGTCAGGACCGGCTTTTTCAGCCTCTGTCTTTTCGCCAGTAGCTTCACCATCTGGCGCTCCGAAAAAGGGCTGCACCTCGGTAAGCACGGCAGGATGATCGGCTGGCTCATCGCGACCATTGTGCTGGGCGGAATCTTCATCGCCGGCCAGGGCCTGGAGTATTGGCATTTGTTTGAGAGTGGCGTGAGCGTGAACTCGAACCTGTTCGCAACGACGTTTTTCACCCTGACCGGTTTCCATGGACTGCACGTCTGCGTCGGACTGATTGCCTTGCTGATCGCGCTCGGGCTGGCGCTGGCCGGCGATTTCCGGAAAGGCCGCGCGCCCGCGCTACCCGCGATCGGTTTGTATTGGCACTTCGTTGATGTCGTCTGGGTAATTGTGCTCTCAGTCGTTTACATTCTGCCTCATTTGCGATGACGAAATTCCTAATCTCGGCCTGGAGCTGGAATCCGCTGGTGCTGTTGAGTTGTGCCGCGGCGCTGGGCGTCTACTTCGCTGCGTTTGGTTTTCATCGGCGCATCGGCTGGTTCGCGGCGGGTCTCGCCGTCTTTTTGCTCGCGTTGCTTTCGCCGATTAACACGCTGGCTGATGGCTATCTCTTTAGCGCGCACATGGTGCAGCACATTCTCCTGCTCCTGATTGTGCCCGCACTCTTGCTCCTTGGTCTTCCCCGATCGTTTTCGCTGGCGCTTCGACCGCGCTTTCTCACGCACCCGATTTTCGGATGGGTCGCCGGCGTCGGCGCCATGTGGGTCTGGCATTGGCCAACGCTTTGCAACGCCGCGGTTTCTTCCGGGCCGATGTTTGCCCTGCAAACAGCGTCGCTTGTTCTCCTTGGCAGCCTCTTCTGGCGGCAAGTCATCGCGCCACGCGAGGAAGAACGGCTCTCGCCGCCGGGTGCGGTGCTCTATCTCTTCAGTGCCTGTGTCGCCTGCAGCGTGCTCGGGATGATTCTGACCTTTTCGCCGGTCACAGTCTGTTCGATTTATTCCATGCCACCGCCGGATCGCTTTGGAATAATGCCGGCTCTTCGCGCGAACTGGGGTTTTACACCGGAGAGGGATCAGCAGGTCGGCGGCCTTCTCATGTGGGTGCCGATGTGCCTGATCTACCTGACCGCGATTTTCCTGCAGATCGCGCGCTGGTTTGGAGAAGTCGCCGCGCGCCCGGCCACGGCGAAAATGTCATGAACAACGAGCCCGATCCCGCGCATCCAGACTGGGAAGTGCTCCCGCACGAGAATCTCCCGCGCCCGAATTATTTCCCGGCCGGTCTGGCCATGGGCACGGCGTTTTTCTTTTGGGGCTTTGTCACTTCGACGGTCATCCTCGCCGTCGGCGCCGGCCTTTTCATCGCGTCCCTCGCGGGTTGGATCACTGAAATTCGTCGTCAACGAAAACGGCATGAATAGCGAACCAGTCTCCACCATCCCGGCCACGACGGAGGAACTGACCCGCCGGCGTTTTCTGGAAAAAATCTGCATCGCCTTGGGCGGCGCCTGCGCGGCGCTCATCGGAATCCCAGTCGTTGGATTTGTGCTGGCTCCGCTCTTTCGCAAACCTCCTGCGCAGTGGGTCCCGGTCGGAACGGTGAATAGCTTTGAGATCGGGAAGACGGTGAACGTCACCATGGTCGATCCCTCCTCGCTGCCGTGGGCGGGCATTACCGCGAAAAATGCCGCGTGGCTGCGCCGCGAGGACGAGACGCACTTCATTGCGTTCGCGGTTAACTGCACGCACATGGGTTGCCCGGTGCGCTGGCTGGGCGACGCGAGTTTGTTCATGTGCCCGTGTCACGGCGGCGTTTACTACGGCGACGGCACCGTCGCGGCGGGGCCGCCGCCGAAACCCCTGGATCGCCATGAGGTGCGCATCGCAAATGGCCAGGTCGAAATCAAGGCGGGGCGTATTCCGATCATGCACACGCTATGAAACGTGTCGCTGTCGCAGCGTGGAAATGGCTCGATAACCGCCTCGGCATCGCTGATCTGATCGGACCCGCGGCCAAGCATCTGGTACCAAGCGACGCGAAGTGGTGGTACGTCTTCGGCAGCGCCACCATGATCGCTTTCATCGTCCAGGTCGTGACCGGAGTCGCGCTCGCGTTTTCCTACGTTCCCTCGGCGGGCCAGGCGTATGAGACACTGCAGTTCATCACGAACGACGCGCCGTTCGGAAATTTCCTGCGCGCGATGCATTACTTCGGCGCCTCGGCCATGGTGCTGATGGTCGGCGCACACATGGCGCAAACTTTTCTCTTCGGCTCCTATAAATTCCCGCGAGAGATGAATTGGACCACGGGCGTGTTGCTCCTCGCGTTCACGCTCATGATGGGATTCACCGGGCAACTTTTACGCTGGGACCAAAACGCCACCTGGTCAGTCGTGGTCGCGGCCGAACAGGCGGGACGCGTTCCCTGGATCGGAACCTGGCTGGCCGAATTCATTCTCGGCGGAACAACGATTGGCGGTGCCACCTTGAGTCGGTTCTTCGCCATTCATGTTTTTCTTGTGCCGGCTCTGCTGATCGCTTTCATCGCGCTCCATCTCCGACTGGTTTTGCGCCATGGGATCGCGGAACCGCCGACCGCGGGCAAGCCGGTCCATCCCGAGACTTACGAAAAGGAATACCACGAGCTGCTCGAAAAAACGGGTCATCCATTCTGGCCCGATGGCGCGTGGCGAGATTTCATCGTCGGCACCGCATTGATCATCGTGCTGGTGCTGCTCGCGCTCTATGTCGGCCCGCCTGCGCTGGACAAGCCGCCCGATCCCAGCGTCCTCCAGGCCGACCCGCGCCCCGACTGGTATTTGCTCTGGTATTTCGCCGTTCTCGCGCTCATCCCCCCGCAATTGGAAGGCTACGTCATGATCCTGGCTCCGGTCGTGATCGGCCTCCTTCTGCTCGTGGTGCCGATCCTCAACAACCGGGGCGAACGCGCGCCTTCACGACGTCCCTGGTCGATCGCCGTCGTGCTGCTCAGCGTCATCATGATCGGCTCGCTCTGGATCGCGGGCGCGCGCTCTCCCTGGTCGCCCAATTTTGATCCCGTGCCCCTGACCCCGCAGATCATCGGCGCGACCAGCGGTCCCGTCTTCGAGGGCGCGCGCCTCTTTCAAGAAAAGGCCTGCTTGAACTGCCATCTCGTCCAGGGCCACGGCGGCCGGCGCGGTCCCGAGCTCACCTATGTCGGCGATCGTCTCACTCATGGCGACATCGTTATCCGCATCGTCAATGGTGGCGTGAACATGCCCGCTTTCGGGAAGTCTTTGAAACCCGAGGAGCTGGCCGACCTCACCGCCTTCCTCGAGTCGCGCAAGCAGCCCCTCCCCTCCCCTTAGCCTTAGGCACTGCGCCTATTCACTATCAGGCTCGAGCCTGATACCGCCCCTGCGGCCTGGCGGGATATTCTCCGGATGAAGAGAATCACTCCCTTTGCCCTCCAGCGGCAGATTGACCGTGGACGCGTCGAGTTGATCGATGTCCGCCCGAAGAAAGACTTCCAGAAAGCGCACGCCCCGGTGGCACGCTCGATTCCTCTGCATGATTTCGAACCGCACTCTGTTCTGGCACATCGAAAATTAGATCCGCACGCGCCGCTTTACCTCATCTCTGATGACAGAATGCTCGCGTCCCTCGCGGCCGGCAGCCTGGCGGCCGCCGGTTTGGAATCTCCGGTGGTCGTCGAAGGCGGCATGAAGGCATGGGAAAGACAACGCCTCCCCGTGGTGCGCGGAGGCACAGCGCTCAATCTCACCGCCGCTTTCGCGCATTTGGCTAAGGAGTAGCGCTCCATGTTCCGCCCGCGGCCGCGCCAGCCGGTGGGCTGCTAACGTCCGCACTGGCATAAGCGCGCGGCCTATTCAGGGTCGGTCCCAGGGCCGATACCGCACCACCACAGCGTCCGGCATACTCCTCCCGTGAGTAAGGAAACAATCAACCCAACACACAGGATGAAAACAAACACACATCTGGGGAGTTCGGCTTCTGCCGGGCCGGGTGGCACGGATCACGTCGGCAAAGTTGTGCGCGTTGTGGCGTAAGGGAGCCCTCCGGCGCGTGCGGTGCGGCGGTAGCCGCGCGGTACTTCCGCCAATCGCCCAATCCAAAGCATGACACAGCATCGCCTCTTCCATCTCGTCAACACGGGCGGCGTCATCGCCGTCAAGGGCGCTCTCGCGCTGGTCATCATCATCGGTGGCATCGGATTACTCGCCTACGAGTGGCATCACGCCCAAACCCCGAAGGTCCACCAAGGCCCCACGCCGCAGCACCAGAAATACGAACTGAAACGGTAAACGACAGTCCGCGCCTCGCGCGACCAACGACCCTCCTTTTCCAGCAATGAAATATCCCGCTTGTTCCATCCTGATCGGACCCGCAAACAGCTCCACTCTCGCCACGCCTACCCAAACCCAAACCAACACCGGAATCGAAAGTGTCATGAGCGTCTCGGTTGCTCCTTCCTCGTCGCCCCTCCCCGCAGCCGCGCGAGGCCAGGAGGCTTCACGAATCCTCGTCGTGGACGACGACGATTTTTTTCGCGATCGAGAAGAAACCGTCCTCGACCAAGCGGGTTACAAGACGATGACCGCAGCTGACGGCGCGGCAGCGCTCGCGCTCTTGAGGTCCGGCAGTTTCGACCTCCTCCTGACTGATTTGCAGATGCCTCAACTTGGTGGCGTCGGGCTCATCCGCGCCTTGCGCGCCTTTGACCGCCACCTTCCGGTAATGGTTGTTTCGGGTTCTCTCGTAGAGCGGGACGAACTGCCTCCTGATCTCCGCGGCGAAGTGGAAATCGCGCTCCCCAAGTACGCTGATTCCAAACAACTCCTCGCCGCGGTGGCGCAGGCCTTGCGTTCCCCAAGGACGACGACTCCCGCGATCGAGCTAAAGATCGATGACCGGCGTGGGGTAGAGGGTGAGAAGTTGCGAAAGCAGGAAACCGCGGGGACGACGCCAGCGACTGGCAGTTTATTTGGCAGCCGAACCCGGACTGCGGAAAGTTGTCGATCGCGCGACTGACCGTTGAAACGCGCGGTGGCTGTCCTTAATGGGCGCGGCAGATCGGCGGTAACGCATGGCACCGTCCCTAGGAGAGAACGCATCTCAGTCGGAGTTCCGTTGATCGCATTCCGCGAAACGAAATCAGTGTCGAAATTGGGGCCATGCCGAGGCATCTGAAATAATAAGTCCGACTTTATCTTGACTATTTCAATTTGCGAGTCAGTCTCTCAGTCACGTCATGAATGCGACCTCTTCCAATACAGCCGTTCATCAGGCTTCCGCACCGGCCCACCAGGCCTTCCGCATCCTCCAACTCGGATTTGTCGCCGCGCCCGTTCTCGCCGGGCTGGACAAATTTTTCCACCTGCTCGTGAACTGGGATCAGTACATGCCGTCGATCGTCGCGCGGCTCTCTCCGATCGACCCCCACAATTTGATGCTGGTCGTCGGCGTGATCGAAATCGTTGCCGGCATCGGCGTCGCCCTAAAGCCTCGCATCTTCGCCTATGTGGTCGCGGGCTGGCTGGTCGTGATCATCGCCAATCTTCTGCTCATTCCCGGCTATTTTGATATCGTCTTGCGCGATTTCGGTCTTTTCCTCGGTGCCCTGGCATTGGCGCGACTCAGTCAACAATTCGCCCGCGCCTGACATGAAAAATTACCAATACCTAATCATCGGCGGCGGAATGACGGCAGCCGCGGCGGTCGATGGAATTCGTGAAGTCGATCCCACTGGCAGCATCGGGATGATCGGCGCCGAAGCGGATGCTCCATACAATCGTCCTCCTCTGACCAAGGGGCTGTGGAAGGGCGATCCGCTGGATTCGATTTGGCGTAAGGAGAAGGGCGAGGCGCCAGAGCTCCATTTGAATCGCCTGGTCAAGGCGATCGTGCCCAAAGAAAAGCGTGTGATCGACAGCCGGGAAAACGCTTTCACATATGAAAAACTTCTTCTCGCCACCGGCGGCACGCCGCGCCGTCTCCCGTTCGACGATGAGCAGATTATCTATTACCGCACCCTCGCCGATTACCGACGGCTTCTCGCGCTGACCGAAAAGGGCGAGCGTTTCGCGGTCATCGGGGGCGGATTTATCGGGAGCGAAATCGCCGCGGCTCTCACTATAAATGGGAAGAAGGTAACGCTCATTTTTCCGGGTTACGATGTCTGCGAACGCCTCTTTCCACGTGATCTGGCTCAGTATGTCTCCGGCATTTATAGGCAAAAGGGGGTCGAGCTGGCGACGGGAGAAAAAGTGGTTGGCTCGGGGCCGCGCGGGGATCAGCGGGCACTCAAAACCGCTTCCGGGAAAACGATTGTCGTTGATGCCGTGATCGCAGGCATCGGGATCGAGCCAAACGTCGAGCTGGCAGAATCGATCGGCCTAACGACAGAAAACGGAATCGTCGTTGACCAGTTCCTTCGCACGACCAACCCCGATATTTACGCGGCGGGCGATGTGGCCTCGTTCCAGAACCCGGCGTTGGGCAAGCGCATGCGCGTCGAGCACGAGGATAACGCCAACACGATGGGACGATTGGCCGGCCGGAACATGGCGGGAAAGTCTGAGCCGTACGATCATCTGCCCTTTTTCTACTCCGACATGTTCGAGCTCGGGTATGAAGCGGTCGGTGAAGTCGTTTCGCGCCTCGAGACCTTCGCTGACTGGAAGCGGCCTAACGAAGAAGGCGTCGTCTATTATCTAAAGGACGGCCGCGTCCGGGGTGTCTTGCTCTGGAATGTGTGGGATCAGGTGGAGGCTGCGCGCCGGTTGATCGCGGAGCCCGGACCATTCACGCGCGAAAATCTGAAAGGCCGCCTTCCGGCGAAGACATCATGACCACTGAAACCAATCCAAACCAACTCGAACAGCTAAAGAAGTTCACCACCGTGGTCGCCGATACGGCGGACTTCGAAAACATCCGGCAGTTCCAGCCGCAGGATGCGACCACCAACCCAAGTCTGGTTTACGCGGCGTCGCAGAAGGAAGATTACAAGCACTTCCTCGACGAAATATTAGTCAACCGCCGCAAGTCGGGACTGAGCGGTGCAGCGCAGACCGAGGATATCATCG